>JAIFKS010000151.1 GCA_020049465.1 bacterium | reverse complement strand
GGTAGTAGAGATCGGTGCGGAAGTTGCCGCGGGCGACCTCTTCCTCCAGGTCGCGGTTGGTGGCCGCGATCACGCGCACGTTCACCTTCACCGGGCTGCTGCTGCCGACGGGATAGATCTCGCGCTCCTGCAGCATGCGCAGCAGCTTCACCTGGATGGCGTGCGGCGTCTCGCCGATCTCGTCCAGGAAGATGGTGCCGCCCTCGGCCTGGCGGCAGAAGCCGTCGTGGTCGCGCTCGGCGCCGGTGAACGAACCCTTCACATGACCGAAGAGCTGGCTCTCGAGCAGGGTCTCGGGGATGGCGCCGCAGTTGATGGCCACGAACGTCTCGTTGGCGCGGTCCGAGCGCTGGTGGATCGACTGCGCGATGAGCTCCTTGCCCGTGCCGCTGTCGCCGTTGATCAGGATGGTCGCCGTCGTGGCGGCGATCTTGTCAACCATCTTGAAGACCGAGCGCATGCGCGGGCTCTGCCCGATGATCGCCTTCGGGGACTTCTTCTTCGAGAGCTCGCGACGCAGTTCCTGGTTCTCGGTCTTGGCCTGCCGCAGCGCCAGCGCGTTGCGCACGACGATCTTGATCTCATCGTTCTTGCAGTGCTTCTGCAGGTAGCTGAAAGCGCCGAGATTGACCGCGTCGATCGCGGACTGTTCGCTGGCGTAGGCGGTCATGATCACCACCGGCGTGGTCGGATCGATGGCCTTGATCCCCTTCAGGAGCTGGATGCCGTCCATCTTCGGCATCTGGATATCGGTCATGACCAGGTCCGCCGGCTCCTCCTCGATCGCCTTGAGCGCCTGGGCGCCCGAATGGGCGGTGCGCACGGAATAGCCTTCCTTGCGCAGGAGGATGGACAGGTATTGGCACATGGAATCTTCATCATCAACGACCAGAATGCGGCCCAGAGGCATGGGAGCTCTCCTCGTTGGGTGTCGGACTGCCGGGCGAAATGCAGCGTTATTCACGGTATCGACAGCAATGCGCCGTGCTTTATGACATTTTCGCATATTTTTGCACACGTAAGATGGCGAGTCGCCCGATCGCCGAACCGATGGTGCGGTTTGCACGGCAGGGGAGCGGCAGGATTTGCCGGGTGATCAGACGTTCAGGAGTTCGCGAGCGGGAACAGGCGCGGGCGCGGGCGCGCCGACCGGGACGGGGACCGATGCGCCGGCCCGGGCGCCGTCGGTGCCCGCCGCGCCGTCGGCGGGCGGAGCCAGACGCGGCCAGCGGACGCGGAAGATGGCGCCGCCGCCGGGAGCGTCCTCGGCGCGGACCGTGCCGCCGTGGGCCGCCGCGATGCGGGCGACCACCGACAGCCCCAGCCCGGTGCCGCCTTCCTTGGTGGTCTTGAACGGCAGGAACAGGCTGTCGCGGATGTCGGCCTCGATGCCGGGGCCATCGTCGGTGACCGTCAGTTCGCAGCTGTCGCCGCCGTCGACCACGTGCAGCGCCACGCGGAGCCGACCCTGGTAACGCATCGCTTCGCAGGCGTTGATCGCGAGGTTCAGGGCGAGCTGCGTCAACTGGCCGGGATCGGCCATCAATTCGAGATCGGCGGGCGTGACTTCGGCGCTGACCCGGACGTCGCCGTGCGCGGCCGCCACGTGCTGGCGGATCAGCAGCATCATTTCATCGCGGAATCCGCTGGCGGCAAAGCGGCGCCGCGCCACGGGCCGCATGCGCGAATACGCCAGGAAATCGTTGATGATCGAGTTGACGCGCGCGCTTTCCTTCAGCACCAGCTCGAACAGCTGACGCTGGTAGCCCTCCAGTTCGAGTTCGCCGGACAGCATCTCCACCGAACCGCGGATGCTGGCCAGCGGATTGCGGATCTCGTGGGCGATGCTCGCCGCCAGTTCGCCGATGGCCGCAAGCCGATCGGTCTCGCGGCGCCTCGCCACCAGTTCCTTCTCCTGCGTCAGGTCGGTGAAGACCGCGACGGCACCGGTGATCTCGCCGCGCGCGCCCGTCACATGGCTGACGTTCAATCCGATCGGAACGGTCACGCCGCGGCGCACCAGGGTGATCTCGCCGCGCACCAGCGGCGCGCCGCCCGCGGCGACCGGCAGGACCACTTCGGCCAGCGCCTCGAGACCGCCGTCCACGAGCGTCCCCAGCGGGGCGCCCAGCATCTGCGTGTCCTCCAGTCCGAGGATCCGGCAGGCCGACGGGTTGGCGCGCGTGATCATGCCTCGCGTGTCGATCGTCAGCAGTCCGCTGCGCAGGCAGTCGAGGATGTCCCGCACCTCGCGCCGCGTCTGCTCGATCTGGCGCTGGCTGCGGTTCTGGTCGCGCCGACGGCGCTCCAGCCGTTCCGCCAGGTCGCCGCTGATCAGGCCCACCACCACGTACAGGGACATGTGCAGCGCCGTGATCAGCACCGGCCAGCCCGACACGAAGTCCAGGCCCGGCTTCCCGCCCGCCGCCATCCAGCCGAGGGCCAGCCCGAAATGGCCGCCCCCGACCAACGCCGAGGCCGCGCCGGCCGCGACCAGCGCCCAGCGGCGGTCCAGGTAGTAGGCCGCGAACATGATAGGCAGACAGAATGCCAGGGGAATCGCCGAATACGGTCCACCGGTGAAATGCACGAGCAACCCGAGCGAGACGGTGTCGGCGACGATCTGCAGCACCAGCAGCTGGCGCTGCGGCGCACCGGCCATGGCTGCGGCCCAGCTGACGGCCAGCGACGTAGCCATCAGCCCGAGCGCGGACAGCACGCCGAGACGCGAGAGTTCGGCCGCGCCGACCAGA
The DNA here is from genome assembly GCA_020049465.1 of bacterium. Classification (GTDB taxonomy): domain Bacteria; phylum Krumholzibacteriota; class Krumholzibacteriia; order LZORAL124-64-63; family LZORAL124-64-63; genus CAINDZ01. The sequence goes on along the minus strand of JAIFKS010000151.1, from coordinate 7,426 downwards.
CCCGCCACGGCCGTGATGCCCGCCAGGACGGCCGTCATCACCAGCCGCCAGCGCAGAAGCCGCGCGGCCGGGTCCCGGCGCCAGCCTTCCTCGGCCGGCGCCGCGGCCCGGCCGCCGCGATCGGTTACCGTCAAGGTCAGCCCCCCACGACGCTCGACATCTTGAACATGGGCAGGTACATGGCCACCAGCATGCCGCCGACCATCGTGCCCATCACCACGATCATGATCGGTTCGATGGCCGCGGTCATCGCGTCGACCGCCGCGTCGACTTCGTCGTCGTAGAAATCGGCGATCTTCGTCAGCATCTCGTCCAGGGCGCCGGTCTGCTCGCCGATGCCGATCATCTGCACGACCATCGGCGGGAAGACGCCGCTTTCGCGCAGCGGCTGGGCGATGGTTTCACCCTGACTGATGCTCTTGGCGGTGGCTTCGATCGCCTCCTGCATGACCCGGTTGCCGGCTGTCCGGGAGGTGATCTCCAGGCCCTGCAGGATGGGCACGCCCGATCCGATCAGGGTGCCGAGCGTGCGGGTGAAGCGCGCCACGGCGGACTTCAGGACCACGTTGCCCAGGATCGGGATGCGCATCGCCAGCCGGTCGGTGTTGCGCCGTCCGCTGATGGTGGCGCGGTAGCGCTTGAACATCCAGGTCAGCGCCATGGCGCCGCCGGCCAGGGCCCACCAGTAGCCGCGGATGAAGTCCGAGATCCCCATCACGATGCGCGTGGGCGCCGGCAGCACGCCGCCGAAGTCGGAGAACATCTTGGCGAACACCGGGATGACGAACATGAGCATGAAGATGCAGGCGCCGCCGGCCACGGTCAGCACGATGACCGGGTAGGTCATGGCTCCCTTGACCTTGCGCTGCAACGCGTCGGCCTTCTCCAGGAAGATGGCCAGTCGGCTCAGGATGACGTCGAGGATACCGCCGGCCTCGCCGGCGGCGATCATGTTCGAGTACAGGTCAGAGAAGATCCGGGGGTGCTTCTGCAGCGCTTCGGCCAGCGTGGATCCGCTCTCGACGTCGGCGGTCACCTGCTGGACCACTTCCTTGAAGTGGGGCTTGTCCAGCTGCCGGCCGAGCACGTCCAGGCACTGCACCAGCGGCAGACCGGCGTTCACCATGGTGGCGAACTGGCGCGTGAAGACCGACAGGTCCTTGACGCTGACGGTCTTCTTCTTGAACATGCCGCCCATCGCCGCGGACTTCGGCTTCTTGCGGACCGAGGTGATGACGATCCGGCGCTTGCGCAGGTACTCGTTGACCACGCTCTTGTCCACCGCTTCGTACTCGCCGGAAAGGAACTCGCCCTTGGCGGTCTTGCCTTTCCACAGGAACACGGTCGTCGAGCTCACGGGTGCCTCCCCTTCTTGGCTAGCGAACGCCGGCCGGTTCGCCCAGCATCTGCAACAACTCGCCCACGTCGCCGCTGCGCGCGAGGGCATCATCCATCGAAATCCACTTGTTGACCACGGCCTGGTGGAGCGACTGGTTCATCGTCTGCATCCCGTGTTTCTGACCGGCCTGCATCAGACCGTAGATCTGGTGAACCTTGTCGTCGCGCACGAGCGCCTTGATCGCCGGCGTGCAGACCATGATCTCCATCGCCAGCACGCGGCCGGGGCCCTTGGCGCGCGGGATGAGCTGCTGCGTGAGCACGCCCGAGAGACAGAACGACAACTGCGAGCGGATCTGGTTCTGCTGTCCGTTCGGGAACACGTCGACGATGCGGTTGATCGTTTCGAACGTGCTGTTCGTATGCAGGGTGGCCAGGGCCAGATGTCCGGTCTCGGCGATGGTCAGCGCCGCCGAGATCGTCTCGCGGTCGCGCATTTCGCCGATCAGGATCACGTCCGGGTCCTGCCGCAGCACGTACTTCAGCGCGTCCGGGAAGCTCTTCGTGTCGCTGTTGACTTCGCGCTGGTTGACCACGCAGCCCTTGTGCTGGTGGACGAACTCGATCGGATCCTCGATCGTGATGATGTGACCCTTGCGCGCCGTGTTGATGGTGTCGACCATCGTCGCCAGCGTCGTCGACTTGCCGCTGCCGGTGGGGCCGGTCACCAGCACCAGGCCCTGGTTCTTGTTGATCAGCGTGCGGCAGATCGGCGGCAATCCGAGCTGTTCGAAGGTGTGGATCTGGTACGGGATCTGGCGCAGGGCCATGGCCGTGACGCCGCGCTGCTGGAACACGTTGGCGCGGAAGCGGCTGATGCCCTGCACACCGAACGAGAAGTCGAGTTCGTGGTCGTTCTCGAACCGCTTCTTCTGTTCGTCGTTCAGGATGCTGTAGGCCAGGCGCCGCGTGTCGTCCCCGTTGAGGGTCGGGAACTGGGTGGAGACCATGTTCCCGTCGATGCGGTACTGGGGCGGCAGACCCGCGGTGATGTGAAGATCGCTGGCGCCTTTGGCCACCATCTCTTCGAGCAGTTCGCGCATGCCAAGCACTGTCGGTTCCTCCCGCCGGGGTGTCTGCGTCGCCGCTAGTCCGTGACCGCGGTCTCGCGCAGGATCTCCTCGATCGTGGTGACGCCCTTGCGCACCTTGATCAACCCGTCTTCGCGCAGGGTTAGCATCCCCTGCTTCACAGCCATACGGCGAAGCTCGGTCGTCGAAGCACGGTCCAGGATCAGTTCCCGCAGCTCCGAAGTGATCGGCATGATCTCGTACAGACCCTGCCGACCCGCATATCCCGTGCCGGAGCAATGGTCGCAACCGCGGCCGTGGAACACCGGGATATTCGGAGGAAGCCCGACGTCGGTCAGGGCTTCATTGGAAAGCCTGACTTCCTCCTTGCAGTTCTTGCAGATACGCCGGACCAGCCGCTGCGCTGCGATAAGCAACGTCGAGGAAGCCACCAGGAACGGCTCGATGCCCATGTCGATCATGCGGTTGATCGTGCTCGGGGCATCGTTCGTGTGCAGCGTGGAGAGCACCAGGTGACCCGTCAGGGCGGCCTTGGTGGCGATGCCGCCGGTCTCGAGGTCGCGGATCTCGCCGACCATGATGATGTTCGGATCCTGCCGCAGGAACGCCTTCAGCGCGGAGGCGAAGGTCAGCCCCACCTCGTCGCGCACCTGCACCTGATTGATGCCCTCGATGTTGTACTCGACGGGATCCTCGGCCGTCATGATGTTGGTCTCGGGCCGGTTCAGCTTGGACAGACACGAGTACAGCGTCGTGGTCTTGCCCGAGCCGGTGGGGCCCGTGACGAGCACCATGCCGAACGGCTGCACGATGGCCTTGTAGATGTCGTCGATCGCCTTGCGTTCCATGCCGAAATCGGCCAGGTCCAGGTTCAGGTTCCCCTTGTCGAGGATACGCATCACGACTTTTTCGCCGAAAATGCAGGGCAGCGTCGAGACGCGCAGATCGATCTTCTTGGTCAGGATCTTCAGCTTGATGCGGCCGTCCTGCGGGATGCGACGTTCAGCGATGTCCAGGTCGGCCATGATCTTCAGGCGCGAGATGATGGCGTTCCGCAGCTTGACCGGCGGCTCCATGACCTCCTGCAGCACGCCGTCGACGCGGTAGCGTACGCGCAGGTTGCGCTCGTAGGGCTCGATGTGGATGTCGCTGGCGCCCATCTTGACCGCTTCGGCCAGCAGCGTGTTCACCAGCTTGACGACCGGCGCGTTCTGGCCTTCCTGGGCCCCGATGTCGTCGTCGCCCATCTCCTCGACGAGCTCGATGTCGTCCTCGATGCCCTCCATGATCGAGGCCAGCGAATCGGTCGTCGAATAGTACTTGTCGATGGCCTTCTTGATGGCCATCTCGCCCGCCACGGCCGGCTGGACGTCCAGACCGGTGATGAACTTGATGTCGTCGATGGCGAAGATGTTGCTGGGATTGGCCATGGCCACGGTCAGCACGCGCCCGCGGCGCGCGATCGGCAGGACCTGGAACTTGCTGGCCACGTCGGCCGGGATCAGCTCGAGACAATCGTTGGCGATGTCCGCTTTCCCGAGGTCGACGACCGGCAGGTTGTAGTGCTTGCCGATGAACGTGACATAGGCGGATTCGTCGATCGCGCCGGCGCGCACGAGCGCCTGGCCGAGCGATCCGCCGTCCTTCTTCTGGATTTCCTTCGCCCGCGCCAGACCGGCCTCGTCGATCAGCTTCAATTCGAGCAGCTGAGTGGCGATCTTGTCCCTGGGCGGTGTGGAAGTGCCGATGTTCATGCCGCGTATCCCGCTTCCGCTGTCCTATTCCCGACGCCGCGGCCCGCACCGCTCCGCGGACGTGCAAGCCGCGGGCCCGGTTGCCGGGTCTGCTGGGCCGCTCCCTTGATCGGACGGGAAATGCCTGACTTTAATGCGGATTGTGCGCTGACGCGGCCGGCCGGGAGGGCGCCGAGAAGTCCACCAGAGGCGTCAGACGGGCCATGGCGGCCGGTCCGATGCCTTTGATCCCGAGCAGATCGGTCGGCTTGCGGAAGATCGTGCCCTGCCGCCGGGCTTCGTCGATGCGGGCGGCCAGAACCGGGCCCACCCCCGGCAAAAGCTGCAGGCTGTCCGGACGGCAGGTGTTGATGGCCAGCGGCGTGGTCAGGGTTGCCCGCGCAGACCGGCCCGCGGCCCGGGACGGGCGCCCGGTCGGGGCGGCGGCGCCTGCGGCGGCGGGGGAATTTTCCGGCACATCCGTGGCGCGGCCTGCCGGGGGCTCGCTGACTGTCATGGCGCCCGATCCGGACGGAACACCTTCGCCGGCGTCTCCTTCCGGCTGCTTGAGCACGGCGTCGAGCCACATTTCGCGGCGCCAGGCGCCGTCCGGCCCCACCAGCAACTGGTGGCGCACCTGCCGCCCCGCCAGCAGGGTTCCCAGCGCCAGGACGACGCCCAGCGCCTGGCGCCGGCCCAGAACGGAGGTTCGGCCCCGGGGCCGGCGCGCCGGTCGGACGGGCGCGACCGCGTGAGCGGCCGGCCCTGCCGCCGAAGCCCCCGCTAGTGGCGGAAGCCCCACTCCACCCGCATGTCCATCTCCTGGCCCGGGCTCCAGGCTCCGGAGGTCAGTTGCTGGCGTGCGCCCGTCAGGTTCCGCAGCCCCAGAATCAGGTGGGCCCCCACCAGCCGGAATCCCACCAGCAAATCGTGGTTCGTCCGCGCCGGCAGCAGATAGGTCCCGGTCACGTCCCACGGGTCGGTCGCTTCCGATCTTCGGGTCGACAGCAGGGACACCTGCAGGATGCCGTCCTCCTGGAAGAAATGGTTCTCCCAGTCCAGACGCAGGCGCTGCCACTGCTCCGGAGGCAGCGAGCCCGGTCGGCCGGCGGTGACGTCGAAACCCTGCCACGTGCCCTCCGCCGCCACCCGGACCCAGCCCAGGAAGCGCCCGGCGCGGGAGGCCCGCGTCGTCAGGCGCCACGCCTTCAGGTCCAGATCATTCGCCCAGCGCCCGAGGTTCGGATCGACGGTGTCGACGCGCCAGGCGATGCCGTCGGCCAGGCGACGCGCACCGGCGTTGACCGCAAGGTCCAGGCCCAGCGCCCGCGTCGAGATATCCAACTCCGCGCGAACGGTTTGCTCGCGTTCGAGGCCGGACTCGGGCAGCAGCACCCGTTGCCGTCCGTCGACGGTCGTCCGCAGGGGTGTCAACAGTTCGTCGCTGCGGGGCGCACGGCCGCCCCATTCCAGGGTCAGGCGCCAGCGGGGATCGGCAGGTCGCTGGCTGAACACCGCCGAGACGTCGGGCCCCACGCCCAGACCGCCGCCCGTCAGCGCCGCCAGTTGCGTCTGCGCATGGGCAGCGCCCAGGGAGCCCTCCCACCCCAGCGCCGTGCGCATTTCGACGCGGCGGCCCTCGATGGCACCGGTGTGCGCCGCCGCCCAGGCCAAAGCCGTCCCGGAGTCGCGAAGGCTCCACTCCTGGGCCGTCACGCTCAAAAGAGGCAGGCCCCCCGTCCGCGGAACGATGGCCATCAGCGACCCGTCCGCGCCGTGCATCGCGTTGCCGGTGCTGTCCGGAGCGGCCGCGGCGACGGCGACCGAAGCTCCCGCAGCACGACGGCGGATCTCGATCCGAGCGCCCTGACGTCCCGATTCCAGGAGACGCAGATCCGTCGGCGGGGTCACGTCGGCCCAGCGACCGCCCCACTGCACGTCGCGCTCGACGAACCAGACGGCCGGTCGCAGTTCCCAGTCGCCGGCCAGCCAGCGCATGCGAACGGCGGCCGAACGGTCCCAGGACTCGAGGCTGCCGGCGCCGAGAGCCGGCAGATCGTCACGCGTGCGCCGGCCCACGCCGATGTCGACGGACACTTCGCCGCCGTCGGCGAAGGTGCGCAGCAGGCGCGTGCGGCTCTGTCGGACCTTGCCGTGGCCGGTCAGCAGGTCGTCGCGGCGCTGCGCGAACGCGGCATCGTCCAGTTGCGTGTGGTTGTAGCCGTCGTTGTCCAGCGACTCCTCGAAGCTGAAACCGAGGCGCCATTCCGCGCGCGGCGAAAGGAAATCGACGCCGCGGTAGTAGCTCTCGTGGCGTCCCTTGATACCGCGGTACGACGAAGCGCCGGTCAGGGGCTCCTCGTCCCGCGAGGTGAGTTCGATCACGCCACCGGTGCCGCCCCAGCCGTCGGCGCCGAGCCCGCCGGTCGAGGCCACCACGCCTTCGAGGCCCACGAGCCAGGGGTCATCGGCCAGCGCGTGTCCGGTTCCCAGCGGCACACCGTCGCGCACGACCAGCGGCAGCGGCGAGGTTCCAGCCTCGCCGGTCAACCGCGCGGACGCCGCCACGCCGCCATCGACCGAAGTCAGCCACGGGGATGACTGCTCCACCCAGGACAGGAACGTCGGGTGGAACGGGGTCCACAGCGGCCGGCGCCAGCCCAATGGTCCGGCGGCCGGCGCGAGGGCCGGCGGCGCGGCCTTCGGCGAGACCACGGCGGTACCGGCGGTGTCGGCATCCGCCGGGGCCGTGGCCAGGCTGTCCGGCAGGATGGCCGGCATGGGCCCGGTCGGCGTCCGCGGCATCGTGTCGACGGCGGCGGACGCCGCGGGAGCGGGCTCGGGTGTCTGGGCGCGGACCGGGCAGGCCGTGAAACCCAGCACCGCCGCCAGGCCCAGCCCCACGCAGGCGACCATCGGCAGCGGGCCGGGCCGACCGGTCACGCGCGGACGGGCCAGCGGCGCCAGGCGGTCGGCCAGGACCGGCAGCAGCGTCGGAAAGATCACGAGATTGCTCCCGGCATGGACCAGGAAGAAAGGCAGGGCGCCCGCCAGCACGACACCGGTCGGCAGATCGAGCATACCCAGGATGGCGAGGTTCGTCAGGGCGTCGTGGATCACCGTGATCGCCAATCCCCCGGCGGCGGCGCGCACCGGGGCGTGAAGGGTACTGCGGGCGCGCGCAGGCTGACGCCGGCCGGCGGCCAGCCAACCGATGGGCCCGGCGCTGCCCAGCCCTGCCATCTGGGCCAGCAGCAGCAGCGG
>JAIFKS010000069.1 GCA_020049465.1 bacterium | reverse complement strand
GGGGCGTTGCCGCCTAGTTCGCCGCCAGCAGCGAGGCGCCGGGCAGGCCGGCCTCGCGCGAGATGTCCATGACGCGGACGATGTCCTCGTATCGGGTGTCGGCCTGCGAGACGATCATCACGTCACGGTTTTCGGGGTACTTCCCGGCGACGCCGGCCAGCACACCGGCGAGCCGCGCCGCCGCACCGGGATCGCTCCGCTCCAGCGAAATACGTTCAAGGCCGTTGCCCTCGACGACGTAGCTGGATGCCGAGATGGTCACCGACAACGAGAGATCCAGGCGGGCCTGCTCGGCCCGGGCCTGCGACGCTTCGTCGCCGGGCGCCTTCATCTCGATCACGGTGATGTTCAGGAACACCGCCGACACCAGCAGCATGGGGATGAGCGCCACGAACAGGTTCATCAGGGGCATCAGGTCGACGTCGTCGGCCACGACCTCCCGGAACCCGCGGCGGCGGCGATCACGAGCCGGCATGGGCCTACGCCGCCTTGCTGTGCGAAGTGTTGCCGCGACGCGACACGAGGGCCTGGATCAGCCGTACGCTCATCTCGTCGGCCTCGTCGGCCAGGACCTCGACGCGGCTCGACAGGAAGCCGTGCGCCAGCAGCGTCGGCACGGCGACGATCAGACCCAGGGCCGTCGTGTTGAGCGCCTGCGAGATGCCGGCGGCCAGGAACGACGAACGCATCGCCGGGTCGGCGGCGCCGACGGCCGAGAACGCCGTCGTCAGGCCGAAGATGGTGCCGAGCAGTCCCAGCAGCGTGGCCGAGTTGGCCAGGATGTTCAGGAACGGCAGGCGCCGCGACAGCGGCGGCAAGGCGACGATGGCGGCGCCGTCGGCCGCGCTCTGCAGCGAGGTCTCGTCCGCGGGGCCACGCGAGAAGACCGCCAGCGCCACGCCGGCCACCGGACCCTTGACCTGGCGGCACAGTTCCACGGCCTGGGCGTCGTTGCCCGCGGCGGCCAGGCGCAGCACATCGCGCGTGAGCTTGCTGCTGTTGACCGAGGCCGCGCGCCCGATCACCCACAACCGCTCGCCGGCCAGGGCCAGGCACAGCACTCCGATGACCAGGAGCACGTACATGAAGGGGCCGCCCGAGGTGAAGAAGGCGGCGAACTGGGACAATCCGTTCATCGGTTCCACTCCTTGTTGCCGCGGCCGTTCCTGGCCCGCCCGCGTCCTGCCGTCCGACTAGCGCAATGGGATCGACTCGAAACGTGGGCAACCGGGCGGTGCGACGACCCGCAACCGCTCCGGCGCCCGGAGACTCTCCAGAACCTCGAGGGCCCGCGGCCGGTAGCGGCGCCCAACGTCGTCCGCGAAACGCAGGCGATCCCGCGAGGTGATGAACTGGACCTGGGGCGCCTCGATGTCGCCCTCGATGGTGATGGCCTCGAGCGTGCGGGCACGCTTGCCGGCGTCGTCGGCCGCGGCACCATCGGCGGGCAGCGAAACCCCGAGAAGCAGCAGCGCCAGACAGATGCGGCAGGTCACGGCAGGACCTCCTGCACGACAGCCACGTCGCCGCCCAGCGACTCGAACAGGCCGTCCGGATCCGCGTCGTCGAGGCGGCGGTACGCCGCGAGCCAGCGACGGGCCGACTCGTCGTCGAAGAAGTAGACCGACTCGACGATGGCCAGGTTGTACAGCGCACCCGGCAGCGCCGGGTCGATATTCCGCGCGGCAAGGAAGGCCTCGCGCGCCTCGGCCGGACGCCCGGCGTACAGCAGCGCGATGCCGTAGTTGTTGCGGTCGGCCGCGCTCTCCGGCGCCAGTTCGGCGGCGCGCTTCGCATCGTCAAGCGCGGTCGAGAAGGCGTCGCCGCGCAGGTTCAGCCACGTGCGCGCCCGGGCGACGGCCGGATCATCGGCCGCGCAGGGCGCCAGCGCCGCCGCGGCCTCGTCCACCTCGCCGAGCGCCTCGTGATGCACGGCGAGAGCCGCGCGCACCGACGGCGCGGCCTCATGTTGCGCCGCGAGCCACGGCGCCAGCAACGCCACGGCTTCGGCGTGGCGCCCGTGTCGATATTGGCCGGCGCTCCAGCGCGTGACCTCGGCGGCCGACGAAGCGATGGTCGGCGGCAGCGTATCGATGATGGCAACCGCTGACGTCGCGCCGGGCGGCAGCACCGTTTCGTGCACCGGACGCGCCCCACCGGCGCACCCCGCGGCGACAGCCAGCAGGACCACCGTGGCAGGTCGCCAGTCGAGCGCCCGCCGGCACGCTGCATTTTTCACGGTCACGCGCATCGCCTGCTTCCTCGTCGTTTCCCGTCGTTCCCACATAGGGGACAACGGCAATCTTCTTTAACGGCGTGGCCCGGGATTGCAAGGGCCGTACCGCGGTGATCACGTCCGCTCACGGGCGGGCCGATGCCGCCGCCAGCGGATACTCCAGTTCCGGCCGGTGCACGTAGCGGCGCGCCAGGCGCGGCCACAGTTCCGTCTCCGTGCGCGCCAGCCAGCCGCCCGGGTCACGACCGGTGCTGCGATCGGCCTTGCGCAACAGCTGGGCCCAGGCATTCTCGCCGCGCTCGGTGAAGGTCCAGCTCTGTTCGCGCAGCACTTCGTCGTAGGCCGCGAGATCGTCGCCGGCCAGGCCCGCGGGACGCTCGCTGGCCAGCAGCGCCTCGCCTAGGCGCACGACGGCCTCGCCGATGCGGTAGGCCGCCGCGTGCGCGTACTCCGGGTCGCCGCGCTCGACGCAGCGGTTGAACAGCGCCACCACCGTTTCGAGCAGCTTGTTCTTGCGTTCGATGGACGGCGGCAGCGGCTGCGTGATCGGCAGCGCCAGGTAGTCGCGCAGCGCCTCTTCCGCGGTCAGATAGTCGACCCGGGCGAGCAGCGATGCGTCGGCCTGGTCGGGATGCGCCTCGGCCAGGTCGAGGTACCGGCGCACGGCGGTCGCCTTCTTCTTGGCGGCGGGCCCGCTGACCAGCGTTGCGACCGGCGTGCCGTCACGTCCGGTCCGGTCCAGCTCGCGCCGCGCCCGCGAGCCGGCGACGACGAACGCCGTCTCGAGATCGTTCGGGAACCGCTTCAGATAGTCGTCGCGCAGCGCTTCGGCGCCGACGGTGTCGGTCGCGGTCTCGCGCAGGTCGATCGCCCTGAGCAGCGCCGCCGGCGCGTCCTCGCCGTCGGGATAGAGTTCGGAGAACCGCGCCCAGGCCAGCGCGGCGGGCGCGGCGCGGCCGGCGGCCTCCTGCGTCTGCGCGATGCGCACGGCGGCGTCGCGCGCGTAGGCGTCGCGCGCGTAGGCGCCGTGCGCGTCGACGGCGACGATGCGCTCCCAGGCGGAAACGGCCTGATCGGGCTCGCCGGCGGCAGCGAACCCGAGACCGGCCCGGTAGAGCGCCAGCGAGGCGTGCTCGTAGCCCGGCCAGCGCGTGGCGACAGCGAGGTACAACGGGGCTGCGGCGGCGGCGCTTTGCGTGCTGTCGACGTCGGCCGCGTTCTCGTAGGCGCACAGGGGAAGCACGGCGGTCAGTTCGGCGGCCAGAGCGCTGCGACCGGATCTCTCGGCCAGCGCCAGCGCCTGCTCGTAGGCGGCGCCGGCGGCCGTGAAGTCGCGACGACGATACTGAGCGTCGCCGGCCAGGCGGGCCGCCTCGGGGGCGTGCTCGTCGGCCGGGAAGCCGCGGCTGAACGCGAGCAGGCGGCGGGCGGCCTCCTCGTTCCGGCCGTGCGCGTAGGCCACCCGGCCCTGGCGCCAGGCCAGTTCCGCCGCGTGCGCGTTGTCGGGATGCCGCGCAAGGAATGTGTCGCCGGCCTTCAGCAGCGCCGTCGCCAGAGTGTCCTCACCCGCGCCGCGAGCTTTCGAGAGCGTGCTGCGATACCAGGCGTCGCGCACGGCCACCGCCTGCCAGGCCGCATCGACGGCAAAGCTGGCGGTGTCGCTGCGCGCGGCAGCCTCGAAATGGGCCAGGGCCCGCTCATGCGCGTGCAGAGCGCGCGCCGCCTCGCCCGCCTGGTAGTCCAGGCGCGGAGCCTCGGCGGCGTCGGGCCAATGCGCGAGGAACGTCTCGTAGTGGGCCAGTGCGCGTGACCACGCCGTGGTGTCGCGACCGGCGCGGGCGGCCTGGTGTTCGAAAACGGCCGCGCCCTCGTAGGCCCGACGGGCGAAGCGGTCGGCGCGCTCGCGCAGCGCGAGAGAATCGTTCGCCGCCAGCCACGGGCTTCCCGGCAGGAAGCGCGGCGCCTGTTCGAGCCGCGCCAGCCGCGCGGTGTCGCGCCTGCCGCCGCGTTCAAGCGCGCCCACCAGGCGTTCGGCCGCGGCCAACGCGCCCGGACGGTCCGGATAGCGGCGCAGCCAGAGCTCGTCGCAGGCCACGGCGTCGTCGTCGAGGCTGTAGCGCGCCGCCTGGTCGGCCATCGCCGCCAGCGTGCGCTCGTCCCAGGGGCGGACACCGACTTGATCGACGTGGCGTGCGAACGCTGCGGCGCCACCGGCGCGCAGCAGAGCCTGCACCAGATGGTCGCGGGCTTCGTCACGCAGGTTGGCCGGACCACCGGCGCGCGGCGCCTCGCTTCCGGCCTCGATGCCGGCGCTGTCGCCGAGAAGATCGAGCAGGCGGCTGAACGCCACGCCAGACTCCGCGAACGCATCGTCGGCGAAGCGGGCCCAGCCAAGCTTATAGAGGGCGATCGCGGCCAGCGAGCGATCGTCGCCGGCGGCGGCGATCTCGTAGTGCGCGACCGATCCGGCGTGGTCGCCGGCGTCGAAGCGGTCGTCGCCCAGACGCAGCCGGGCCTCCTGCGCGCCGGCCGCGGCGGGATGTTCGCGGACCAGCTGTGCCAGCAGATCCATGGCGCCGGGCCGGCCGCTGTCGGCCTTCAGCATGCCCAGGTTGAACAGGACAGCGTCGCGGTGCGCGAAGGCGGGGTCGTCGCGCAGGATCTCCTCGTAGAGGGCGGCGGCGCGGTCGCCGTCGAAAAGCGGCGCCATCGCGCGCGCGGCCTCGGCCCCGCCCTGCGACTGGCCGAGGTAACCGGCCATGCGCGTCTGGAAGGCTTCGCGGGCGCGGAAGAGATCCAGGTCGGCGCGGCGGAAGCGGGCTTCGCTCAGCGTCGCGCTATGCGGATAGCGGGCCAGGAACGTGTCCAGACGCGCCGATGCGGACTCACGGAGTGGCGCCACCAGGTCCGCCTGTTCGGCGGTGGCCGGATCGGTGGCCACCTCGACCGCGCGCCAGTAGGCGGCATCGGCCAGGTGGTAGTCGATGCCTTCGCGCTCGAGCGCCAACCGGTGACGGCCGCGCCCGCCAACCGCGGCGGCGATCGCCAGCCGCGTCGACTGCAGGGAATCGGCCATCGAGGCCGCTTGGGCGACGGCGGCGGCGTGGACCTGTTCACGCCTGGCCAATTCTGCGTCGGCCTGCGCCTGCGCGGTCAGCCCGGCCAGCTCCGTGGCGAACGTGGCCGCACGGGCACCCTGCGCCGCGAGGTTGTTGCGAAGGGTTCGGTTGCCTTCGACCAGGCGAGGTTCCCAGATCTCCCGCAGCGAACGGCCGAGCAGATCCGGCGCGCGTGTCGCGAACGCGTGGTTGAACGCCTCCAGCTGCGCGGCCAGGGCGATCTCCTGCGTGAGCAGTTCGCCCGCAGCCGTCGCGCCGGCGGCCGCTGCGGCCCGACGCGTGTCCTGCGGACCGTCGACATGGAAGTGCCCGATGGCCTGCGCGTAGAGCGCGTTGCGCCGCAGTTCCTCGTTGGCGGCTTTCGTACGTACGGCGATGGACAGCAGCGCCTGGTCGTGCAGCGCCCGCAGCGTGACGAGGCCCGCCTCGAGCCGCGCCTGCATCGCGTCGAGTCGGCCGGCCAGCGCGGCCAGCGTGTCCGACTCGACCACCGCCCGGCGCTGTCCGCGCGCCAGGAACCCGAGGCGACGCTCGCGCTCCTGGCGCTGGCGATCGACGTCCCAGGCCGACTCGGCACGCCGGGCCTCGGCGTGGGCCAGGCCGTCGCGCAGGCGGCGCCACGCATCGAGTTCGGCGGTCGTGGGCTGATGGTCGGCCGCGGCACCGGACATGTCGGCAGCGACGTCCGGTAAACCGCCGTTCGCCGCCGACAGCCGGCGCGACGGCTCCGCATCAGGCTGCTTGCGCAGGTCCAGCGCTTCTTCGGCCAATGCGCTCACTGCGGCGTCCAGCGCGCGAGGATCCGGACGCAGTTCGTGATCCCAGGAACCGGCCGCGGTCCAGTCGGACCAGGCCGGATCCACGGCGTCTGCCCGCGCACCGCGCGACCAGGTCGCAAGTTCCGCTTCCTCCCGGCGCCAGTCCGCCTCGGCGGCGGCATGATCGGCCGCGGCGGCCTGCCAGTCGCCGCGCGCGCCATGCAGTGCGCCGCGTTCGAGCAGCGCCTGGCGACGGGTCAGACCGTCGAGTCCGCGAGCGAGCGCTTCGTCGAGCTGGCGCAGCGCCGTCGTGGTGTCGCCGCGGTCCAGCGCGGTCAGTGCCAGCAGCCGGTGCGCCTGTCCCGCCAGCGACGCCGGCGCGGCGGCTCCGGCGGCGACCACGCGCTGCAGATGGGTGTCGGCGCTTTCGCCATGGGTCAGGGCCGCGCGCGCCAACTGCAGGCGCGCCGCCGCGACCAGCGCGGCACCGGGCCCGGCTTCGTCATCCAGGTCCGCCAGACGGCGCCAGGCCGGCAGCGGATCGCGCCCGGCCTGGTTCAGGGACAAGGCCAGCAACTGGAGATGCATCGAGGCCAGAGCGCCTTCCGGCTCCACGCGCGACAGCAGGTCGGCCGCCGCTTCGGCCCGGCCCGACTCCAGAAGAAGCGACGCTTCCAGGACGGCCTCGCCGGGCAGCGGTCGCGCGCTTGGGGTCAGGAGGCTGGAAGGATCGGCGACGCCGCCGGCGGCATCCCACAGCGCCAGGTGCGCCAGCCATCGCCGGTACGGCGAAGCCGAAGCGGCATCCGCGGCTGTCGCCGCCTTGTCGCGCAGCGCCTGCGGCCGTCCCAGGCGGCGTTCCAGCACGGCGAGCAGGAACGCGGCGCGGTCGGCGCGCGGCCAGGCGGCGGTCGGCGACAGGTCCAGTTCGGCCAGCAGCGCAGCTGCTGCGCGCAGGTCGCCGCCGCGCCAGAGCACCACCGCTCGCGCCAGCGCGACGTCCGCGTGATGAAGCGTATCGGTCGCGGCGATCGCCGGCACGGCGATTCCGTGCGGCGCGACCGCGGCTGCCGCCGCCGCCGGAGCGGGATGGGCGGCGAAGACGAACGCGATCGTCACGACGGCGCATGCGGCGGCCCGCCGGCGACCGGGGATCGGGAGCAGTGCCCTCACGCCGTCACCTCTGCCACACGACGGCGGCGGGGGCGCCACCGTTGCGGCCGGAATCCGTTCCACCGAGGTCGATTTCCAGGAACGTCAGGCGATCTCGCGGTGTTTCCACCGAGACCAGCGCCGGCGGCGCTTCCTGCCAGTCCCCGCCTTCGAACGCCAGACGGAATTCGTGCGTGCGCGGCTCGACGAAGGCGTGGTGCACCTGCGCCACCCCGCCCTGTGCGAGCGCCGTCCGCTGTTCGGGCGTGAAGTCCACCCGCCGGCTCTCGTCACCCTCCGCCAGCACCACCGACTCCGGCGCTTCGCGCCCCGCGAAGCCGCCGACGACGACCACCAGGGCCGTGCGCTGCTGTCCCAGGTAGTCCGCTTCCAGCCAGGCCAGCCGCTGCTTCTGGGCCGCCAGCAGCGAATCCATCAGGTCGAGCTGCGCTTCGAGGTTCGCGATCTCCGCCACCGACTCCAGGCGATCCCGCGCGGCCGACGCGGCCTCGGCATCGCCAACGGTGTCACGGGCCGCCGCCACGGCGGCAGCCATCTCGCGCAGGCGCAACAGGCGCTCGTCCAGCAGTTCGGCGGAGCCGTCGCGCGTCACCTTCACCAGTTGACGAAGACGATCGAGCTCCGCGCGCAGGAACACGCGGTTCTCCTTCAGGAAGACCAGCGTGGGCTGGTCGGGCTCGTCAATCTTCTGGCGCTTCACCTCGACACGCTGCGATTCACCGACAGCGCCAGCCTCCCCGGCGCCGGCTGGCAGCGGACCGGCGCCGGCCGCCGCGATCGCAACAGCAACCGCCACGGACGCGCTTCCCCGGAACAGCATCTTCATGACGACTAACCCTTCAGTGTGCGCAGCACTTCACCGTGCGCGGCGTCGATCACCACGAGCAGCGAGGGCGCGGTCTCGGAGACATAGACGATCGTCCAGGTGGTGCCGTCGGGGCGGCGCTCGTTGAAGGCGCCGCGCACCAGGAGCATGCTCGCCAGGCGGCCGCCGTTCTTCCGGCAGTAGTCGGCGGCAACGCGGTCGGCGGCCGCGAGCGCCTTGCCGCTGTCGATCCACGGACCGGCGATGGGCGGCGCCTCGAAGTCGAAGCCCAGGTTCGCGGCCTCGACGATGCGGCCGTCACGCACCGAGTACGCGCGCGACGCGTCGGCCGCGCGCGAACGGAACAGGTAGCCCCAGCGGGCGGCGTTGCCGTCGGCGGCCAGGGCCTCGTCGTTCTCGACATAGATCAGTTCGGCGTCGGCGGCCCAGATGCGGGCGGCTTCGGCGGCGATGTCCAGTCCGGCCTGCGCCGCGAAGGGCATCGAAACCCCGGCGGAGGCGCGCACGGGCGCCAGAACGATTCCCGCCAGCGCACCGATGACCAGCACTCGCGCGAGAAGACGATTGGGCGTGACACAAGGCATGACCGGTCCTCCTAGAACAGGAACGTCGAACCGACGCTGAACTCGTAGTTGGTATTGCTGCGGCGCGCGGTGCCGATGCCGGAGTCCATGTTGATGCTGCGGAAGGCGAAGACGGCGGCCGTAGACTTGCGCACGAAGAAGTCGATGCCGACGCCGTAGTTGAACGAGGATTCGCTCATGCCTTCCATGATGGCGCTCCCGGCGCCGACGGTCAGGAACGGCACCATCTGCCGGCCGGGCATGAGCTTCAGGTCCAGACTCAGAGCGTAGTAGAGCATGTGGAAGTCCTCTTCCTCGAGGGCGAGGTCGAAGAGCGATTCCACGATCTCGGCCGGCCGCACGACGTGGGTCCAGCCGACGGTGCCCTCGACGCCGACGTACTCCAGCAGGTAGTAGCCCAGGCGCGTGCCGAGCACGAGCGAGTTCGACTTGCGGTCGAAGGCGTAACCCCCGCTGTAGACGGCGAACGAGAAGCTGCCCGTGCGCGAGAACAGCCGCGGATTCGGGCGGTACTCCAGGCCGGACATGTCCCCGAACTCCTCGCACAGCGAGGCGTGGATCCAGCCGGTGTCCGTCGCCGACAGACGGACGTTGTACCAGTCGTCCTTTTTCGCGATGACGGGGAACGTCGAATCGCCGGCGAACACGCCGACCATCGCGTAGCCGTTGCCCGGGCCGGTGCGGACGATGTTGGTCGTGTCGCGCCGCAGGCGCACGCTGCGTTCGGTCAATACATAGGGTTCGTTCAGGCCCACGGATGCGGACGCCGGCACGGCTTCCACCTGCGCCCGGGCGCCGGCGGGCGACACGGCCAGGAGAGCCACCCCCAGCGCCAGCCCGACGGTCCACGTCCGCGATTTCCCCATGCGCATCATCCCTGCTCCTTCCGCCGACGCCTCAGCATCGACTACAGCGGCCACCACCAGGCGAGCTGCACGCGCGCCGACCACAGGCTGAACCGGTCCCGGTCCCGTTCGATCACGTCGCCACGGCGGTGCGCCGTCTCCAGCGCGAAGGTCGACCGCTCGGCCTGAACGGCCACCACCAGGCCGCGGCCGAGCCTGCGCTGCACTTCGGCCGAGAAGCCGAGGCACCACTCATCCACATCGTCGAAGTCCACGGTCACCGGCGCGCCGCCGCCCGTCGCCACGACCAGTTCGCCGGGTTCCCAGCTTGCGCGAAGACGACCGGCCTGGCCGCCGAACCACACCTCGCAACCGAGCGGCGTGGCAACGCGAACCATCCCCACCGCCGATAGCGCCGACAGCGCCACCTGCGGTTCGGCTTCGACGCCCGGCAGGCCCGTGCCCTGCGACGTCCCCGCGCGCCAGGCGCACAGGCCCACCGCGAACGGACCGCGACCGGCCAGCACGCGGCCGCCCCACTGTGCGGACGGACGCGTGTCCCAGCGGTAGTCCGCCAGATCCTCGTCCAGTCCCAGGCCGCCGGCCGCGGGGCCCGCCGCCACCCAGGTGTTCGTCTGCGCCACGGCGCGCGCCGGCGCTGCCGCCGGCGCGATGCCGCACACGAGCGCAAGGCCCGCCAGGACGACACGGACGTTCAAGGCGCCGGAACCGCCGGCGTCGCCGTCACGCGCAGCGGGTAGCCGCTGAACAGAACCTGCGTTGCTTCGACCGCGAACGGCGTCACGACCAGCGAATCGCGCCCGGCCGCCAGTTGCATCTCCTCGCCCTCGCCCAGGTACAGCACCAGGAACAAGCTGCGCGTGGCGGCCGAATCGCCCGCCGCCGCGGTCAGACCCGCGGGCACCGGCGCGGAGAACTGCAGGTCCATCTCCTGGACCAGGTGATCGAAGCCCGTCACCGCGCGCGTGGCGCGCCCGGCCGTGACCGAGTTGGCCAGGATGTGCTCCACGGTCAGGGCGCTCTCCAGCGAGTGGTCTTCCGGATCCAGCGACACGATCGACGGCGCCAGCGTCTCGCTGTACCGCAGCTCGGCCACCACGAAACCCGTGCGGATGGCGCGGTAGGTGATGCGGCCGCGGACGCTCACTTCGATGGGCTGGTCCGCGGCCACGACGGCGTTCGCGGCCGGCACTGCCGATTCGAACTCGAGCAGCGTCCAGCGCTCGTCGAGCGGCGGTTCGCCGAGGCAACCGCCGCAGGCCAGCAGCAGCGCCGCCGTCGCCAGTCGCACCGGCCCGCGCGACGCGCACCTCATGTCGCGGTTCGTGAACATCGCGCCTCCTACTTGACCAGGACCATCTTGCCGGACAGCTTCCGGTCGCCGAACTCCAGCCGGTACAGGTAGACGCCGGCGCCGACGGCCGCGCCCGCGTCGTCGCGCCCGTCCCAGATCGCCTCGTGACGGCCCGCCGCCAGCACGCCGCGACCCAGATGCCGCACCAGGCGGCCGCGCGGGTCGTAGATGTTCAGCAGATGGTCCGCCGCTTCACCGGACGGGATCGAGAAGGCGATGGTCGTCGAGGGGTTGAACGGGTTCGGCGCGTTGCCCAGCAGCGCCAGCTGCTCGGGCAGGCGGCCCTGACCGCCCGCTCCCAGGTCGGCCTCGACCGTCACGGAGGCCGTGCCGCCATCGGTGTAGGTCGAAGCCGCCGTCAGTTCGAGCCGGTAGCGTCCGGCCGGCCAGCCCGCACCGGCCTTGTCGGCCGGCAGCGTCACGACCTGGCGACCCGCCGCCAGAACGCCGGCCCGATGGCGACCCACCACCGCGCCGGAGGCCGGATCCACGACCTGGATGATGACATCGGCGTTGTCGGTCAGCGTCACTTCGACGGCCGCCTCACGACCGTCGCGCACGACCGGCTGCAGCATCTCCACGCCCAGACCGACCAGACGCAGTCCCGAGTTGTCCGCCCACTCGTCGACGATGACGCCGCGGCCCTCGCCGACGCGTTCGCTGCGCCCGGTGCGGTGGTCGGTGAGCGTGACGAAAGGCACATGAAACGCGCGCGGCCGCGTGACGCCGTCGGCCAGGCGCGCGACCGGCTCCAGGTCGGCGGCGTACTTCACGACGGCGCCGGCGCCCGGCGCTGCCGCGTAGAGGTTGCCCCAGCGATCGGTGTCGAGCGAGCCGACGGCGCCCAGTTCGTGGCGCCGCTCGCCGACCCAGGTGAGCTCGCTGCCGTTGTCGCGCAGGTGCACGAAGCGACCGTTGTGCGCGTCGGCCACGTAGACGTCGTCGGTGCCGGCGGCGCCGTCGCGACCGACGGCCAGGGCCAGCGGCCCGGCGAAGCGACCGATGCCGCTGCCCAGCCCGCCCAGCGATCCGGTGCGCGTCGGGTTATCGCCGGCCATGGAGAAGCGCACGATCTCATTGCGCCCGGTGTCGGCGACGTAGAGCCGGTCGTCACGGTCATCGAGCGGAGTGCCGGCATCCGAGCAGGCCACGTCCCACGGCGCGCTCAGGCCGTCGATGCTGCAGATCGGCTCCAGGCGCAGTTCGTCGAACTCGGAAACGGCCCGGAAGACCAGCACCCGGTTGTTGCCGGTGTCGGCCACGAAGACGCGGTCGTGCCCGTCGGTGGCCAGACCGCGCGGCTCGCGCAGCGGTCCGAAGGCCGTGCCGGCGCCGTCGAAGGCGGTCAGGTCGCGGTCGGCCTCGCCCAGCACCAGGCGGTTCCAGGCGGGGTCCGACACGACCTGGAAGTAGTGCGATTCCAGGTAGGGAAAGCGGTCGTACACGTCGACGTGCCCCACGATGACAGTCGCCCAGGGCGTGCCGAACAGCTCGCGATCGACAAGTTGACGCGTCGCGCCGCGCGTCAGCACGTCGACGCCGGCTTCGGCCAGGTACGGAGTGGGCGCGAATGTCCCGGCGGTCGCAGCCGAGGCGGCCAACAGGGCACCGGTGATGGTCAGGTTGCGGAACATGTCCGGCTCCTTTGCTCGGTCGCTCAGAAAGAGACACTCACCCCGGTCTCGTAGATGCTCGCCGTGAAGTTGTAGGAGTTGAAGTACCGCTCGTAGCCGAGCACGACCTGCACGTCGTGCAGGAAGCGCCACCGGCGCGTCAGCGCACTGGGCGTCCAGGTGATGCGCCCGCCGAACAGGTGGGCCCCGAACTCGCCCAGGCGATAGTCGCCGGTGCGGTAGCCGTCGATGCCTTCGACGAAATCGTAGTCGTCGCTGTAGAACCAGGCCGCGGACTGCGTGTAGTACCGGTAGCGGTAGCCGACCACCAGGTCATCGGTCACGTACTGCGAAAGGCGCAGACCCCAGGTGGACGACGACACGTCCCAGTCGTCGCCGTAGAGCCGGTAGTCGGCCTTCAGACTCGAGCGGTTGCCGAGCCAGCGGCTGGCGCGCACGAACAGGTCGCGCCGCAGGCGCTCGTCGGGATGCCGTTCGCGCACGATGGCGCCGCCGGCGTTCACGCTGCGGTACGGGTCGTGCTGCTGGCCGGAGACGCGGTCGAACTCGGCGCCCAGGCGCAGGGTCGTCCGCGGGTCCAGGATGCCGGTCGCCACCAGGCTGCCGTGCAGTGTGTTCCGGCTGGCGGGAGCGGCGATCGCGCCGTCGTCGGCCAGCGGTTCGATGCTGTCCCAGCCGTAGCTGAGTCCGGCCGCCAGGTTCAGGTTGTCGTTCCTCAGGTCGCGGTTCCAGCCGAACGACACCATCTGCGCGAAGTAGTCGCTCTCCGTGGAGACGTAGTAGCCCGTCTGGACGTCCTTCCAGGCCAGCGAGCCCTGCAGGGCATCGCGCGTCTTGATGTAGTCCTCATAGGGCTGGTCGGCGTCGGTGATGGGCCGGCTGGCCGTGGTGATCGCGTCGACCGCCTCGGCGCTGCCGCGCGGAGCGTCGATCGCGGGGATGATGACGATGTCGTGCGACCACTCCAGCGACGCCTTGAGCCCCGGCCGCGTGGCCAGCCCGTAGTCGACGAACATCGAGACGACGTCGACGCCGTTGACGTCCGAGAAGAAGTGGACGAGGTAGCCCGCCGTCTCGTCGTCGGGCGACGGCAGCGCGCGCGCCGGCGCCGCCGCCAGGCAGAGCCAGCCGGACACCGCGACGATGCGCGCCAGGTTCCTGTCTATTTGCAGGCGCATCCGCCCCCCGCTCCGCCGACGCCGCCGGTCGAGCCTTCGCGCGCGTCGAGCCACTTCATCTCGCGCATCTGAGCGCCGGTGTCGGCCGTCGAGACCATGATGCGGTCGGCGAGATGTTCCTTTTCGTAGGGGCGTACCGTGGCGCAACCGGCCGCGGCCAGAAGGCACGGGACGGCCAGCGCCAGTCGCGCCGCGCGGCTGAGATGGCGGCCCGGGTTCACAGGCCGGCCCTGTCGTCGCGCACGGCCAGCAGCTGCTCCACGGCCTGCCGCATCCGCTTCAGTTCGCGCTCGCCGCTGCCCTGCACCTCGAGCACCACTTCGCCTTCGCGGTCCAGGACGTAGGTGGTGGGCACCGCGGGCAGGTCCAGCTCGCGCGCCAGGCCGTCGGGCCCGTCGTGAAGCACGGTCAGCGCAAGGCCCTGGTCGTCCGCGAAACGCAGGGCGCGGTCGCGGTCGCTGTCGAGCGACACCGCCACCACGCGCGCTCCTCGCGGCACCCAGTCGGCATTCCATTCGTCGAGCGTCGCCAGTTCGGTGCGGCACGGCGCGCACCAGCTGGCCCAGAAGTTCACCAGGAGGACCTGCCCCTCCCACGCCGCCAGCGTGGTCGGCTGTCCGTCGACCGTTGTCAGGGGACGGGCCCGCAGGCGCGCCGAGCGATCGTCGGCCGTCGCGTCGCCGATCATGGCGCCGCTGAGCCCCGCGGCCAGGAACGCGCCGGCCACCGCCATGAATGGACGTCTTACCATCAGCGACCTGCCTTACCGGTACTGGGCGCCGAGCAGCACCCACAGGTTGAACGTTTCCTTCTCTTCGTCGGTCAGCGGGTCGCTCTGCGGGTGCGGACCCTGGTCCGCCGCCTCGCCCACGCCCAGCACGTAGTCGATCAGGATCGATCGCCGCGGGAACACCGGCTCGACGACCTGACGCTCCGAGGTCTCCGATTCGCCGGACAGGTTGATGTAGGCCCTTGGGAAGACGAGCTGCATGCGGCCGGTCGTGTCGGGCACAGCCGTCAGGTCCAGGCGGGCCGGCGCGAAGGTGGTATCGGTCACCGTCGCCCAGACGTTGCCCGGCATCAGCGTGTCGCGCTGGGCGTAAGTCTCGTGGTGGCACGAGGCGCACTTGGCCTCCACGATGGGCGCGATGTGGTCGCGGTAGTTGATCTGCCGGTAGCCCGAGGCCGGCCCGGTCAGGTCGGTGGGCTCCTGCGTCAGGGCGTACGGATCGGGATTGGTGATCGAACCGGGACCCGAGCCGCGCGGCTGGTGGCAGCCGACACAGGTGCGCTCCTGCACGCCGCGCTGCGCGTAGAGCCAGGTGCGCTTGGAGACGATCCCGCGGCCCTTGTCGTCGAGGGTGGCGAAAGTGAACGGCACGCCGGCCGGCACCTTGAAGTTGAACGAGCCGTCCGGGTAAACCGGCGCGTAGCCGATCAGGGCGCGGCGCTCGAACTCGTTCGCGGAGTAGTCGATGGGTTCGCCGGCTACGGTCGGCAGGCCGGCGATGATGGCGATGCGATCGATGGCGTCGACGCCCTTGACCGGCACTTCCTGCCCGTCGTTCGGCGAGCGGTTGAAGACGTCGGCGCCGGAGAACACGCCCCAGGCCACGCTGTCGTCGCCCAGTTTCGCCTGCACGGGCGGGGCGGCGTGCGGAGCCAGCAACTGCGCATCGTACTCGTTCATCTGCGGGTCGTTGTAGAGGAACGTCAGGTCGTCGATGGAGATGGTCGCCGGACTGGCGTCGGTGCCGGCGCCGTCCTGGCTCAGGTGGAACGTGTACAGGCCGTAGTCCACCTGGTCGTCTTCGGCGGCCGGCAGCGTGTAGGAGACCACGTACTGCCCGTCACCCAGCGACATCGGGTACTTGAAGGCGCCGTAGGCCCAGGGCGCGCCGTCGGTGTTGACCTGCGGCGTCAGGCGGTTCCAGTTGTGGTCGTGGTCGGCGTCGGCAGGGTCGGCCGGGCCGGCCTCCAGCTTCAGCACGGCGATGGGACCGGCGTCCTCGTTCACCATCGTGGATTCGATGGCAATGAGGCGGCCGTCCGGCGTCGGCTGGGCATGGAAGAAGTTGCGGTCGTGCGGGCCGAACTCGTGGAACGGCCGCGTGCCGTCCTGGCCGCAGAAGAAGAGCGGGAAACGGTTGAAGGTGCCGAAATGTTCCCAGCGCGTGTAGACCACGCGGCCATCGGCCATGAGCGTCGGGTCGAAGTCGTCGCTCATGTTGAAGCTGACCTGCCTGATGTCGCTGCCGTCGGCGTTGCAGGTGTAGAGATTCTCGGACGGCGAGTGGTTGTACTCGTCCATGAAGCCGGCCCGGCTGCTGGTGAACATGATCGAGCCGTCCGGCAGGTACAGCGGATCGAAGTCGTGGCCGCCGCCGCTGGTGACCTGGCGCAGCCCGGTGCCGTCGCCGCCGATCTCCCAGATGTTGCGCTGGCCCTGGCCCGGAGCGCGCATCGAGAAGAGGATCTTCGTGCCGTCGAACGACACGCAGGGGTCGCTGACGCTGGCTCCGGTGAACGAGGTCAGCGGCGTCACGACGCCGTCGGGCGAGATGGGCGTCAGCTTGTAGAGGTTGCCGCTGGCCCAACTGCGGTTGAGCGTCTCCTCGCCGTCGGTCTTGACGAACACCAGCGCATGCGTGGTCTCCGCCTGCACGATGACGTCGTCCGGCGCGTTGCGGCGGCAGCCGCTCGTCGCCAGCACGACCAGTCCGGCCGCCACCACCGCCACGGCGATGACCGCCCGTGTCCGGCGACCCTTGCGGGTCGTGTTGAATCCCAGGTTGCGGTTCATGTTGAACTCCCTGACGGTGTCCGGTCGCACAAGGGACGCGGCCGCGGGCGGCCGTTTCCCGTTCAGCCGCCCAGTTTCCGGTAGAACACGATGCCGGCCGTGTATTCGCGATAGGTGTAGGTCGCGGTGCCTTCGCGTCCGGCCTCCTGGCCGAACACGATGGCCGCGCGCATCTCGCCGCGCAGCGCGACGTCGTCGCGCAGGTAGAATTCGATGCCGCCGCCGAGCGTGACGGCGTTCTTGGTCACCGGGTCGGCCTCGATCGCCTTTCCCGGATACACCGTCATCATGCCGTAGCCGGCGGTCAGGTAGGGCTGCAGGCGCCAGGGCAGCGGCTTGCGGACGACGGCGTTGAAGGTGTGCAGCAGCGCCTGCAGCGATGACGTGGGGTTGTGACCGAGAGCGACTTCCCAGGCCAGCCACGGGCTCGGGTTGTAGGCCAGGCGCAGCGCGAACAGGTCCTCGTCGCCCAGCCGGCCGATGCCCGGACTGAAGGCGAAGGCGCGCAGGAACCGGCGCGGACCGGGGCTGACGCGCAGACCGGCGTCCTTCATCCCGGGCACCAGCCACTGCAGCTCCGCGCTCTTCGCGGGCTCCTGCGCACGGGCCGGAAGCGCCGCGCCCAGCAGCAAGGCGCAGGTCACGGCGCCGATGAGCCGGCGCCGGATCACTCGCGCACCCCCGCGGAGATCCAGGCGAGGATGACCTGGTAGTCGGGATCGGCGGCGGTCGCGAAGATGCCGCCGTCCGCATCGCCGGCGTGCGCGGAACCGCCGGCGGAAACGGCCAGCGGCTTGAGCAGAAGCGCGCTGGCGGCCGGCTCGTCGCCGTTGGCCTGCCAGCCGGCCTGCGCGAAATCGAAGGCGAGATTCTTCTCGCCGGCCGGCGAAAGCGCGAACGTGCCGCGGATGCCACCGCCGTGGCACTCGATGCTGTCGCAACCGCGCGCCGCAAGCACCGGCGCCACACTCGAGGCGAACACGGCTTCGTCGTAGGTGTAGGCTGTGCCGCCGCCGGGCGGCGGCGGCGTCACCGGGTCGGCCGTCCGGCAGCCGGCGGCCAGCAGAAGGACGATCGGCAGCGCACGCCGCGCGCCGCGTGCGCGGGTCTGCGTCCCTGCTGTCGTTGGAATTTCCCGAAGCGCCCGTTGCATGCCGTCTCCATCCCTTGTCCGCCGCGCGCCCGCTCGCGCCGCGTTGCCATATCGGATGCTTTTTGCCCTCTATTGAGCTTTGGTTCAGGCGCCCCGCACGGGATCGTTCCTGCCCCATCGTTGCGCCCGGTTGCCTGTTGCACCACAAGAGGCTCAATCACAACATGTTACGAATCAAGTCAGCCGAACTCTGCAATGAGCGTGCCGACGTGAGTGGACGCTGGGGCTGTCCAGCGGTGCGGTGGGCGGGAAGTGGAGCGGGGTTCCGGGACCTTCCCAGTCAGAAGGAGCGCAGGACGAGGCTGTCGGCAAACGCGGGCGCCACCGTCACCAACGGCAGAAGGGACGATTCGACCCACAGGGTGTCGCGGCCGCCGGGCGCCGGTTCGAGCAGCACGGCCGCGATGTCGTCGCGGGCAGCGGCCACCCGGCGGGCCTCAGCCGGACCGAGCACGAAGAGCGCGGTCGACCAGGCGTCGGCCGACGCCGCGCGCGCCGCCACGACCGTCGCCGACGACAGGCCATGCGCGGGCCAGCCGGTGCGCGGATCCAGAATGTGACCAAGGCGACGGCCGCCATCGCTGACGAACTGGACGTAGTCGCCGGAAGTGGAGACGCAGCGATCGCGCAACCTGATGGTCGCCAGATACGGCCCGCGGTCGCGCGGATCGCGGATGCCGACCACCCAGCCCTCCTGTCCGGGCGCGCGGCCGGGCGCGCGGCCGATCGCCGCCATGTTGCCGGTCAGATCCACCAGCGCGTCGGTAACGCCCGAGCCGCGGAGCAGCGCCGCCACCCGATCGACGCCGTAACCCTTGGCGATGCCCCCGAGGTCGATGCGCATGCCCGCGACAGGCATCTCGAAACGGCCGCTGGCCGCGTCGAACGACACCCGGTCCCAGCCCACCAGACCCTGCGCGGCAGCCAGCGCCGCCGGCTCGGGCACGCGCGGTGTGCCGCCGATGAAACCCCACAGCCGGACGAGCGGCTCGATGGTGATGTCGAAGGCGCCGCCACTGGCCGCGGTGACTTCCCCGGCGAGCGCCAGCACGGCGGCGACTTCCGGCTCGACGACGGTCGCGCCGGCCCCGGCGCCGCCGTTGATGCGCGCCACTTCGCTGGTGGTGGTCCAGTTGGTCATCAGGGAATCGGTGTGGTGCAGGGAGAGCAGCGACGCGCGGGCAAGGTCGGCCACGGCCGCGGAATCGGCCGTCACCAGCGTGAGCGAAGCCCAGGCGCCCATGGTTCGCGTGCGGAAAACGACGGCGCGTTCCGTCGCGGCGGCGTTCGCCTCCGCGCGCAGCAGAATGCTGGCGGCCGTCAGCGTCAGCAGGCAAGCGGCGGTCACGGTGATCAGCCGGGGGCGGGAACGCAGCAGATTCATGGCAACTGGACCTCCTTGTCCCACGGCGCGCGGCAGTGAGCGAGCGCTGATCATCGGCAGGACTTGATCATCGGCATGGTTTGCGCCGGCGCAAGTCCGCAAGCAAAGTCCGCAAGCAACCCCCACGAGTGGTATCCATGATATCCACGGTGCCATGACTTCGCCGCTCCATCGCCGCGGCTGTCACGGGCGCGGGAGAGTTGCGCCGGCGCAACCGACCGCGCGTGAGGGCCGTCACTTGAAAGGGCGCACCGGGAATCCCGGTTTCTCCTCAAGTCCAGCGCCGCACCTGCCGATACCATGGGCGCCAACCCGTTGCTTGCCGAAAGGCGAGGTGGACCATGCAAGTCGATGCGATGAACGCGGCCCTCGGCGGGCTGCAGCGCAACCAACAGGCATTCGCCAACCATGCGCACCGGATTGCCAACTCGGGCCCCGGCGGTTCGGCCGGCGGCCCCGAGGTCAATCTGGCCGATGAGATGGTCGGGGTCATGATGTCGCGCCGCGGGTATGAAGCAAATCTGCCCGTGCTGCGCGCCGCCGACGGGATGCTGGGTACCCTGCTCGACATGCTGGCCTGAAAGTCGGGGCGCACGGTTCGCTGTCGCTAGCGGATCACCGCGCCGATGCGCTCCCACAGCGCGCTGTCGAACCCCGAGACCGCGAAGCTCGGGTTGTCCGGATCGGCTATCGCGAGCAGCCCCTCCTGCCGGGCGATGCCAGTGACGGCGGTCAGCAGTGTCTTTCCCGCGCTGTTCCACTGCCAGGTCGCGGCGGCATCGTGGCCGTCGAAGTACTCCTCGATCACGATGCGTCCGTCGACCAGGATCATGAAAGAGCGCGTGCTGGTGGCGACCAGATAGTCCTTCAACGACTGGAGGGCGCCCTCGTCCCAGCCGAGGCTGGCCGGAGCGGTCGCCTGCCAGTCGGCGTTGCCCGGCGGGGGGAAGTACATGGTCGCGTCAGGCGTGTCCGGCACCGCGCCGCCGGCGCCGCAGCCGGCGACGGACGCGAGAAGAAAAAGCATCGTCAGTGCACGGCGCATGCAGGTGCCTCCATGTTGGCTGGAATCCGGACGGGTCCGGACGCATGGCGACCAGCGGCAAAGATCAACATACACCTGAATCCTTGCCGTCCAGGGCCTGGATCATAAGCTGCAACACATCGCCTTCGACCTCCCCGGAACTTGAACATGAATCGTCGAGCGTGCCACGCTGTGGGGGGCCGTTCAAAGTGCCGGCTCATCTCGCGCGCCGAATCCACTTGCACGCCCGCGGGCGCAATCTGTAGAATAACAACAGATTGAATACCGTACGATCCTTATGGGCAGGCGTGAATCGAGAGCTTATCGGGAGGTGCGAAAAATGGGCGGTTGGAGATTCATCGTGGCCATAGTCGCCATCATCCTGGTTGAGCTGTGCGGTTCCGCCCGAGCGGAGGTCTTCTCCCAGACCTACGTCGCCAATCCCTGGAACACCGACACCCAGGACCACGCCTATCTGGACATACCGGTCGAACTGGGATTCGGCGTGGCGGCGGTGGACAGTATCTGGGTGGATGTGGCAGGGCTGTCGCATCCCGGCAGCACCGTGTTCTATACCGGCGATATCGGCATGCATGTGGCGTGCTGGGATCTCATCGTCTGCCGGTTCGTCGAAGACACGCGGAACGGCGACTGTAGCGCGGCGGTTCCGGCGCCGGACGGAGCCCCTGATTGCGCCGGAGCCTTCTTCACGCCGACCGGATGGGCGGGCGTGCCGTTCGCGGACGAAGTCCACCTTGCCGGCATTGAACAAACCTCCGCGAATCCGGCGAACTTCGCCGTGGTCACAAACGTGCCGGATTTGGGGGACCTTTTCCTCGACGGCACGGCAACCTTGCGTCTGCAGGAATTCGACAGCGGCTGGCGGGGCTACGCTTGCGAGAACGGCCTGCCAGTCATCGACACCGTCACGGTTCACATCGCCTACGACTCCGCGCTGCCGATAACTTCGCGAAGCTGGGGCAATCTCAAAGCGACTTTCCGTTGACCGTGTCGACAGATCGGCGCCCTCTCTCGTCGTCTCTCCATTAAGTCTGGCTCCCGACCCGCCTGCCGAATGTCACTGCCGACCAGAGCAGCCAGCCGCGAGCCAGGTTGAGCAGGTCGAAAACCCATTCCTGCTCCCCGGGAACCGGCAACTGGATCCCCAGCGCGGGCATCTCGCTCCTGTGCGGGTGAACGATCGCGAACGGCAGACCGTGCGCGTTCCCGTCCGAGCAGAATTCGTACGGGATCGCCGCCAGCGCGGCAGTGATGCCGAGCCCGACGAGCAGACGCACCGGCTCGAGGACGACCGGAAACGTGAACTCCCTGGCTGGTTCGGCCGATTCGTCGTCATGGCTTCGCGGTCCAGGCACCTTGACGCTGCCGACCCGGATCTCCAGGCCGTGCTGCACGATCTGGATGTCGGGGCTCGGCTCGTCACCACAGTGGCGGAACCTGGCGCGCCACGCTGGCCGTCCGTCCACAATCGTTTGCGGTGCGATCACGTGCGCGGCGGCAGGCATCAACGCCCGACGTTGAATGCCGGGGCCCGGACGGCCCGGGCCCCTTGCATCAAGCCGGAAGCCGTCGCAGATCAGCGGAACAGGCTCTTGACGCTGCCGAAGCTGTTGAACTCCTCGGACACCGGACAGTCGCCTTGAGTGCTGGCCACGGGCAGCGCAGGGTCGCCCGAGGACACGCCGGCGACACGGAGTCCATAGTCGTCGCCACCGTCGATCACCGGCAGGCCGTCGGGCCGCGACGGGTACGGGGATGGCCCGAGGTGGAACAGGATGCCGGAATCGTCACCGGTCTTCAGGAACGTCCAGGTCACCAGGACCATGGCCGGAGCGGCGGGGCGCGCCGTCGCCAAGCCGCAGTAATAGTCACCCGCCGCCGGATTGTCGCTGTTTCCCACGTCGATCGGGCCGAAACCCGTGATCACGTTGCCAGTGCGGTAGGTCGTCGCCGGCAGGCTGCAGGAGTAGCTGAATTCAAAGCCTTTCACGGGCGCGGTCGAATTCATCAGAAGCACATAGACGTTTGTCGGAACCATCAGGGGCAAGCCGCTCGTTAGGCAGTTGAGATTGCCGTCGGTGTCGAAGTACACACCCAGCTGGTTCGGATCCGAATCGAGACCGGCGATTGCCGCCGTGGCCATCAGGCCGACGAGGAGCATTGCGACGAACTTCTTCATTGCAGTTGCCTCCTGTGGTGTTGAGGGGCTTGTCCACAGAGCGGCAGTTTGCCGAAATCACCGACGTGTTGCACACGCGGCGGCTCAAACGCGCTCCTGGACCACCTGATGAGACCGGACACCGGAAGATCTCCGGCGCCCAAGCCGGGCGAGAGCCCGAATGTACCACCGGGACGGGACGCTGAAGGGGAATATCAAGGGTGAAACCGTAAAATGCCGCTGGATTCCGGAGCGGTGAAGTCGGACATCCGCATCCCTCCGCAAGAGGGGCCCCGGGCGGGACCCGATCTCACGCCCCCCACCGAGGCGCCAGCGCGACCTCCACCCCCAGATGATCGCAGATCCTCTGCACCACGAAATCCACCATCTCCCCGGGCGACTGCGGCCGGTGGTAGAACCCGGGCATCGCCGGCAGCACCAGCACGCCGCGGCGGCTCAACGTGGCCAGGTGCTCGAGATGATGCGTCGCCAACGGCGTCTCGCGCGGGACGATGATCAGCGGCCGCCGCTCCTTCAGACAAACGTCGGCCGCGCGCAGCAGCAGCGATTCGCTGGTGCCGGCCACCAGACGCCCGACCGTTCCCATCGAACAGGGAACGATCACGAAGGGCCCACCCTGCGCCGACCCGCTGGCCAGCGGCGCCGCGAAATCATACTGGTCGAACACGCGCAGGCTGCCGGGACCCATCTCGCCCAGCCGATCCAGCAGCCCGGCCACGTCCAGCCCCATCTCCACCGGCGCGGTCTGACGCACCGCCGCGCTGAAGACCAGGTTCACGTCGCGGCCGGCGTTCAGCAGCACGTCGACCAGCCTGACCCCATAAACGAGGCCGCTGGCGCCGGTCCAACCGATGCCGATGGCGGGCGGATTTTTCATGTCAGCCATTCCGTTGGGTTGTGGAATCGTCAGGGTTTGCGTCTCGATGTGCGTGGTCCGTGACGATTCCTCATGTATGGGCGCTACTTGCGGCGCCAGGTCGTGTCGGGTCCTTCGCCGTGGCGTACCGCCATGATCTCATCTTTGGTCATGACAGGGCTCGCTTTCTGCTTGGCACATCACCGCGCAAGAAATCTGCACCACAGAAAGTTAGCACAATGAAATCACTTCAACCAACTTCTGCTCCTGCTCATTTTGACCTGTTGTTGCCTTCACAACAGGCCATTCATAATAATTTTGTGCAGTCCCTCTTTGCTCTGCACCGCGATCTTGTCCGGGCCGCCTATTACCTGCTCCAGGTTCGCGAACGCCACATCCATCGGGCTTTGGGTTTTGCACGCATCACGGAATATGCCGAGGCCGTCGCCGGCCTGAGCCCGGCTCAATGCCGCAGCTTTCTCGAGCTCGCCCGGCGTCTGCCGGATTTCCCGGGCGTCGAGCAGGCGCTGACGGCCGGAGATCTGTCCTGGAGCCAGGCCAGAACCATCTGCCGGCGAGCGAAGCCGGAGGAGCAGAAGAAGTGGTTGGAGCTGGCGGCGGAACTTTCGAGTGCGGAGTTGGAGGCGGAGGAAACCGGCGAAGACAATGGCCCTTCGCATGGTCCACCAGAATTGACAGCACAAGAGCCTGATCAATCAGTTTCGGGCGCATTGATGCCGATAACGGAGGCTCCTTCACCTGCTATAAACAGCACGCCCTCCGCTCCGGCATCGCCGGCCTCTTTTTCCATTCGATTGCGATTTTCCCTGGAGCAATACGTTCGCTGGCAACGCCTGGCCGAGGCGGCCAGGCGCATGGGAAATCTTGAGGAGGCTATCCTGGAAGGACTCGGCGGCGCGAACGCCGCTCGGGACGGATTCGTCCCTCTCATGGTGATGCTGACCTGCCCGGCCTGCGACCGGGCGTCCTGGCCCACATCGCGGGGCGAGTTCAACGTGCCGCGCCCCCTGCTCGAAGCCGGTTATTGTGACGCCGTGGTCGAAGATGCCGCCGGCAATCGCCGCCGCACCGTGAACTCGCGCCTGCGACGCCTGGCATTTCAACGAGCGCGCTACCGCTGCGAAGCCGCCGGCTGCGGATGCGCTGTATTCCTGCAGGTCCATCACATCCGCCCGGTGGCCGGGGCGGGGCAGAACAAGCTGGAGAACCTGAAAGTGCTTTGCTGGCGGTGCCATCGTGGGGTTCATCATGAGGAAGATGCGGCGAGGGAAGCGATCAGGAACGGGCCGGGATGACGGCAAAAACGTGAGGGCGTGGGACGAGAAAACGCACCTGGAGCACCCACCGCAGATATTTGCGTTTTAGTCCCAGAACACGTCAATCGTAGCGCAAACCCTGCCCATTCATCATGCAGAGCAAACGCGATTCACGGCAGTCTCCCCGCCACGATGTGCGCAATCCCAAAAGTCTGCCGCTCCACCTCGACCTCGCTGAACCCATACTCAGCCAACAGATCCCGAAATTCGCGCACCGTCAAAAACTGATCCATGCTCGCCGGCAGATAGGCATAGGCCCCGCCGTCGCGCCCCACAAAACGTCCCAGCACCCTTACCATCGCGCCTACCATCATGCGGATCGGCCCCACGACCCCGCGCAGTTCTCCCCGCGCGCCGGGATCATCGCGGAAAAACTCCAGAACGATCAACTGCCCGCCCGGCCGCAGCACCCGCGTGATCTCGCCCAGCCCCCCGCGCACATCGGCAAAGTTGCGCACACCGAAACCGACCGTCACCACGTCCACGCTGTGATCGCGCAAAGGCAGCGCCAAAGCATCGGCCGCCAGAAGCTCAAGCGAGTCCGCGCCCTTCTTCCCCCGCGAACCCCGCAGCATTTCAGCGCAGAAATCCGCCGCCAGCCACGCGCGCCCGCGCCCCGCCGCGCGGCAGGCCAGCGCCAGATCCCCGGTGCCGGCGCACAGGTCAAGAACCTCCCACGCATCACCGTCGATGCGCGCCGCCACCCGCTTGCGCCAGGCGCGGTCGCGGCCGGCGCTCAGGAAATGATTCATGAAATCGTAGACGCCGGCGATGCGCGCGAACATCGCCTGCACCGACCGCCCGTGCTGCACGGGATCGCGCACGGTCCAAACGCCCGCTTCGCGGGCGTGCACTTCATCAAAGCGGCCGTTGCGCATGGGCTCGCTCATCGCGCGGCACCGCCCAATTGCGCCAGCAAGGCCGCCCACTTCACATCCACGTCGCTCTTCACATCAGGAGACATCGTCACCAATTCCGGCCACTGCCTTTGGTAGCCATACTCCCCAGGCATCTTGGTCGTGGCGTCGATCCCCATCTTGCCGCCATAGCAAGGCAGATTGGTCGCATGATCCAGCTGATCCACGGGCCCTTCGCTGAAGAACACGTCCCGCGCCGGATCCATGCTGCCGGTCACGCGCCACAGCACCTCGTTCAGGTCGTGCACGTTCACGTCGGCGTCCACCACGATGACGTTCTTGGTGAACATGATCTGCCCGGTGCCCCACAGCGCGTGGCACGTCTTGCGGGCGTGCCCGGGAAAAGCTTTCCGGATACTGACGATAACCAGGTTGTGAAAACAAGCCGACACCGGAAGATGGTAATCCACCACTTCCGGCAACGGCACCCGCAACAGCGGCAAAAACAGCCGCTCCGTGGCCTGGCCCAGCCAGCCGTCCTCCATGGGCGGACGCCCGACGATGGTCGTCAGATAGAGCGGATCGCGCCGGCTGGTGATGCAGGTCACGTGGAAGACCGGGAATTCCTCGGCCAGCGAGTACCACCCGGTGTGGTCGCCGAAATCGCCTTCCATCCGCCGTTCGCCCGGCTCGACATAGCCCTCGATGACGAACTCCGCCTCGGCCGGCACTTCCAGGTCGCAGGTCAGCGCTTTCACCATCGACACCGGCTGCCCGGTCAGGAACCCCGCGAACAACGCTTCATCAACGTCCGGCGGCAGCGGCGCCGTGGCCGCGAACGTCAGCACCGGCGGCCCGCCGATCGCCACGCACACGGGCATGCGCTCGCCGCGTTTCTCGTAACCGGCGTAATGGGCGGCGCCCGTCTTGTGGATCTGCCAGTGCATGCCGGTGGTGCGGCCATCGAACACCTGCATGCGGTACATGCCGATGTTGCGGCGGCCGTTCTCGGGGCTGCGGGTGATGACCAGCGGTGTGGTGATGTAAGGACCGCCGTCGCGCGGCCAGGTCGTCAGCACGGGCATCAGGTCCAGCAGACCCCGCTTGAGCAGGTCATCGCCCTGCACCACGATTTCCTGGCAGGCGCCCCGCCCCACGCTCTTCGGCGCGGACGAACCCCATTCCTTCAGTTTGCCCAGCAGGCGGATCTTCTCCCACAGGCCGTCGGGCGGCCCCAGGCGCAGCGGCTCCTCGACGCGGGCCGCGACCTCGGCCAGGGTTTCCCCGCCCAAAGCCCAGGCCATGCGCTTCTCGCTGGCGAACAGGTTGATCACCACCGGCACGGGTTTCCCGTCGATGGTGCGGGCCTGCGGACGCCCTCCCGCGGCAGCGCTCCAGCGGGCCGGCAGGGGGTTCTCGAACAGCAGGGCCGGCCCGCCGCCGCTCTTGACGAAGCGGTCGGCCAGTTCGGTGATCTCCAGACAGGGGTCGACCGGCTCGGTCACGCGCACGAGTTCGCCCCGCTCCTCGCACAAACGCACGAAAGCGCGCAGGTTCGGCGCGGGCAGACCGGAGAGACTGGATTTGGCCATGGAAACCCTGTCTGCGGAAGGTCGGGAGGGCCGGCGGGCACGCCGGGCGGCGGCCGCGCAGAACTTAGCAGAGGCCCAGGCGGGCGGCAAGGCGGGGGCTGGCGCACGGGAGCGGCGCCATCCATATTTGCGTCCGGCGCAAGACAAACGGCCCCGGCGCCTTGGGGGTCGCTACGGGGCCGTCGTCCTTGGACGGCGGAAAGGTCGCCCGCCCTTTCCGCGCCCGCGGATGCCATGCCGGATCAGTCTGGTTTACCATAGATTCGCCATTGAAACGGGACCAATTTATTGATATTATCACATCATCATTCCAGCTAATGGCCCACACGTCCGCTCCGCCATCCGCAGAAGGGTACGCCTCGCCATGCAGCTCTCATCCCGCCAGCTCGAAGCGTTCGTGGTCGTCGCCCGCACGCTCAATTTCACCCGCGCCGCCGAACGCCTGAACCTGACCCAGTCGGCGCTTTCGCAGCGGATCCGCAAGCTGGAAGAGGAACTGGGGGCCGCGCTGTTCGTCCGTGCGCCGGGCGCTGTCCGTTTGACGGATACCGGCACGCGCATCCTGCGCTATTGCGAAGCCAAGGAATCGCTGGAATCGGAGATTCTGGCC
The DNA here is from genome assembly GCA_020049465.1 of bacterium. GTDB lineage: Bacteria > Krumholzibacteriota > Krumholzibacteriia > LZORAL124-64-63 > LZORAL124-64-63 > CAINDZ01. The sequence continues at coordinate 1,282 of JAIFKS010000069.1, read as the reverse complement.
GATCTGGCCACGTCCAACTCCGAGGAGCTGGCCGGCGGCATCCGCATCGCGGGGCACCTGTCGATCATGCGGCCGGTGGCCCTGCCGATCCTGGCTCCGCTGCTGCGCGAGCACCCCAAAGTCCACTGCGAACTGATCAATGCCGATCTGAAGAAGCTGCCGGGCATGCTCAAGCAGGGCGAGGCCGATCTGGTCATCCTGGACCACGCGCTGCCCTGGGCCGCGCTGGAGACCTTCCATCTCGGCGACGAAGCCTACGTGGCGATCGAAAGCGCCCAATTCACGACACGCCCGGACGTCTACCTGGACATCAACCCGGACGACCAGATCACCGAGCGCTTTTTCCAGTTCCAGGGCGCCGGTCCCGCCTACCGCCGCTCCTACATGGCCGACGTATACGGCATCATCGACGGCGTGGCCCTGGGCATGGGCCGGGCGGTCGTCCCGCGCCACATGCTGGCCGGCCGGCAGGACGTCAGGGTGATGGCGCAATACCGTCCCCAGCCGACAGGCGTCTGGCTCCACCACTACACACTGCCCTACTACTCGCGCCTGCAGCAGGCCGTGGTCGAGCTGCTGGTCCGCACCTGCCCGACGGCCCTCGCGGGTGCCTGAAGGCCCCCTTACACGCGACCCCGTGTAATCCGGCAAAGGAAAGTCGTATATCAAGGACGGACGATTCCGGGCGATAACCCTGTTTGAGCCGTGACGCCCAACGGGTCATCAACAGGGGGAAATCCGCGCGTGAGCCTGACCGACAACTCGATTCTCGCCGAACTCAAGGCTTCGGGCAACCTGCCCTCGCCCACGGGCATCGCCCTGACCATCCTCGAGATGGCGCGCGACCCGCGGGTCAGCACCGACGATCTGGCCAATGTGCTGCAGGGCGATCCCGCGCTGACCGGGCAGATCCTCAAGTACGCCAACAGCGCCGATTCGGGTTCACGCGTGCACGTGATCGCGTTGCGCGACGCGCTGGTCCGTCTGGGCCTTGCGCAGGTGCAGCACCTGTGCCTCAGCTTCTCGATCCTGGCCAACGCGCGCAGCGGTCCCTGCGCGTCCTTCGACTACGAACGCTATTGGATGCGCTCGCTGGCGATGGCCGTCAGCTGCCAGTCCATCTCACGCCTGGTGCGCTCGCTGAATCCCGACGAAGGATTCACCTGCGGACTGCTGGCGCACATCGGCCGCCTGGCGATGGCGAGCGTCTATCCCGAGGAATACGCCGATATCCTGTCGCGCTGGAACCACGGCTCGCCGGCGGAACTGGCGGCCCTGGAAA
>JAIFKS010000168.1 GCA_020049465.1 bacterium | reverse complement strand
TCATCGGTGCCGTGCTGGGCGCCGTGGTCTACCGGTTCATCGGGGGCGAAAAGAAGTAGCCGCCGAAAGGCCACCGGAACGCTCCGGCCGGTGCGGACCGTCAGCTCAGGCCGGGCGTTCGGCGGCGCGATCCGCGGCCGGGAACGCATTTGCCCCTGCCGCGCCGCGCCACCATATTTCGGCCGTCGGTGACGCGTTTTTTCCGACTCCTGCCAGGCGGTGCATTGCGTGTTCAACCAGATGATCGTGACCATGCTGCCGATGATCCCCAAGGGCATCATCCGCAAGGTTTCCATGCGCTACATCGCCGGCGACCGGTTGCCGGACGCCATCAACACGGCGGCGCGCCTCGACCGGGACGAGAAGGCCTGGTCCACGATCGACGTGCTGGGCGAGTTCGTGAAGGAGCGCAGCGTCGCGCTCAAGAGCAAGGCCGAGAGCCTCGAGGTGCTGGCCGCGATCAAGGCGCAGGGTCTGCAGGCCGCGGCCGGCCTGTCCTTGAAGCCGACCAGCCTGGGCCTGGGCATCGACGAGGGCTTCGGCACCGACAACATCCGTGAAGTCGTGGCGCGGGGGCGCGAGCTGGGCGTCTTCGTCAACATCGACATGGAGAACAGCCCCTACACCGACGCCACCCTGCGCGCGTACCGCACGCTGCGCGAAGAGAACTTCACCAACGTGGGCGTCGTCATCCAGGCCATGCTGCGGCGCAGCGAACAGGACGTGCGTTCCCTGATCGAGTACCGGCCCGTCGTGCGCCTGTGCAAGGGGATCTACAAGGAGGCGCACGCGATCGCCTTCACCGACCGCGAAGAAGTCCGCGCCAACTACAAGAAGCTGCTGCGCCTGATGGTCGACAACAGCTTCTATCCCGCCATCGCCACCCACGACGATCCGCTGATCGACGACGCGCGCGCGCTCATCAAGGAACGCGCCCTGAAGAACGACCAGTACGAATTCCAGATGCTGCTGGGCGTGCGCGAGGGCGTGCGGCGGCGCATCCTGGCCGAAGGCCATCACCTGCGGGTGTACGTGCCGTTCGGCGAGGACTGGTACGGCTATTCGTCGCGGCGCCTGAAGGAGAACCCCGAGATGGCGGGGATGATCGCCAAGGCGGTTCTGCTGGGGCGGTAGTCAGCGGCGACGTTCATTCAGCACAGCGGGAGAACCGGCCATGAAAGCACGCCTGATCGTGATGTCGATGATGGCCGCGATCCTGGCGACCACCGGTTGCGCCGCGACGAAGCCGGCCGCCGACGCTGGTTTTCCGGCGACGATGGATGGCAGCTCCACGGCTGTGGACTGGCCGGGCGTCTATCGGGGCGTGACGCCCTGCGCCGATTGCGAAGGCATCGAGACCACGGTCACGCTGAACAGCGACCTGACCTATGCGGTGACCACCCGCTACCTGGGCCGGGACGCGCAGGTCTTCGAAAAACAGGGCGCGTTCAGCTGGGACGAGACCGGCGGCATTGTTCGGCTGCAGGGTCTTGACGACGGGCCGTCGTCCTATCGGGTCGGCGAGAACGTGCTCTTCCAGCTGGATCGGCAGGGACAGCGGATCACCGGCGATCTGGCCGATCGCTACCTGTTGACGAAGGACCGCGCCGCGCCGGAAGCACTGGTGGCGCCGCGCACGTGGCGCCTGGTGGAGTTGCGTGGAAAGCCGGTGAAGGCGCCCGCCGATCGCAAGGCGCCGTTCCTGGTGTTCGCCGGGGAAGGCAACCGTGTGAACGGCTTCGGCGGCTGCAACACGTTCTTCGGCGGCGTGGAGTACCTGCCGGGTGACCGGATCCGTTTCTCGGCGATGGGCGCCACCAAGATGTTCTGCCCCGACCTGGAGATCGAAAGCGCTTTCCTGGAAGCCCTTGAATCCGCGGACAACTACACCACGGACGGCAGCATCCTGAAGCTGCACAAGGCGAAGATGGCGCCGCTGGCCGTGTTCGAGGCCGGAGACGGCGCATCTCCGTAGCCGGCCGGAAAACGAGGCCCCGCTGTCGTGGACAGCGGGGCCTTTGTCATTTCACGCGAGGCTCAGCTCACGGCTTCCACTTGGTCCACACCTTGCCGACCAGATCGGGTCCGGGCGTCAAGGTCGTGTCGCCCGGATTCCAGCCCGACGGCGTCACTTCGCCGGTCCTGGCCACGTGCTGGAAGGCCTTGATCTGCCGCGACAGTTCGGCGGGGTTGCGCCCCACTTCCGGCGTGAGCACTTCCATGGCGCGGATCACGAAGTCCGGGTCGATGATGAAGCGGCCGCGGATGTCCACGCCCGCCGCTTCGTCGTAGACGCCGTAGACGGCGCCGATCCTGCCGCCGGCATCGGACAGCATGGGGAACGGCACGCCGCCTTCCACCATCTTCGACAGTTCCTGTTCCTGCCAGATCTTGTGCGTGAAACGGCTGTCGGTGCTCATGGCCAGCACAGTGACGCCCAGTTTCGTCAGTTCGACATGATCAGCGGCGACCGCCGCCAGTTCGGTGGGTCAGACGAAGGTGAAGTCGCCCGGATAGAAGCAGAGCGTGATCCACTTCCCCTTGTAGTCCGAGAGCTTCACCGGATGGAAGTCGCCGGTCAGGGGCATGAAGGCGGTGGCTTCGAAATCGGGCGCTTCCCTGCCGACTCTGGCTTGCATGCGGGGGACCTCCTGCGACGGGATGGAACCGGTCTCTTCATGGGAGCGGTGGGGTGTGATCGGTCCCGCGGCGGCGGCCACACACCCTTGCTTCTTCGTGGTCATGCTGACCTCCTGATGGATCGGGATATGGGCCACACCATACCGCGATCCACGGGGCATGCAATCCGAAGCGGATGAATGGGAATTGCGCCGGCGCAAGTCGGAGGGGTAAACGGGGCGTCACATCGGATGCGAGAAAGGCGTGGACGTCGGGCCACGCACGCGCTCCCGACGTCCACCGTGCGGCCAGCGGTCAGGTGGTTCCCGGCCCGATCGGCTCCGCGCCGCGGGTTCCAGCCTGATCCAGCCGTTCGCTGACCTTGCCCAGGTACTGCGGCAGGTCGATCCCCACGTTCTTCGTCAGTTCATGCAGCGGCGGCAGCACACCGACCATGCCCGACAGGAAGTCGGCGGTCGACGTTTTGCCGTCCGCCTGGCGGCCGCCTTCCCAGACCGTGATCTGGTCGATCTTCAGGTTGGAGATGGCCTTGACCTGCGCCTCGACCAGGGCCGGCAGCTGTTCGGTGATCAGCAGCAGCGCCGCCAGTTCGGCCTGGTTCTCGGCCGCCTTGACGATGTCCTGGAAGCCCGCCGCCTTGCGCGTGAGGATGGCCTTCAGGCCGTCGGCTTCGGCAGTCATCATGAACAGGACACCGTCGGCCTCGCCCCGCTTGGTGCGGCGAAGGCGCTCGGCTTCGGCTTCGGCGATGACCTCGACGCGCCGCTTCTCGATCTCGGCCGGCACGATGATGTTGGCGACCTGCGTGGCCTCTTCGCGGCGGGCGCGCTCGCGTTCGGCCAATTCCTCGGCCGTGTAGGATTCCTGCAGGGCCTGCGCCGTCTGCACCTTCTCGGTGGCGACGGCGCGGCGCTCGGCCTCGGCCTGGCGTTCGCGCCGCGCGGCGTCCGAGTTGGCGACGGTGATCTTGGCCGTGTTCTCGCCCTCGACCGCGGCGGCGTGGGCGGCGGCGACCCGGACGCGCTGTTCGCGCTCGGCTTCGGCCTTGCCGATCTCGCCGTCGCGCACCTGTTCGGCCACCTTGCGCTTGGCATCGTTGATGGCGCGCGCGGCCGCTTCCTGGCCCAGCGCCGCGATGTAGCCGGATTCGTCGGTGATGTCCTGGATGTTCACGTTGATCAGGCGCAGGCCGACCTTCTGCAGTTCGGACTCGACACCCTTGGTGATGTTGTCGATCAGCTGTTCGCGGTCGGCGTTCACATCCTCGATCGACATCGTGGCGATGACCACGCGCATCTGGCCGAAGATGATGTCGCGTGCGATGTCCTGGATGTTCTGCTGCGTCAGGCCGAGCAGGCGCTCGGCGGCGTTGTGCATGATGCCGGGTTCGGTCGAGATGCCGACGGTGAACGTGGACGGCGTGTTGACGCGGATGTTCTGCTTGGACAGCGCGCCTTCGAGCTTGATCTCGATGGGCATGGGCGTCAGGTCCAGGAACGAATGGTCCTGCAGCACCGGCCAGATGAAGGTGGCGCCGCCGTGGATGCACTTGGCCGAGGCCGTGGATCCCGAGCCGCCGATCTTGCCGTAGACGACCAGGATCTTGTCGGACGGGCACCGCTTGTAGCGCGCCGCGAACCCGATCAGCGTCACGAAGAAGATCAGGATGATCGTTCCCACCAGAATCGGGAATTCGTTACCCATCATGTCGGCATCTCCCTTCGGGCGCGCGTGCGCGCACCCGTTCCCCCCAAGTGAACGACGGACGACCCGCCGGACGCAGCTAGAGCGCTTCGACCAGCAGGGTGTTGCCCGTCAGCAACTGGATGACTTTGACCGTGCGGCCCGAGGCGATCGGCTGCGGACCCGCGTTGGCGGCCGCCACGGTGGCCAGGCGCCCCTGCACCAGGATCTGGATCTGGCCGGAACCGTGCCCGGCGGCCGGCACGGTCACGTAGACCGTTCCGGTGGCGCCGATCGCGTTGCGGTAATCCAGCGAGCCGCTTCCGCGCAGCGAATAGAGCCAGCGCATGAGCCAGTAGACCATGAACATCAGCGCGAAGCCGACGACCAGCGCGACGGCCACCGTCGGCACCATCGACCAGCCGCTGTGCCGCGCCATGGCCCCGGTCCAGCCGAAGCCGGCCACGAACGCGATGACCGAGCGCGTGGAGACCAGGCCGAGGCCGCTGCCGTGTTCGAGGTCGGGGCCGGCGCCCGTCAGCGCGTGGTCCAGGCCGACGCCGTCGGCCGCGGTCAAACCGTCCGCCGGCAGGCCGGGGGCGCCGTCCAGGCTTTCATGGCCCGCGCCGAGGATGGTCATGATGAGCTGGATGATCAGAAGACCCGTGGCCAGGACGCCCAGGGCATAGAAGACCTGCAGGTCGAGCGTCAGCGCATACCACCAGGACATGATGAGGCCCTCTTTCCGCAGGCGCGCCGCGTGGCGCGCGTGATTCATCGGGCGACGCGGGCGATTCTAGCACCGGTGCGCCTTTGACGGGTATCCTGAACTCGAGGCATCCCCCAGGCTGTGTTACCCCGTTCCGGGCGGTCCTATTCAGGCTGGAGCGCCGATTTCGTGCGGGCCCCGGGACTCAAGATCGGGACCGTTCGTGTCGATGAAGCGCAGAAGATCGTTCGGATTCCGTGACCCCCGGAGCATGATGAAAGCGCTGATCCTCTGCCTGCTGCTGCTGCCGGCCCTGGCGGGCTGCGACCGGCAGCAGTACGAGTACGTGGTTCGCTATCAGGAGGCCGCCGGGGCTTCGGTGGACCTGGACGGCCGACGCGTCTTCCTGACCGCGCGCGCGTCGTTCGTCGATGCGCAACCGGCGCCCGTGGACGCGGCCGGGGCCGCGCGCGGCGAAGGGGGGATGACGGCCGAGGACCGGTACCGGTATGTGGTCGCGCATCCGGAGACCTTCGGGCCCATCGCTTCGCGCGAGGAGTACGAGGAACACTTCGGCACGGGCGCCGGCGAGACGGGGGATGACTGCACGATCGAGATCGTGGTGTCGGGCGATTTTGCGGCCGCGTTCACGGTCTCGCCGCGATCGGCGGCGCTCGACCGCGATGGCCGGGCCTGGGCCGCGCTCGATGGTGCACCCGCACGCTTGGCGGCCGAGGAAAGGCCGGACAACCTGGGCCACCACGGCGAGGGCGCGCCGGTCCGGATCCGCTTTCCCGCCCTGCCGCGGGTGGCCGCCACCGGGGAACGTCTGACGGCGTGGCAGATCCAGCGGCGCCCGGCACCGGCTGCCGACCCGATCGCCCTGACGCTGGCCCTGGAACACGACGGACGCCTGGAGCCCGTGGTTTTCACCTTCGACCGCGTGGCCCTGCACCCGCCGCTGCCCCCCAATCCGCTCTACTGGCTCTACGCCGCGCACTGAGGCGAGCCCGTCGCCTGCCAAGCGACCGGTGACAAGCGCGCGCGCTGCGTCTACCATGACCACCGACAATGCCCGTTCCCGAGAGGTGGAGGATGGCGATGACCCCGAGCCGGACCGGAATCATGCGCGCGGGGATCATCATCGGCGCGGTGCTCCTGGTCGCGATAGCCGTCGGCGCGCGCGCGTTGAGCGGCCCGCGCGTGGCGCTGACGCGCGTGGAGCGGCGGCCTCTGGTCCAGAAGATCGTGGCCAACGGTCGCGTCGACGTGCCGGTGCGTGTTCAGCTGGGTGCGCAGGCCGGCGGCGTCGTGTCGCGCCTGCACGTGGATCAGGGCGACCGCGTCGAGGCGGGCGATCTGCTGCTGGAACTGAGCAGCGACGAGGCGGTCGCCGTCGTCGCCCAGGCCGCGGCGCGGCTGCAGCAGGTGCGCGAACTGGATCTGCAGGCGGCGCAGGAGGAACTGCGGCAGGCCGAAGTGTCCCTGCGGCGGGCCGAAAGGCAGTGGGAGAGGGTGGAGGCGCTGGCTGTCGACGGCGGTGTTTCCGCCGAAGAGGCCGAGTCGGCGCGCGACGAGCGCGACCTGGCGTCGAGCCGACGCGACAACGCGGCGGCGCAGGTGCGGGGCAACGCCGCCGGCGGCAGTCTCGAGCGGCTGGCTGTCGCCGAGCTGGCCGCCGCGCAGGCCCGCCTCGAACAGACGCGGGTCATGGCGCCGGCCGCGGGCACCATTCTGCAGCGGCTGGTCCAGCCGGGTGACATCGTCACGGCCGGCGCCGGACTGCTGGATCTGGCGCCGACGGGCCCGACGTGGCTGGCGGTGCAGCCGGAGGAGAAGAACCTCGCGTACCTTCGTGTCGGCCAGTCGGCCCAGGCTTCGGCCGATGCGTACCCGGACAGCGTGTTCACGGCCCGCGTCACGCGGCTGGCGCCCGCGGTCGATCCGGCGCGCGGCACCATCGAGGTGGAGCTGGTCGTCGACCAGCCGCCGACGTTCCTGCGCCCGGACATGACCGTGTCGATCAACGTGGAGATCGCGAGCCGCGACGCGGCGCTGGTGATCCCGGCCGAATGCGTGCACGACGCCGATGGCTCGCCCTGGGTCCTGGTGCTGCAGGACGGCCGCGCCGAGCGCCGGGCCGTCACGTTGGGTCTGCGGGGCGAGGGCATGGTGGAGATCGTTTCCGGGCTGGGCGAGGGCGATGCGGTGGTGCCGCCCGAGGCGACGCGGATCAAGGCCGGTTCGCGTCTGCGCGCCGCGGCCGGGACGACGTGATGTCCTTCGAATGGTTCGTCGCGCTCCGCTTCCTGCGTGAAGGTCGCATCCAGACCGTGTTGATCCTTCTGGGCGTCTCGGTCGGCGTCGGGGTGATCATCTTCCTGTCGGCGCTGATCACCGGCCTGCAGGCCAGCCTGATCGACAAGACCCTCGGGTCGCAGGCGCACATCGTCGTGCAGCCACCCGACGAGATGCCGCGCCTGATCGTCGACGGCGTGGTCGCGGGCACCGACCCGGCCGCCCTGGCGCGGGATCCGGCCGCCCTCGGCGAGGCGCTCACCGTGCGGTTGGAAAAGCCGGCCCAGCGCCCGCGCTCGATCAACCAGTGGCCGCAGGTCATGCGCGAGGTCGAGCAGGTGCCGGGCGTGATCGCCGTGTCGCCGCTCGTCGCGGGCTCGGCCTTCGTCACGCGCGGCGTGGCTTCGCGTTCGGTCGCGCTGCGCGGCATCGATCCCGAGCGCTTCATCCGCATCATCGACCTGTCCGCGAAAATGACCGCGGGCGTCTTCCGCGTGGCCGGGACCGAAGCCGTGATCGGGACGGGGCTGGCGACCGATCTGGGCGTCCGCACGGGCGACCGGATCCGCATCCTGACCGCCGATGGCGGCAACGACATCTTCACCATCAGCGGCGTCTTCGATCTGGAGAACCAGGCGGTGAACGACAGCTGGGTGCTGGTCTCGCTGAAGAGCGCGCAGAACCTGCTCGATCTGTCCGGCGGCATTTCGGCCCTCGAGGCCCGCGTGGACCGCATCTTCAGCGCGGAGATCATCGCGCAGCAGGTGGCGCGCCGCACCGGTCTGGTGGCCGACAGCTGGATGAAGCTGAACCGACAGCTGCTGGTGGGGCTGAAATCGCAGAGCAGCTCCAGCATCATGATCCAGGTGTTCGTCGTCGTGGCCGTGGCCCTGGGCATCGCCAGCGTGCTGGTGGTCTGGGTGGTGCAGAAGAACCGCGAGATCGGCATCCTGCGCGCGGTGGGCACGACGCGGGGGCAGATCCTGCGGGTGTTCCTGATCCAGGGGCTGCTGCTGGGCGCGGCGGGCTGGGTCGTCGGGGTGGGGATCGGAACCACGCTGTCGCTCTTCTTCGCGGGGCTGGCCACCAACCCGGACGGTTCGCCCACGTTTCCGGTCAACCTCTCGGGTCAACTCATGCTGGGCACGCTGGTGATGGCGCTCGGCGTGGGCCTGTTCTCGGCCATGGCGCCGGCGCGGCGCGCGGCGAATCTCGATCCGGCGGAGGCGATCCACCGTGGCTGAGCCGACCGTCAAAGCCGCCGATACCGGAAGCCCCGTCGTCCTGCTCGAGGGGGTGACCAGGGATTTCGGCGAGACCGTGGTGACCCGCGTGCTCAAGTCGATCGACTTCCGCCTGGGCGGTGGCGAGTTCACGGCGCTGACCGGTCCGTCGGGCTCGGGGAAGTCCACGCTGTTGAACCTGGTGGGCCTGCTCGACCGCGCCACGACCGGGCGCGTATGCCTGGACGGCGTCGACACCGCCGGACTGGACGACACCGCCCTGACCCGCCTGCGCGGCGGGTCGATCGGTTTCGTGTTCCAGTTCCACCACCTGCTGCCGGCTTTCACCGCCCTGGAAAACGTGATGCTGCCGGGGATCGCCCGCCAGGGACGCCCCAGCGCGGCGCTGCGGAAGAAGGCGCTGGAACTGCTGGACCGCGTGGGTCTGTCCGACCGGTTGAAGTTCAAGCCGAGCGCGCTGTCGGGCGGGCAGCAGCAGCGGGTGGCCATCGCCCGCGCCCTGTGCCTGAATCCGCGCCTGATCCTGGCCGACGAGCCGACGGGAAACCTGGACACCGAAGCGAGCGATCAGGTCTTCGAGCTGCTGCGGCAGATCAACCGCGAGGAGCACACGGCCTTCCTGGTCGTGACGCACGATCTGAACATCGCCGCGCGGTGCGACAGGATCGTGGAACTGGTGGACGGACGCATCACGAGCGAGCGGGCCGCGGCTCCCGGGGGCGGGTGAGCGTCGCGGGACGGCGCCTTTGTCGGGTGGACGCCGCCCCGCGCGCGGTCAGCGAAAATACTAGCTCTCGTCGATGCAGCTGAGCCTGGTGCGGACGGTCTTCAGGCCCTGCTGCGGGATGTTCATCCAGATCTGCTTCACCTGCACCCCGTCGGGCTCGCGCGTGAACCGGCGGTCCTGCATGGTGACGCGGGCATTCCAGGCATCGAGCGTGACGCTGCTGTGTCCCGAGACGCGGGCCGGGAACGCGGGACCCGTGGGCACGGGTGTGCCGGTGGACAGGTCCACGGGCACCGCCCGCAGGATGCCGACGAAGGCATTGTGGCTCGTGTACGATCCGTCCGGCGACAGTTCGCCGCGCGCGGTGAATTCCACCGGCCCCGTCACGAGCAGGAAGTCGCCGGGCCCTTCGCTGCAGAACGGACGCGGCACCAGTTGGTCATAGTTGACCGTCACCATCCGGTCCCAGGTGCCCGGTTCCAGCGGCGCGGCGAAGGCCAGACGCAACAGCTTGCCCTGGCCGTCCGAGGGCAAGGGGACGTCCGCCAGCACGGGCTGCGCCGGTCCGCCGATCAGGCCGACCAGTGCGGGCGGCAGGCCGTTGTAGACCTCCTTCATGATCGTGCGAAACGTCGGCGCGGCGTTGATCAACCCGGTCGGCGCCGGCGCCGCCCCCAGCAGGCCGCTGCGGACGAGGTCAGCCATGACGATCTGCTCGGCCAGTTCCCAGCTCAGCACCTGGTGGTCGGCCGTGCCCGGAATGTTGAGCTCGAAGTGGGCTCCGCCCAGCGTGACCGGGCCGCCGCCGGCCTCCTGGCCGGTGCGGAACAGGCGCAGGTGGAGCCGCAGCGGACCGAATTCGCCGAGCGTCAACTGGACGACGCTGCCGACCCAGCCGTCGCCGCCGACGGCACAGGTGGTCTGCACGTCGCCGCCGATGGCGTCCTGCCATGGCGCGTTGAACGGTGGGATGGGCGGGATGCCGAACGCGGAGCGGTCGCCGCTGAGCGCCATCAGCGCGGCGCGGATCTGCAGGGGATCGGCCTCGCCGGCGAACACGAGGTTGATGGGATCGACGGGCGTTCCGTCGAAGCTGGTGCCGGTGTAGGGCCAGAAGACAACCGGTGTGCCGTCGATGGTGACGGTCGCCTGGTCGGCCGGAGGCGGGTTGTCATGCCGGGCGACACCGCCCGCGCGTTTCGCCGCCTCCGCGTCGGGTGAGGTCGGTATGTTCTCGGAACACGACGCCATCACCAGCAGCACACAGCCGGCCATGATCATGATCAGGATCGACCGCGCAAAACGAGTGGACATGATTCACCCTCGCTTCCGATGGCGCCGGAAAAAATCCGGCGCGGTGGCAGTGCGTGACCGTCAGCTGGAGATCGGCGGTGTTGGGAGCGGGAAGGTCTGTATCGCCGCCGGTTTCTGGCTGCATCGCGCGCACTCCTGTTGTGGAGACCGTTTGCGATGGGCGCCGCGCGTCTTGAATCCCGGGGCGATCCCGGCGCTCGCGGTGACTCTAGAGGAAATGGACATGCGTTTGCAAGAGGCTGCCGTTGCGGGCAGGTCCGCGCGCGGTCGGGGCGCCGCCTCGGCGGGTCGCGAGGCGCGCAACCGATTGCCGCGGGCTTGCTTGACGGGAACAGGCCGATCGTCGTCGTCCGGGGTGTTGACGTTTCGAAAAGGTCCGGATTCGCCGGCTTCGGCTCTGTGGGCCGGTGGGTTGGCGTCCGCACCGGAGTGACCGCGATTGACGGCCGGGTCCGGCATTCCCTATGATCGCGGCAACCCCGTTGTCGCATCGTCAACGGTATCGAGAACGAGGTTTCATGTCCGATCGTCCGGTGACTCGCGTCGCAGTGCCCATCCCAACCGGAGGTTCCGGCTTGAACAGCACCCGCTATGCCGCCATGCTGGCGGGCGCTTACGTCCTGCTGGCGTCCACCTACATCATCCTGTCCGGGTACCTGGCCGCCGGCGCCTCCCACAGCGTCGAGGAACTGCGGCGCATCGAGACCATCAAGGGCGTGCTCTATGTGGCGGTGACGTCGCTGCTGATCTTCGCGGGCGCGCGCTGGGCCATGCGGCGCATGGAGCATGACGCCCGCGAACTGCTGCGGCGCGAACAGGCGCTGGTGGTGAACGAGGGGCGCGTTTTCGCGGGCCTGACCGCGGCTTCGATCGCGCATGACGCCAACAACGTGCTGACCGTGGCGCTCGCGGATCTCGACATGATGGAAGAGGACGGCGGCGGCAGTGAAAACCTGACGCGTCTGCGCCATTCGGTGAAGCGCCTGGTCGGTCTGAACCAGCGCCTGCTGGACTCGGCGCAGGCCATCGTGACGCGCGAGGGCGCGCCGCTGGACGTGCGCGAAGCGGCGCGCGAGTCGGTGGCCGTGCTGCGTTCGCATGTCGACATGCGGCGGTGCCGGGTGTCCTGCGAAGGTGAGCCCGGTGTGGTGATCAACGCCAATCCCGTCCTGATGCACCAGTTGGTGGGTAACCTGGTCCTGAACGCCGCACAGGCTTCCGGCGCGAAGGGTGTCGTCGAAGTGCAGGTGTCCGCCAGGGACGGGCAGGCCGTGATCGAAGTGCACGACAACGGTCCGGGGGTTCCGGTGGAACGGCGGGCCGACCTGTTCACGTCGCTGGCCACGACCAAATCCGACGGCAACGGACTCGGATTGTTCTCGGTCAAGGCCTGTGCCGCCGGTTTGGGAGGGGGGGTCGAAGTCTGCGATTCGCCTCTCGGTGGGGCGTTGTTCCGGATCCGCTTGCCGCTGGCCCGGGCGGCTTCCGTGGCGACCGCATTAGTTGGTTGACAATAAATAACTTAACAAAAGTGTAGCCCTAGCCGCAGCATGTGATTTTCCCATCCCATCACTTCCCGCAGGGTTTCGCAATCATTTCTTATCAAACAAACCGAATCGATAACTCATTGTAATTAGGGATTTCCGTATGCTGATATCAGTGAAATTATTAGAACGTCTTGAAATCGCTTCCAGCGGCCGCGTACTCTTCCCCTCTCGGAAGGCGCCGGGACCGGTTCACGACATGGATGTACCCAGCTTGGGAGACGTCCATGTCTGCGGATTGGGCACAAATTGTATACAGGGCCGCCGCCATCAGTGACCTGGGCGCGATGGTGCCCGTGGCGGCGGGCGCGGCCCTGGCTCTGGCTCTGACCCGCCTGATCCGCTGGAAGGCCGACGGATCCGGCCAGGCTTCGCCGCCCCTCGAGGGCGAGCAGCCGGCCTACCGCCGCTGGATCCGTGACCTCGGTCGGCTTCTTCCCGAACTCATCGTCGAAACCGACAACCGGGGCGTGATCCTTCTGGTTCACGACGGTTCCAGTTCGCCGCTGGCGACCGCCGTCGGGACCAGCCTCGAAGGCGCGCCGGTCACGCACTTGGTGCACCCGGCGCAGCGTGCGGCCTTCATGAGCCTGCTGGCCGAAGCCGAACAGGGCCTGGTGCCGGCGGTCGGCGAATTCGACCTGGCGCTGGCCGGACACGACGACATGCCGGCCCGCGTCGTGGCGGCGCCCATCATCGGCGAGGCCGGACAAGGTGTCCGCGGCCTGCGCTGCGTTTTCACGGATCTCAGTTCCGAACGCCTGTCCCGCGCCCAGTTGGACCACAGGCGCGCCGCGTCGGCGGCCATCACCAACATCCTGCGCACCATTTCCTCGGCCACCGAAGGCGAGATGGACGATGCCCTGACCCGCGCCCTGGTGGCGGTCGGCGGCCTGGCGACGGTTGACCGCTGCTTCGTCGGGCGGCTGCTGGACGACCAGGCGACGCTGAGTTGGGAATTCGGCTGGGCCGCCGAGGGCGTCGAGCCCGTGGCGTTGAAGGACATGGCGCCGTCGTTGCCGGCGCTGCCCTGGCTGCAGAAGCAGGTCGCGGCCGGCCGCATCGTGCACATCGAGGACGTCGCGGCGATGCCGGTGGCGGCGTCGGCCGTGAAGGAACGGCTGCTGAAACAGGAGACGCGGTCGGCCCTCATCATCCCGATGTTCCACGACGGCCGCATCGCCGGGCTCTTCGCCTTCCATTCCGTGCGCAGCGTGGGGCACTGGACCGATGAGGACGTCGCGCTGCTGGAGACCGTGGGGCAGATCCTGGCCAGCGCCTGGCAGCGCCGTCAGGCGGACCACGAACGCGACGCCGCGCACCGAAGGCTGGCGGACACGCTCGAATTCCTGCCCGACGCCACCTTCGTGGTCGATGAGCGGGGCCGCATCGTGTCCTGGAACCGGGCGCTGGAAGAGATGACCGGCATCGGCAAGGACGCGATGCTCGGTCGCGGCGAACGCGCGTACGCGAACGTCCTGTGCGGCGACGCGGTGCCGGATCTCGTCGATCTCATCCTGGCCGGGATAGGCAAGGGCGGGCTCACGGCCGCGCACGGCGTGGATTCGCGCGGCGAAACGCTGCGCGCCGAGCGCTATCTGGCAGGTCTGCACGGGGGGCGAGGCGCGCACGTCGGCATGACCGCCGCGCCGTTGCGCGATCGGGACGGCCGGATGGCGGGAGCGATCGAATCGCTGCGGGACGTGACCGACCGGAAATTGTCCGAGCAGGCGCTGCGGAACAGTGAAGAGCGCGTGCGGCTCCTGAACGAGGATCTGGAGAAGCGCGTGGAAGCCGCAACCGCGGAACTGCGTTCCGCCAACGAGGCGCTGCGCGACAGCGAGGAACGCTATCGGCGCATCATGGAAAGCCTCGGCGACCGGTTCATCTTCTATTCGCACGACCCGAAGCTCCGGTTCACGTTCGTCAGTTCCTCGTTCCGGAGCCTGACCGGACTGACGGACCTCGACGCGCTGAACCAGCGCTCGCGCGAATGGATGTCGCTACCGGCCAACGCGGCGGTCCGCCGGCGGCTGGTGTCCGTGACCGGCGGTGTGCGGCAGCTGCCTTTCGACGTGATCGTTCCGCGAGCGGACGGCGAGCGGCTGGTGCTGGAGATCCACGCCGTTCCCGTGTTGAACGCCGAAGGCCGCGTCATCTCGGTCGAGGGCGTGGCCCGCGACGTGACCGCCGAAAGGCGCAACGCGCAGCTGGTCATCGACGCACACCAGGCGCTTCTGGAGGCCGAGAAGATGGCGGCGCTCGGCGCGATGGTGGCCGGCGTCGCGCACGAGATGGCCACACCGGTGGGCATCGGCGTGACGGCCGCGTCCCACCTGGCGGACCTTTGCGCCGAGGGCGGCATGAGCCTGCGGGAAGGCCGGCTGACGCGTTCGGGCCTGGCTGCTTTGCTGGAATCGATGAGCCAGGCCGCAGGCGCCGTGCAGGCCAACCTGGTCCGCGCGGCCGACCTGATCCAGAACTTCAAGCAGGTGGCGGTGGACCAGTCCAGCGCGCAGGAGCGGGAGTTCGACCTGGCCGAATACCTGGACGAGATCGTGCTGAGCCTGCGGCCGCGCTTCAAGGGCACGGCGCACCGGCTGCTGGTCGACTGTCCGCGCGGCATCATGATGCACGGCGATCCGGGCGCGCTGTACCGCATCATCGCCAACCTGGTCGTGAATTCCCTGGATCACGGATTCGAGGACCTCCTGGTCGGCACCATCACCATCTCGGCCACGAGCGGCGGCCAGGGCGTCGTCATCGAATACAGGGACGACGGCCGCGGCATGAACCGGGAACAGAAACAGCGCCTGTACGAGCCGTTCTACACGACCAGGCGCAACCGCGGCGGAACCGGCCTGGGCATGCACATCGTCTGGAGCAACGTCAAGCACGCCCTGGGCGGCACCATCACCTGCGCGAGCGCGCCGGGCAAGGGCACCCGGTTCTCCGTGGTCATCCCGCAACACGTGGAGGCATCCCATGCCGGAAGCGATGGATAACATCCTCGGGACGGGCGACGAGATCCGCTTCGCCGACGAGCCGGCCATGGCCAACTGCGCCGACCACAGTTGCTGGAAGCTGCTGGTGGTCGACGACGAGGAGGACGTGCATCACGTGACCCGTCTCGTGCTGGGCCGCTTCCGCTTCGAAGGGCGTCCGGTATGCCTGCTGGCGGCCTATTCGGCGGCCGAGGCGCGCGTGGTGCTGGCGTCCCATCCGGACATCGCGGTGATCCTGCTGGATGTGGTGATGGAGAGCGACGACGCCGGCCTGCGCCTGGCGCACCATGTGCGGGAGGGGCTGGGGAACCACAACGTGCGGATCATCCTGCGCACGGGACAGCCGGGTCAGGCGCCCGAACGCGACGTGGTGATGCGCTACGACATCAACGACTACCGCGCCAAGACGGAACTGACGGCCGACAAGCTGTGCACGTCGGTGACCAGCGCGCTGCGCGCGTGGCGCGACATCCGCGCCCTGGAGCAGAGCCGGCGCAGCCTGCAGCACGTGCTCGACGCCAGCGGCGCCCTGCTGCACGGCGGCAGACAGAGGGAATTCGCCGGGGAGGTCCTGGCGCAGTTGCTGGCGATCGCCCGGCGGGGCGCCGGGCCGGCGCCCCAGGGATTTGCCGCACGGAGGCGGCAAAAGGGCTTTGTGCTGGCTGCCGGCACGGGGCCCTGGGCCGACCGCGTGGGCACTCCCGTCGAAGGGATGCTCGACGACGGTGTGCGCGAAATGCTCGCGCGGTCGGCCGCCGAAAAATCGATCGTGTGGCGTGATGACGTCTGCTGCGGGCGCTGCCCGGCCGGACATGCGGGCGCCGACGAACTGCTGTTCGTGCTGGTGGGCGTCGGGACACTGCCCCGCCTGGAGCGCGACCTGATGCGCGTCTACTTCGCCAGTGTGACGCTGGCCTACGCGAACGCGAGCCTGACGCGCGAGATCATCGAGAGCCAGCGCGAGATGATCCGCACCCTGAGCGAACTGGTGGAGGCCCGCAGCCTGGAAACAGCCAACCACGTGCTGCGCGTCGGCGAGATGGCGCGGATGCTGGCGCTGCACGCGGGGGTGGATGCCGAGACGGCGGCGGT
Organism: bacterium; assembly: GCA_020049465.1. Lineage (GTDB taxonomy): Bacteria > Krumholzibacteriota > Krumholzibacteriia > LZORAL124-64-63 > LZORAL124-64-63 > CAINDZ01. The sequence continues at coordinate 17,348 of JAIFKS010000168.1, read as the reverse complement.
GATCCGGATGGCGGCGCCGATGCACGATGTGGGCAAGGTCGGCATCCCCGATCGGATCCTGAACAAGCCGGGCCGGCTGACACCCGACGAGTTCGCCGTGATGCGGAACCACGCCGCGCTGGGCCACGGGATCCTCTGCAAGTCGGAGCAGCGGATCATGCGCGTCGCCGCGCGCATCGCCCTTCAGCATCACGAGCGCTGGGACGGCACCGGCTATCCGCGTGGTCTGACCGGCGAGGAGATCTCGCTGGAGGGCCGCATCACCGCCATCGTCGACGTGTTCGACGCCTTGAGCAGCCGGCGCGTGTACCGTGAAGCGCGACCGGCGGACGAAGTCTTCGCCACCATGCGGGAGGGCCGCGGCCGCCACTTCGATCCCGAGCTTCTGGACGTATTCCTGGCTCACAGCGACGAATTCGCCGCCGTGGTGCGCGACAATCCGGACCAGGGCGTCGAGCGACCGTGCCTTGGTTGCGCGATGGCGTAGTCCGGCCGGATCAGGTCTGGCCGCCGAATCGTTCGGCGATGACGCGGCGCCGGTGGGCGAAGATGGCCTGCAGCTGGCGCCGGATGAACAGCCGTTCGACGATCACGCCGAGGACACCGAACGGCAGCACATAGAGGATGCGGTCGCCGATGATCGTGCCGCCGTCCGTCTCCTCGAAGGTGTGCGTGTGGTGCCAGAAGCTGTAGGGGCCCTGCAGTTGCTCGTCGACGAAGGCGTGCGGCGGTTCGTGCCGCGTGATCAGCGTGCGCCAGCGCGTGGGCGCCGGTCCCACCCGGATGACATAGTCGATCAGGGCGCCGCGCTCCATCGGCACCGGTGACGGCGTCAGGATGCGGAAGTCCAGCCAGGGCGGGGTGATGGTCCCGAGGTTCTCCGGTTTGGCAAAGAAGGCGAACACCTCGTCGCGGGGGCGGGGGACGAACTGTTCGCTGGTCAGCAGATGGGGGGTCACGGGCAGCTCCCGGATCGGAGGAGCCGGGGCGCGGGTCGGGCAGACCCCCGCGTCGGATTCCGGCAGTATTTTGATGGACAAATACTATACAATTGATTAACATCACGCCAGAATGTTCGTCACCAGCCCCGCCCTCAACGAAAGTCCCCGCCGTGAATCCCGGAGCCCACATCCCGACCGCCACCGCACCCGACACGACGCCGCGCCACAGCATTGCCGTGGTGGCCCGGCGCACGGGATTGAGCCAGCTCGTGTTGCGGGCCTGGGAGCGGCGGTACGGCGTGGTGCTGCCCGGGCGCACGGAGACGGGGCGTCGGCGCTATTCCGAGCTCGACATCGAACGGCTTTCCCTGCTGCGCGTGTTGACGGCCGCGGACCACCGCATCGGCGAAGTGGCGAATCAGCCGCTGGTAGAGTTGCGGGCGCTGGTGGAAGCGCTGGGGCCGGGGGCGATGCCGACGGCCGGCCGCTCGGCGGGTGAGGAGCGTCCGGATCGTACCGGCCGTCCCCTGCCCGAAAGAGCGGTCCTGTCACCCGACATGCTGCTGGAGCAGGCCCTGGTGGCGGTGGCGGCGCTCGATGCCTCGGGCCTCGAAAACGTGCTTTCGCAGGCGACCCTGCATCTGAGCCGGCCGGTGCTCAGGCAGGAGCTGCTCGCACCGCTGCTGACCCGGGTCGGCGAATTGTGGCGCCAGGGAACGTTGCGCATCGCGCACGAGCACATGGCCTCGACCATCGTCCATTCCTTCCTGGCCGCCGCGAACGCGAGCCAGGTGCCCGATTCCGGCGCCCCTCTGCTGGTCGTGGCCACGCCGCTGCGCAACCGGCACGAACTGGGCGCCCTGATGGCCGCTTCGCTCGGGCTCGAGGCGGGCTGGGCCGTTCTCTACCTGGGCGCCGATCTGCCCGCCGAGGAAATCGCGGCGGCGGCGGCCCAGCGGCAGGCGCGCGCCGTTTTCGTGAGCCTGATCTATCCCGCCGGCGATGCCGTCGTGGCCGGACAACTGGAGACGCTGCGGCGCCTGCTGGCCCCGGAAGTGGGCCTTCTGGTGGGCGGCGCGGCGGCGTCCAGCTACGCGGAGACGCTTGCGGCGATCGATGGACGCCTGATCGCGAAGTCAGCGGACTTTGCCCAGGCGCTGAACGAAATCCTTAACTAATTATCAAACAATGAGTTAGCCAAAAATCTCGTTTACCCCTGTTTGTGTATAAATAATGTACATTTATATCTTGACACAAAATATATACGATGCTATCGTGGGTGATGTGGAAAGAGCGACGAAGAAGACGACACCAAAGACAACACCCAGCCCAAGGACGGATACAGACATGATGAAGCACACCCGCTCCCTGATCGCGGCGGCCCTGGTCGCCCTGGTCGTGACCCCGCAGTTGACCATCGCCGCCGGCAGCGAGCATCCGACCGCGAAGGCGAAGGAGCATCCCGCCGCGAAGCCGGCCGCGGCTGCTGCCGCTCCGATGGCCATCTTCCCGCTGGCCGAAGCCGCCGGCTTCAAAACGCTGACCGCCGCCGTGAAGGCCGCCGGCCTGCAGGCGACACTGACGGAGAAGGGTCCGTTCACGGTGTTCGCGCCGACGGACGAGGCGTTCGCCAAGCTGCCGGAAGGCACCGTCGAGAAGCTCCTGGCCAACCCCGAGCAGTTGAAGAAGGTGCTCCTGCACCACGTGGTGGCCGGCGATGTGCGCGCCGCCGATGTCGTGAAGATCAAGAGCGCCGACTCGTTGAACGGCACCAAGCTGACGATCGACGCCACCGACGGCGTGAAGGTGTCGGGCGCGAAGGTCATCAAGGCCGATGTCGTGGCGAGCAACGGCGTCATCCACGTCATCGACACGGTGCTGATCCCGGGCAACCTGTAGGGAAACGACGGGCCGTGGCACGGATGGGAGCGCCGCGCCCCTGCCGCCCAACATGTCCTGCACCGCAACCGGAGCCAGTCTTGCGCTGGCGTCTGGAGAACCTCACACCCGTTGTGTGCGGCAGGGGCGTCGGCCACTTCGCGGTCTCCGTGTGAGAAGCCGCGCTGATGAAAAAAGCCACAGCCCAATCGGGGCCGGTCGTGCCAGAAATGGTGCGACCGGCCTTTGCGCGCGCCGTCGTGAACGGCACTGCCGATCGGGTGCGTGTTCGGGGGACTGTCTGGTGGCGCGCAGGCGGGGAATAAGGTAAATTCTCCGAACTTCTTCCGGCGCTTCACCCCGCACCGCAGGGGAGGCCCGCCTGGAGGACATGTCCCCGGCTCCAGCGACGAGGAACACGTGACGGCCCCCTCACCCGACGGCAATCCCGCGGACCTGCTGACGCTCAAGGATCGCGCCTTGGATGTCGCGGCCGAGGGCATCGCCATCGCCGACGCGCAGACGCCCGGCCGCCCCCTGATCTACGTGAACCAAGGCTTCGAGCGGATGACGGGGTACGCCGCCTCGGCGGCGATCGGCCGCAACTGTCGGTTCCTCCAGGGGAAGGATACGGATCCGGCCGCGGTGGCCGAGATCCGGGCCGCGTTGAGCGCCGGCCGCGAGTGTCTCGTCGAAATCCTGAACTACCGCAGCGATGGCGAGCCGTTCTGGAACCGGCTGTCGATCACGCCGGTGCACGACAGCGCCGGCCGCCTGACGCACTTCATCGGCGTCCAGTCGGACGTGACGGCACGTCGCCAGGACGAAGAAGCGCTGCGGCACTCGAAACACGAGCTCGAGGAGGATGTGAGGCTGGCAGCCGGCGTCCAGCGGTCACTGCTGCCTCCGCCGGACGTGCATGCCGGCTCCCTTCATTTCGCTCATGCCTTCCACCCGTGCGATGACCTTGCCGGCGACGCGGTCGGCATCGTGCCCCTGCCTGACGGCGGGGTCGGGATCTACATCCTGGACGTCAGCGGCCACGGCGTCGCGGCCGCTCTGCTGTCCTTCACGCTGACGCACCTCCTGTCGCCCGGAGAGGGAGCCCTCGTCACGGAGAATCTGGGCGAAAGAGCGGCCAGCGTACCGCCCGCCCGCATCGTGGAACGATTGAATCGCCAGTTTCCGATGGACCGCACCCGACAGTACTTCACGCTGGTCTACGGAATCGCCGCCCCTGAAACCGGCGTGATCGAATACGTCGTCGCGGGTCATCCCGCGCCCGTGCTCGTGCCGCGAAGCGGGCCGGCCGCCCCGGTCGCGGCCGGAGGGCTGCCGGTCGGCATGGTCGAAGACACGCGGTACGAGTCCAAGCGCCTGACCCTGGAAGCCGGCGACCGCCTCTACTTCTACACGGACGGCGCCATCGAAACCGTCGACGCAAGCGGGAACGAGTTCGGCCTGGAACGCCTGATCTCCGAGATCGAGCGGGTTCGCGATCTCCCGCTGCGCGCGGGGATCGACCGGATCGCCTCCGTCGTGACGGACTGGTGCGGAGGTTCGCCCGACGACGATGTGTCGCTGCTGGCGATCGAGCGGACGACGCCCGGCGCCTGAACGGCGCTCAGCCCCTGACTTCCGACACGAACCCCTGGAGCTTCACGGCGTCGGAGCGGGTGGTGCTCCTGAAGTCCGGTGGCCAACGGCTTGCCATCCGCCCAGGAAAGGGCTAGGCATGCCGGATGAAGACCAACGACCCCGGCTGCCGTCCCGGCTGCGGCGCCTGCTGCATCATCCCCTCGATCTCTTCACCGATTCCCGGGATGCCGGCCGGAAAGCCCGCCTTTGTGCCCTGCATCCATCTGCAGGCCGATTACGGCTGCCGCATCTTCGACGCGCCCGATCGTCCCCGGGTCTGCGCCTCCCTGCGTCCGTCGGCGGAAATGTGCGGTGACAGCCGCGAGCAGGCGCTCGCGGGCCTGACCGAACTCGAGAACGTCACCGCTCCGGCCGCCCATTCCGGTTGACGAAGCCGCGGGCGCATCAGGGCCGTTGGTGCTATACATGGCGCCAACGGCCTTTCATTCGACCCGACGCACACCCTTCAGGAGTGGAAAATGAACTGCCCAGTCTGCCCGACGGTGCAACTCATGATGTCCGACCGCCAGGGCATCGAGATCGATTTCTGTCCGCACTGCCGCGGCGTCTGGCTGGATCGCGGCGAGTTGGACAAGATCATCGAGCGCACCCAGGACGGGACCCAGGGCGCGAGGCCACAGGCGATCCCGCCGTCCTCTTCGCCGGCCACCCGCGATGATGACCGCGACGACGACCGGTCGCGCGAACGCCACGACGGTGACCGTTACGACAGCCACTACAGGAAGAAAAAGAAAGGTGGCTTCCTGTCGGAGATCTTCGACTTCGACTAGGGAAATACCAGCGGCGGAACGCGGGGATTTCTGGCCTTTGGGCGCGCCTTCGTGTACGATCATTCGGGCGGGACCTGCCGCCGGCGGTTCGTCGCCGAAACGGATGACCGACATGGCGGATCTCGAGCCCCCGGAGGCGACATGAAGATCCTCTGTTCCTACTGCAGCGGCCCCAAACGCTCCGACAAGCGGCCCCTGCCGGCCATCAACCGCTACCGGAGCGAGCGGTTGCGCGATCTGTGCCGCCGCGGCCAGGCCCGGGGCACGCCCTTGTACATCCTGTCGGGCCACTTCGGATTGCTGGCGGCCGCCGACCCGATTCCCTGGTACGACCACCTGCTGTCGCCCGACGAGGCCGAGGCCTTGTCCCGGGACGTCGCCCATCGCCTGCGCGAGTTGGGCGTGACCGATGTGGAATACCACACGGCGGATGTGGGGCTGACCCCGCCGGTCCGGCCTTATCTTGCCGCCATCGCCGCGGCCTGCACGGTGGCGGGCGTGTGTCTGACGGTCATCAATCTGGACGGGGATCCGTCCTGACTCGTGATTCGTACCAAACGGATATGGGGAGCAGCGAACGATGGCCCGCGAATCGATGCCGGCCTGGTTCTATGCCCTGGTGCTGGTCCGTCGCGGCGACCGGTACCTGCTGGTCGAGGAAACGGACCACGGGGGCGGCTGGTACCTGCCGGCCGGGCGTGTCGAGCCGGGCGAGACACTGACCGCCGCCGCATTGCGGGAAGTGCGCGAGGAAGCCGGCGTGGACGTGCGCCTGGACGGCGTGTACCGCATCGAGCACACCGTCCTGAACGAAGGCGGCGCGCGCCTGCGCGTGGTGTTCGCGGCTTCGCCGTTGGACGAAGCGCCGCCGAAATCGATCGCCGACGAACACACCCTGCGCGCCGCCTGGTTCACGCCGGCCGAGGCGGCCATGCTGCCGCTGCGCGCCGAAGAGGTCACCGCGCTGCTGGCGTTGGCGACCGCACAGCCGCCGTCACCATTGACGGTGCTGCGCTCGATCATCCGCTGAGAGGCGGGAGGCGATTCCTTGAGCGAGTCCTGGACCATCGGATCGGCAACCGCAGCCGAGGCGTCGTCGATCGCCACCCTGCTGACCAGCCAACTGGCCGAGCACGATCTGCCGGCCGATCCCTCGCGTGTGGCGGAGGCCGTGGCGGGCATCCTGGCCGACGAGCGAACGGGCTTCCTGCTGGTGGCGCGAAGCGGCGCGCAGTTGATCGGCGTCGCCTACGTGGCGATGATCTGGTCGCTGGAACACGGCGGGCTCAGCTCATGGCTCGAAGAGCTGTATGTGCTGCCGGCGTGGCGCGGGCGCGGCGTGGGCGCCGACCTGCTGCGCGCGGGAATGAGCGAAGCGCGATCACGCGGCTGCGTGGCGATGGACCTCGAAGTGACCGAGGACCACAAGCGAGCGGCGCGCCTGTACGAGCGCGAGGGGTTCTCGGAACTGCCGCGTTCGCGGTGGCTGCGGAGGCTGTGACGCGCTCGCTATCGGGGACGACCGGACTTGCGCCGGCGCAAGTGCGCGGCTTCTGCGCGGCGGCGTGCCGCGGAGCCGGGCGGTTCGTCAGTCCGTGACCGAAGCCAGGGCCCGCCGGGCCGTCGCCAGCTGCTGCCGCAGTCGCGTTGTCTGCCCACGCGCGGCGGCCGTGTCCGGGGCCGGCGCCGCGATCTTCTTCTCGATCGCCGCCACCGCCTGGCGGTAGGCGTCGGCGGCCATGAGCGGCTCGCCCCGCAGCGCGTGGAAGTAGCCCAGCCCGAGCCAGCTGCGGTGGTCGCCCGGATCGTTGTCGACCAGCGTCGTGAACCGCATGCGCGCCTCGTCCCATTTTTCGCCGCGCAGCGCCGCCAGGGCGCGCAGGTACCCCGCCTGCTGCTGGAAGGTCAGCGCCGGTCGACAGCTTTCGACCACCACGAGCGGTTCCTCGGCGCGGTCGAAGCGGCGGCCGTCCACGTGCAGTTCCGCGAGGCCGAGCAGGGCTTCGAACGAAGGGCGGTCGCGCAGGCTGGCCTCCAGCATGGGCGCGGCCTCGTCCGGCTTGCCGGCGGCGGCCAGCGCCAGACCGAGGTACAGGCGCGCTTCGTTCGGCCAGGGCAGGCGCGCGATGCCCGCGCGCAGCGGCGCCACCGACGCATCCAATGATCCCTCCACGAACAGACGCGAACCGCGCGCGACCAGGAGGTCGCCTTCGAACGCGCGCACGGCGCCGACCATCAAGGCGAGCGCGGCGAATGCGGGCGCAACCGCGGTCCACCGCGGCAGCCGCGTGGTGCGGGCCGTCGCGGCGCCCGGCGCACACGCCGGCGAGGCCAGCGCGCCCACCAGCAGCGCGAGAGCGAAACCCGAGGCCGGCAGGTGCGCCGGAAAGCTGACCAGCCCGGTGACGGCGGCCGCCGCCAGTCCCGCGGTGAGCAGCAGCATCGTGTGGCGATCGCTGTCGGCGGCGGCCGCGCGCCAGCGACGGTTCCAGGCCAGAGCGCCCGCCGCCAGGACGAGGCCCAGCCAGACCACACCGGCCCAGCCCAGTTCAGCGGCCAGTTGCAGGTATTCGTGGTGCGCGCGCGTGGCGACGGGCGCGCGTTCGGCCAGGCCGGTGAACGCGCCGGAACTGGTCAAGGCGGCGCGGGTACCAGGCCAGTCGACCCCGTAGTTGCCGGCGCCGCGGCCGAACAGGGGCGACCGGCGCCACTGCTCGCGCGCCACCAGCCAGTCGGTGCGGCGGATGTCGCCGTGATTGGCCGCGAACACGCGCGCGGTCCAGGATGTGGGAGCAAGGGGATCGCGCGCGGGGGCCAGCACCTGCGCCACCATCGCCCCGGAAGTCACGACGGCGGCAAGCACCAGCGCGCCGAGCGCGACCGGCAGGTGACGGCTCCAGCGCGAACGCATCAGCAGCCAGCCGGCCAGCGCGAAAGCGGCGGCGGCCACCGCGGCGATGCGCGCGGCGGCGGCGGACGAGAAGGCGAGCATGCCCAGCAGCAGCAGGACCACGGCTGCAGCGGCCGCGCGTCTCGCCGTTCCCGTGGCGCCCGCGACGAGCAACAAGGACGGCAGCAGCCACAGCGCCGCCAGTTCGGCCACGTAGTTCTCGTTGCCGAGAGTGCTGATGCCGGCCGGCACGCTCCAGTGGCCCGGACCGGGCAGGATCTGCGCGATCTGCAGCAGGCCGTACAGGCACACCACGGCCGTGCCGCCGGTGGCGCACCAGAGCAGTCGCCGAAGATCGCGGCTCTCGCGCAACGCCAGCGCGGCCGTCATCACCGTCAGCCACCACAGCGCCGACCAGATCATCGCGCGGGCGACCAGCGCGGGCGCGGTGGCGCGCCACAGGCCGGGCAGCATCACCAGCAGCAGGGAGCCGGCGGCCAGAAGAAGGCCGCGCGCGGGGATCGTCAGCGTGCGGCGACGCAGGACGGCCGCCGCGAGCAGCGCGGCCCAGGCCGCCGCGGTCAGCGCCCAGAGCAGGAGCTTGGCGGGTTCGTAGGAAGTGCTGCCCGTCCAGAGGGCGACGGGCAGCACGAAAGACAGCAGAAGCAGACTCCGTCGGGCCGAGGTCACCGCACCAGACTCATGCGGACGACCGGGCCCTGCACCTCGCCGTCGACATGCAGTCGGCCGAAGTACGAGCCGCTGGGCACCTCGCGGCCCTGACGGTCGCGGCCGTTCCACACTTCCTGATGGCGTCCGGCCTCATAGTCGTGCCCGCCGAGCACGCCCACTAGTTCGCCCCGCAGCGAGTAGATGCGGATCTCGGCGCGTCCCGCCTGCGGCAGGTTGAACGACACCGTGGTGATCGGGTTGAACGGGTTCGGCTGCGCGGACAGGCTGAAGTCGCCGACCATCGGCAGATCGCCCACGTCGGAGGTCAGGTCCGGCGTGCGCACGACGACGGTCAGCGGTTGCGGTCCCACATCGACCGTAAGGCTGGTCTGATGACGCATCGACATCACGACCACCCGGTTCTCGTGGGGGAAGTACAGCTGGTAGTCGACGCCTTCCGGCCAGTTCGCCGGATCCCAGCTGAGCGTGGCGGCGCCGGCCTTGGGCTGGGTCATCGCCACGGTCCAGCTCACGGGCTCGTCAGCCGGTCCGACCAGGTCGCGCGTGAACGCGTTGCCGGCGGCCAGCGCCCATTCGGGATGCTGGAACGACAGCGACGGACCGCCGTCCGGAGAGGCGGGCGGCATGGGGCGGTCGTACAGCGGGTCGAAGGCCGCGGTGGCCAGCGACGCGACGCCGAAGGTGACGGCGCGCGACTTTTCCAGCGCGTCGGTCAGCACCAGATCGGTATGCCAGTCGCTGGTGACCGCCTTGTCGGTCGCCGGCGGCGCGGCCAGGCGCGCGGGCATCTGCTGGAAGTTCTCCCACTTGAAGCGCAGGATGAGATTGTCGGTCAGCCCGTTGATCCAGTAGGCCTGCCAGGGCTGGAGATCGACGGCGTCGAAGTAGGCGCCGCTCGCCGCGTCGTAGCTCTGCACGTCGGCCGAGACCAGGCCGAACTGCACGGCGGTCAGCCAGTCGTAGGAGACGCCATTGAGCAGGACGACCAGGCCCTCGAACGGGGCCGGGAACCAGTTGGCGTTGCCGATCAGGTTCCAGCCGTTGGTCAGGGGCACCGTGACGCCGCCCAGCAAACGGGTGCCGGTCATCGTCCAGTTGAATCCGGTCGACGTGCCCAGCCAGTACCCGATGCCGGGAGAAGCGGTCGCGGTCGCCGCCACCGACTGATAACCGCCGTAGCGGCCGTAGGTGAAGGCGTAGGCATAACCCGGCGACGGTTCGAGCAGCACGTCACCGACGGTGCTGGCGGCCGCGGGAGGCGCCAACGGCAGGCCCACCATCGACCACCCCGCCGGCAGCGGGCGACTGGTGGGATTCAACGCCGGCGGTTGCACGGCGCCGAGGCTCAGCTCGAAGCGGCGGACCGTGGCGACGCCGTGGTTCACGTAGGTGTAGGACAAGGACGGGAACAGGTCCAGGACGAGACCCGTCTGCAGGTCGCGCAACTGGAGCCCGATCCCGGCGTTCGCCGCGAAATTGGGCGTGAAGTTCAGCACGACGTAGCCGGACTGGTCGGTTTCCACCATCAGCGGCCAGAACCCGGATGCGACCGTGGGGTCGAACGCCGCCCGCACATCAGCGCTGAAGCGCGGGCCCAGGGGCCAGTCGGCGTGCTCCATGCTCGTGCAAAGGTAGTTGCCGGGCGGCGGCGTGGGTTCGGGCGTTTCGAGGGCGCCGTCGAAACCGTCGGTGGCCTCGTTGTCCGTGGCGGCGCGGGTCAGGGGATCGTAGTAGAGGCCGCAGGTCGTGGCGATGTCGATCGTGTACTCGGGCGTCGTCGGCGGCGTCGGGTTGCCGATCGTCAGGTCGAAGGTCCGCGTTCCGGAGGCATAATAGCCGTATTGCATGCCGGCGGCGCGCAGGTCGATCGTGCTGCCGGTGGCGCGGTCGTGGAGCAGCAGGCCGATTCCGGAGTCGGCCGTGAAGCTGGCCGTGAACGAGAGGTCGACCTGGTACCCGTTTGTGACGGGATCCGCCGCTGTGGCCGTGAAGACCCAGGTCTTCATCGCGACGGTCGGGTCGTAGACGGCGCGGTTGTCGCGGGAGTACTTCGTTGCCGGTGATCCGGGCCAATCGGTGTGGGGAATCGTCAGATTGTAGCTGCCGTCGACGACATCCGTGCCGTCGTAGCCGTCGAGGGCCCCGGAGGATGTGCTGGCGATGATCGTCTCGCCTTCACCGGTGATCATCACCGAAACCGGCGTGTTCACCAGGCCGGTATCCTTGTCCTGGGCCATCGCCCAGCCTCCCACCGACAGAAACACAGCGCACGTCATCGCGATCAACATGAACCTTCGGCGCATCACGGCCTCCTCGTTGCAATGTGCGGACAGCCCCGATCGGGGCGCACTCTCCCGGACACGAGCAGAATTCGAAAAACTACCGGAACAGGCTCTTCACACCTCCCCAGGTGGTGGCGCTGGTGCCGACGCTCTCGTCCAGGCGCAGCTCGAAGAACTGGACCATCCACGTCGCGTCGATCGGAAAGCTGATCGAGGCCGGCGCCTGCAGCGACCGGTAGTAGGTGCCGGGACCGAAGAAGTAGAGATCGTAGGGGATGCCGATGGGATCGCGCGCGCGCAGATCGATGCGGCAGGTCGCGCCCACGGCCGGCGATTCGATGGACAACTGCCAGAGCTCGACGCGGTCGAGCGTGATGCTGTTGACGGGGCGGTAGTCCTGGAGCCAGCGGTTCGGCAGTCCCGTTAGCGGCTCGAACATCGACAGGTACGAGCGGAAGGTGGAGCCCGGCGCGGCCGGCGGTTCGGGCAGGTCGTAGCCGTCGATGCCCTGCTGCGCGTCTTCGCGCAGGCCGAACGCGTGCCAGTCGGAGGCGACGCCGCCGATGGTCACCTGGAATTCGAAGGTGAGCTCCTGCGCCGACGCCTGCGGCGCCAGAGCCAGGGGTGCGGTGCAAACGAGAGCCAATATCAACATCCTGCATGTCGCGCGCATGATGAGCAATCCTGATCGCAAGAGATGTCGCCCTAGGATGGCGGTCCGAAGTTGTGCGGGGATTAGACCACAATGATCGGGCGAAGTCAACGCGCCGCCCGCCCCGCTAGGGGACGGGCGGCGCTCGCGAACCGTGATGAAAGCGATGTCGGGCCGGCGATTACCGGACCAGACTCATCTTGGTAACGGGACCCTTCGCCTTGCCGTCGACATGAAGGCGCGCGAAGTACGAACCGCTCGGCACCTCGTGGCCCTGGCGATCGACGCCGCGCCACACTTCCAGATGGCGGCCGGCGCCGTAGCTGCCGCCGCCGAGCACGGCCACCAGTTCGCCGCGCACCGAGTAGACGCGCACTTCGGCGCGCGCCGCCTGCGGCAGGTCGAAGGCGACGGTGGTCTGCGGGTTGAACGGGTTCGGCGAGACCGACACACCGAAGTCCGTGCCCACCGGCGCATCGACGCTCGACGTGAAGCTGGGGGTCCGGACAACGACCTGCGTCGCCATGGAACCAAGCACCGTGGTGTAGGTCGTCTGCTTGCGCATCGACATGATGGCCACGCGGTTCTCGTGCGGCAGGTAGAGCTGGAAGTCGACGCCCTCCGGCCATTCCTTCGGATCCCAGGTCAGCGCGGCGCGGCCCGGATTCGGGGAACTCAGCACGACCGTCCACGACACGCTCTCGTCGTTGCCGGCGGCCAGTTCCCATTCCGGACGGTTGAACATCAGCAGCGGTCCGCCGGCCGGCGACTGCGGCGGTTGCGGCTTGTCGTGCTGTGCGTCGAAGCCGGCCGTTGCGTGCGTGTTCATGCCCAGGGTGATCGTGCGCCGCTGACCCGCGGCGTCGACCAGCGTCAGGTCGGACTGCCAGGAGTCGTCGTCGGGATCAAGCGCCGACTTGTCCGTCGTCAGCCGCTTGGGCAACTGCACGAAATTGCCCCAGTAGAATTTCAACGACAGGTCCGGTTGCAGCGCGTTGATCCAGTAGCCGTACCACGGCTGCAGGTTCACGACCTCGACATAGCTGCCGCCGGCGGGGTCGAACGACTGGACATCGGCAGAGACCAGGCCCATCTGGGCGGCGGTCTGCCAGTCGTAGGTGACGCCGTAGCGGATGACACGGAGACCTTCGACCGGTCCGGGGAACCAGTTCGCGTAGCTGATCAGGTTCCAGCCGTTGTGCAGCCCTCTGGTGACGCCGTCCAGGTTGCGCGTGCCCGGCGCCGACCAGGTGAAGGCCGTGTCGGTGGCCAGCCAGTAGCCGGCTCCTTCGTATACGGCGTCCGTGTCTTGCCGGAGGCCGTAGCCCTGCGTGGGCAGGAAGTCGTAGACGAACGCGTAGCCGGGCGCCGGGCCGGTGAGCAGGGTGCCGACGGTGGCGCCTGCGTTCGGCGTCAGGGGCATCCCCACCATCGACCAGCCGACCGGCAGATCGCGGGTGGCCGGGTTCAGGGCCGGCGGCACCGGCGCGGCGCCGACCAGCAGTTCGAAGCGATGGGTGTTCGGCAGACCGTTGTTCGTGAACACGAATCGCAGGTCGGGGAACAGGTTGAAGAACTGGCCGCTCTGCAGGTCGCGCAGGTAGAGCAGGGCGCCGTCGCTCTGGGCGAGGCTCGAGTCGAACGTCAGGACGATGTCGCCGGAACGGTCGGTTTCCACCATCAGCGGCCAGGTCTGGTATGCGGCCAGGGGATCGTAGCGCCGGCGAACGTCGGCGCGGAAGCGCGGCCCGAGCGGCCAGCCGACGTGCTCGAAGCTGGCCTGGACGTAGTTGCCCGGAGGCGGCGCGGGTTTCGGGATGTCGAGATTGCCGTCGTAGTCGTCGGTGGCCACCGCCGTGGTGGCGGCCAGGACCCGGGAATCCTGAAGGTCACCGCAGGTCGCCGTCACGCCGACGTGGAGGTCGGTCGGCAGCGGGGGGTCGTCGCAGATGATAGGCACGTAGGATGAATTGACCGCCGCGACCGGCAGCGTGACATCGCAGGTCGACACCTGGCACGGACGCAGAAGGCCGCCTCCCGAGACCACCGGCACGCCGGAGCCCGGGATCGAGTTCATCGTCGCCTGCGTGATGCGGAATTCCAGCGGCGTGGGCGCCTGCACCATGAAGCTCCAGGTCACCAGCACGATCGCGTCGTTGGCGATCGGGTACGGCGACGCCCGGCCCACGGCGAAGCCGTTGGCGGAAGCATCGATGTCCAGAGCGACCGGACCGAGGTCGGTGCCCAGGATAAAGACCGGCGCACCCGTCGGGGTGACCGTGCACTCAAACGCGTCGGTCAGCGTGCCGGTCGGGTTCATGAGCAGCAGATACACCGGGAACGGCGTGAACACGCCAACGGTCTTCGTGGTGGTGTTGCCAGCGTTGTCGAAGTAGACGCCGAAGCTGTCGGTCTTGTTGTCCAGCCCCGCCGACGCACCCAGAGGCGTCAGCGCGATCGCCAGCCCCAGCAGGTGAAGCAGTGTCTTTTTCATGCGTGATCTCCTGACAATGATCGGGATGTCATGACCAAATGAAAAACAAGGCGATACTGGCGGCGCCCACCTCCATGGCTGGAAGTTCGACGAAGCCACACGACGGGACAGGCCGCGCGCGTATCCGCGGTGGCCAGGGGTGTCCCCGGTGGATGAGAGCGGCCATTCAATCACGCGCCACCCCGCGGGTCAACGGTTCCCGCGCGAATCATGTCGATGCATGCAGGATGGTTCAGGTCGGGATAGTTGCGCCGGCGCAAGTGCGAAGCGCCGGTGTTGAACGAACGAGGCGGCCCGCTTCCGGACCGCCTCGCTGTTCCAACTCTTGCGAACGCCGCCGTCAGTCCAGCTTGTTCAGCTCGGTGCGGCGGTTCTGCGCGCGGCCTTCGTCGGTGTCGTTCGTGGCCATGGGCTTGTCCGGCCCGTAGCCCTTGGCGACCAGGCGCTCGGCGCCGATGCCCTTGCCGATCAGGTAGTCGCGCACCGATTCGGCGCGCTTCTGGGACAGGCGCACGTTCAGGGCGCGGGAGCCCTTGCTGTCGGTGTGGCCGGCCACTTCGACGCGGATCTCCGGATAGGCCAGCAGGCTGATCGCCACGCGGTCGAGCACCTCGTGCGCGCCGGCGTCCAGATCGGCCTTGTTGGTCGCGAAGTTCACGCCTTCAAGAACCAGCGTGCCCTTGGTCTCCTCGAACAGCTGCGGGCAGCCGTTGGCGTCGACCTTGGTGCCGGCGGCGGTGCCGGGGCACTTGTCCTTGTCGTCGGTGACGCCGTCGCCGTCGCTGTCCTTGGGCAGGGCGCAGCCGTTGGCGTCGACCTTTTCACCCTTCGGCGTGCCGGGGCACTTGTCCTTGTCGTCGGTGACGCCGTCGCCGTCGCTGTCCTTGGGCAGCGTGCAGCCGCGGGCGTCGACCTTGTCGCCCTTCGGCGTGTCGGGGCACTTGTCCGCGTCGTCCATGATGCCGTCGCCGTCGCTGTCCTTGGGCAGCGGGCAACCCTTGGCGTCGACGGCTTCACCGCGCGGCGTCTCGGGGCAGAGGTCCAGGTCGTCGGTGACGCCGTCCTTGTCACGGTCGCCCGGGCCGCCGCCGAACAGGCCGCTGAAGCCGAACTGCACGCCGAAGTCGATGGGATCCGACTCTTCGGTGAGATCGTTGTCGCTGTACCAGTCGGCGGTCGCTTCGAAGCGGAACGACAGGTTCTCCAGCGTCTGGTAGCGGAATCCGATCAGGGCGCCCGCGCCGTCGCCCGAAGCGTTGACGTCGTCGCCGTACTCGATGTGCGTGTAGCCGGCGCCCAGCAGCAGATGGGTCTGCTCGCCGACGGGGCGATTCCAGATCAGGCGGGCGTGGAACGGCATGACCTGCACGTCCTGACGCAGACCTTCGGTGATGATGCCGTCGGTGCTGGTGAACGACGCGTCGGCTTCGAGCGCCAGGTCATTGGCCAGGAAGTAGCCGGCGCGAAGGCCGGGGCCGCCCCAGTCGGCGATGTCGAACGCCGGGTCGAAGAACGAAACCCGGCCGAAGATGCCGAGCTCGGCCGTGCCCTTGTCGATCGCCTGGGCTGACGGTGCCAGCGTCACCAGGCCCGCGAGCAGCACCATGAAGAACACTCTCGACCATTTCATCATCACAGTTCCCCCTGGAAGTCCGGCTCTCCGGTGACGAATGCAGTCTGTTTCCGCCGGCAATATCGCCGGTGGGCGCGCGCATCGGCAAGGATGAACTGGCGGCGCGCTGGCGGGCCCCCAGGTGGCGGTCGGCGCAGCCTGGCGGTTTCAACTTCCCATGCGGGAAATCTTCAGGCATGATGAGGTGGGCAAATGGCCTGGGCCTAGGCTACCGGCCTCAGAATCGTCTCGTTCAGGCCCCCACCGTCTGAGCCGCCGGAGACAACGTGGCACCACCTGAGACTCCGGCCAGCGCACCGTCAGGGCTCCGCCTGCGGAATCTGGCCTGGCTGGCAGCCATCGCCTGGACGGTTTTTCTGGGCGGAGCGCTGGCCTATCGGCTCCGCGACGTCCGCCTCGAAACCCACCAGTCCGCCCTGGCCGTCGCGCGGGCTCATTTCAACAAGGACCAGGTCTTCCGACTGTGGGCCGCCCAGCGGGGCGGCGTCTATGTGCCCATCGACGAGCACACGCAGCCCAGCCCCTATCTGGAGAATGTGCCCGACCGCGACATCGCCGTGGCCGACGGCAAGCGGCTGACCCTGATGGATCCGGCCAATCTGGTCCGACAGCTGGCGGCGAACTATCCCGAGCTCTATGGCGTCACCGGGCACGTCACCAGCCTGGAGCCGCTGCGCCCCGGCAACGCGCCGGATGCCTGGGAACGCACGGCCCTGCTGGCCCTGGCGGGCGGCGCGTCCGAAGTGGCCGACTTCGTCACGGAAGGCGGGGAGCCCCAACTGCGGTTGATGCGGCCCATGGTCACGCGCGAGGATTGCCTGAAGTGCCATGTCGATCAGGCGGATCACGTCGGAGAGGCGCGCGGAGGCGTCTCGGTCTCGGTGCCCATGGCGCCGCTGTACGCGGCCGAGCGGCCGGGGCACCGGCGCGCGCTGTGGATCCTGGGCCCGACCTGGCTGGTCGGCATCGGCGGCATCGTGTTCAGCGGCCGCACGATCGGCGCACAGGCGGCCCGTCGTCTGCAGGCCGTCGGCGAGTTGCAACGTGCCCACGATCTGCTCCGTGAGGAACGGGATGTCTACCGCACCGGCCCCGTCGTCGTCTTCAAGTGCCGGGATGAAGCAGGCTGGCCTCTCGAGTACATCTCGGACAACGTCTCGCAGGTGTTGGGCCACGAGCTCGCGGCGTTCGCCGCCGGCAGCCTGACGCTGGGTCGGCTCGTCCATCCCGATGACCTGGCCAGGCTGACAGCCGCCGCCGCCGGTGAAGCGGCGCCACCGGGCCGGTTCGGCCACCAGCTCTACCGGTTCCGGCACCACGACGGGCACGACCTCTGGGTCCTGGCCAATGTCGTCACGCAGGGGTGCGGTCAGGACGGCGTCGCGCGGATCCAGGGCTACTTCGTCGACATCACGGGCTGGCAGCGGACCGAATCCGCGCTTCGCGAGAGCGAAGA
>JAIFKS010000003.1 GCA_020049465.1 bacterium | reverse complement strand
GAAGGAACGCCGACCTCGCTCTGGGCGTCGGTGAAGAACACCGGGTACACCGTGCCGTTGAGGGTGCCCTTCTTCAGTCCGGCGATGACGTCGGGCTCGCTGAGGGTCAGGTTCTCGAGGTACTTCTCGGTCAGTTCGTCGTCGGCGCTGGCGGCGGCGTCCATCAGCATCTCGCGGGCTTCGGCGACCGCCGCCTCCAGATCCGCCGGGATCGGACACTCCACGGCATGGTGCCCGTCGAACTTCCAGCCCTTCAAGGTGATCAGGTCGACCACGCCCTCGAAGGTCTCGCCGTTCCCGATCGGGATCTGCAGCGGCGCCGTCGAAGGTCTCGCCGTTCCCGATCGGGATCTGCAGCGGCGCCGCCCCCGGGATGCGGTCCTTGACCCCGTTCATGACGGAACGCCAGTTGGCGTGCTCCTTGTGCATCCGGTTGACCACCAGGGCGGTGGGCAGGTGCGTGGAGCGGATCAGGTTCCAGAGGTTCTCGGAGGCCACCTCGAAGCCGCCGTCGGCTTTGATCACGAACAGGATGCCCTCGACCACCCGCAGGGCGGCGTAGACATCGCCCCGGAAGTCATCGACGCCCGGGGTGTCGATGATGTTGATCTTGTTGCCGTCCCACTCGGTCCAGGCCAGGCTGGCGGAGATGGTCTGCTTGCGCTCGATCTCCTCTTCCGCGTAATCGAACACCGAACTGCCGTCGTCCACGTTGCCGCGGCGTCCGACCTTTTCCGTCACATGGAGCATCGCATCGGCCAGGCTGGTCTTGCCGACACCGTGTGGGCCCATCAAGGCCACGTTGCGGATCTTTTCCATGGGGAAGGTCTTCACGGATCGTCCTCCTGGGTGGTCGACGGTAGCCGGTGCAACCCTGCCGCCCGGACGGTCCAACGGTGCGGACCGGTGCGGGTGTGAACCGGGGCCCAGATCACTTCTGGCTGCCCGCGGTGAATTGACGCCCGGATGAGAGTAAAAACCCGCGAAGCCGCAGGGATTCGCGGTCCGGAGTTCCGGGGATTTCGGCCCGGTTGGAAATGGTAATTGTCTGACAAGTTGCTGTCAACACGGCCCTGAGAGGCCCCCGCGCCCGAAAGTTCTGGACACCGGGAACGGCTAACATTACCGTTACTTGGGTCCGGAAACGGCTCTGCCGGTCGACCCGAACCACCCGCGCCCCACGCGACCCGCACATCCCGGTCGAACGGCCGCTTCCAGCGACCGGCGCCTGGTCGAGGTGAATTCATGATCGTCAGGAATCTCGCGCTTCTTTCGACGCTTCTGCTGGCACTTTCGGCCCTCGGCACGGGCGCCGCACCCGCGGCAGCCCAGACGGCGCCGGCGGCCACCGCCCAGGTGACGACCACCGCCGAGGACCCGGCCGCCGAAGAGGGCGAAAAGGTCCTGGACTGGAAGGACTACAAGGTCAAGGGCTACAGCCTTTCGGCCTACGGCGGCTATTTCGGCGGGGCCCGCTACCTGGACCTGCTCCCCCTCGCCGAGCGGACGATCCTCACGCCCGGAGCCGGCGACATCATCGCCTACGACGGCAGCGTGCTGACCGAGTCCGTCGATTTCCGTCGTTACACCGGCGCCCGCAAGGAAATCGAGGCGGGCACGGCGATCGGCGGCCGCGTCGGCATCTATGTGGCCGACGACTTCCACCTCGACCTGGTCGGCAACTACATGTCCGGACGCGCGGTCACGTCGATGCTCTTCAACCCCGATCGCGAAGACCCGACCAACGAATGGACCCGCGTGGAGGTCGACGAAGACACCGGGTTCCGGGCCTACAAAGGCGGATTGTCGCTCATGTACGACGCCAGTTCGGCCACGTTCTACGGCATGACGCCCCTGATCGGCTTCGGCCTCGGCGGCATCATCAACCGGTACACCGAACTCGAGGACAAGACGGCGCTCTACCTGGAAGGCAATTTCGGGATCAGCGTGCAGCCGATGGACAACCTGCGGATCATCGGCCGGGCGGATCTGGCTGTGTTCGCCTTCGAAGTGGATGAACTCGGCTATTCGAACATGGTGAGCTACAAGAGCCTGACGGTGGGCGCGGCCTGGTTCCTGGATACGGTGCCGGCCGAAGCGCGGGCGAAGCACGTGGCCGAGCAGCGTAAGCGGCGCTGACCCGCGGGTGTTGCCCGCACGCTCGCCTCTGCATCGAAGAACCCGGTGGCCAGCGGCCTCCGGGTTCTTCTTTTGGCGAAGCGTCGTCCGGTCGCCTCCCCGCCGGCGACCCGGGCTGCCACGTTGAACCCGGGGATCGGCGTCCAGACACCCCGACCCGGCCCTGGCCCCGGAACGGGAACGGCCGCGACCGCGGCCCGAACGGCCGGCGCGATCCCGGCGCCACCCCCGCCCCGGGCCGTTATCCCGCCGGGGCAAACAGAAACCGCCGGGCCGAAGCCCGGCGGTTTTTTCGCCTCGTTCCCCCGAAGGGGCCCGCGCTACTTCTTCTTCGCAACCTTCTTGGCAACCTTCTTGGTGGCCTTCTTGGTCGCCTTCTTGGCAACCTTCTTGGCAACCTTCTTGGTAGCCTTCTTGGTCGCCTTCTTCGTGGCCTTCTTGGTCGCCTTCTTGGCCGGCGCCTTCTTGGTGGCCTTCTTCTTCGTGGCGGCCTTCTTCGTCGTCTTCTTCTTGGCGACCTTCTTCGTGGCCTTCTTGGTAGCCTTCTTGGCAACCTTCTTCGTGGCCTTCTTGGCAACCTTCTTCGTGGCCTTCTTCGTGGCCTTCTTGGTCGCCTTCTTCGTGGCCTTCTTCGTGGCCTTCTTCTTCGTCGCCTTCTTGGGGCCAGCAGCCACCATCGTCCTCTCCTCCATACCGGACCTCACTTCGTTGGGAGTCCATTCGTCCACCCGGACCACGCACCCTGTGGATTTCCGGATGAGACCTCCTGTCTCGGAAGCGCTTCAAGTACGTCTGGCGTCAGGCTGCCAGCTGAAGCAGTGCCAATATTTCGACTGCATGAAAATGCTGTCAACAAAAAAAAAGGAAACTGTCGGTGACAGTCTCCTTTTTTTTTGGTGCCCGGGGCGGGATTCGAACCCGCACGGCTTGTGGCCACCACCCCCTCAAGATGGCGTGTCTACCAATTTCACCACCCGGGCAAGCACGTTCCGACTAGTTGCCGCCTGCGGGCAACGACTGCTGCGCCGGCTCACCGGCGGGAGTCTGCGCGGGCGCGGGCGCATTCTCCTGAAGCGGATTCTGCTGCACCGGCAGATTGAGTTCACCCTCGCGCGCGGCTTCGCCGACGATGCTCCCGGTACGCGCGCGTCCCGTGCTGTCCGTCATGAACAACAGGAAGCTCGTGATGAAAAAACCGATCGCGCAGTAGATCGTCACCTTGTGAAGCAGCGTCGTCATCCCGCGCGAGCCGAGCAACTGCTGGGGCGCGCCACCGCCGCCACCGAAGGCGCCGGCCAGACCGCCGCCCTTGCTCGACTGCAGCAGGACGACCGCGCAGAGCACGAGACAGATGACGATGTGGATGATGGTCAGAAGAACGTGCAGCATGCCGTAACGCTCCGGAACGGGCCTCAACTCAAGGACGCGGCGGGCCGCCTGGCCCGCCGCCGGATCATATGGTAACAGACGGGGTCCAGCCTGTCAAACCGAGGCACTTTACCCCGCGGGAAAGCTCAGGCGTCCGTAAGCGCCGCCACCCCGGGCAGTTCCAGACCCGCCATGAACTCGAGCGAGGCCCCGCCGCCGGTCGAAATGTGGCTCACGCGGCTGGCCAGTCCAAGCTGGTTGACAGCCGCGACACTGTCGCCGCCGCCGACCACGCTGCGCGCTCCGCCGTCCGTCGCCGCGGCCACCGCTTCGCCCACGGCGCGCGTGCCGGCCGCGAACGACGGCAGTTCGAAAACGCCCATCGGGCCGTTCCAGAAGATCGACCGGGCCGGCTCCAGCAGCGACCTGTACCGCTCGATCGTCTTGGGTCCGATGTCGAGTCCCATCCAGCCGTCGGGAATGTCCGAGACGAGCACCGTGCGGCGCTGCGCCGTGTCGCTGAAGGCGTCGGCGACGACGCAATCCTCGGGCAACACCAGGCGGGTCGAACTGCCGCGCGCCAACGCGGTGATCTCGCGGGCTGTCTCGAGGCTCTCCTCGTCCAGCAGGCTGGTGCCGATGCCCAGGCCCGCGGCCTTGAAGAAGGTGAAGATCATGCCGCCGCCCAGGAGCAGCGTGTCGACCTTGCCCAGCAGGTTGCGGATGACGTCGACCTTGCCGCTCACCTTGGCGCCGCCCAGCACGGCCACGTAGGGACGCGCCGGGTCGCGCACCAGGGCGCCCAGATGCTCCAGTTCGCGCTCCATGAGCAGACCTGCCCGATTGACCGGGAAGTTCGCGGTCACGCCCACGGTCGAGGCGTGCGCGCGGTGGGCCGAGCCGAAGGCATCGTTCACGTAGGTCGTGCCCAGGGCCGCCAGCCCGCGCGAGAAGCCGGGGTCGTTGGTGGTCTCGCCGGGATTGAAGCGGACGTTCTCCAGCAGCAGGACCTCGCCCGGCGCCAGGCTTGCCGCCTGAGCGGTCGCGTCCGGACCGACAGTGTCCGTGGCGAAGCGCACGCGGCACGGAAGAAGTTCAGCCAGTCGGTCGGCCACCGGACGCAGTGAGGCGGCCGGATCGATCTTGCCCTTCGGGCGACCGAGATGGCTCATGAGGATCACCGCGGCGCCGCTGCTGCGCAGACGCTCGATCGTCGGGATCGTCTCGCGGATGCGCGTGTCGTCGGTGATGTTGCGGTCCTTGTCCAGGGGGACGTTGAAATCGACCCGCACCAGGACCTTCTGCCCCTGACCGTCGAACCCGTCGAGATTGCGCTTCCGGTTCATCGTCATCCACCCCTCCGTTGCGACCGTGACCTGCCGCCGGGCTCCGCCCGCGGCGCGCATCCATACTAGGAATCGGCATCCGGGGTGTCAACGACGTCGCCGGCGTCGTCGTCCCGGGACATCGCGAGCCCCAGGGCCAGCACGCCGGCCACCTCCCAGCCCGCCTCCCGCAGCGCCGCTGCCGCGGCCTGGACCGTGGCGCCGGCGGTGACCAGATCGTCGACCAGCAGCACGCGCCGGCCACCCCCGGACTCGCGCGCGGCGAAGGCTCCGGCCAGATTGGCTTCGCGGTCGCGCGTCCCGCTCAGGCGTGCCTGCTGCGCTGTCGCCCGGAGTCGTCGCAGCGCGCCGTGATCGACGGCCACCCCGGCGATGCCGCCCGCCAGGTCGGCGATCATCGCCGCCTGGTTGAAACCGCGCCGCCGCCGGCGACCCGCGTGCAGCGGCACCGGCACGAGCACGTCGGCCCGCGCCGCCGGCGCCGGGCGCGACTCCTCCGGTTCCGCCGTTGCGACCGCGGCCAAGGCGCGTCCCAGGGGCCAGCCCAGACCGCGCACGCCGTGGTACTTCCACGCGCCGACGACAGCCGTGAGCACGGACGACGTGCCGGTCGCGGCCCACACCGGCAGGTCGGGCGCCAGGCTGCGCCCGTCGAGCACGCGCGCACGGCCCTGGCCGAACAAGGCGGTCGCGCACTCACGGCACAGGTGCGGGCGGTCCCAGGGCCTGAGACCGCGCACGCGGGCGCCCGTCGCCTCCCAGGGCGTGAAGCCGGCGGGGGTTCCGCAGGCCGCGCAGTGTTCGGGAAGAAGCAGTTCCAGGAAGGCGGACAGTCCGGCGCGGCACACGCCGCCGCCGGCGGTCACCAGCGTCGTCGGGATCATCCGGGGGCTCGTCATCGTCGATCATCACGTTCCGGGAGGTGATGACAAAGGGCGACAGCTGCAGGCCGTACCGGCGGGACGTCAGCGGGACATCAGCGCCGCATGCATGGCCGCCCACGGCGCGGGCGGTCCGAACCACCAGGCAAACGACAGGCCGCCCTGCATCAGCAGCAGCGGCAGGCCATCGCAGAACCTGAAGCCCAGCGGCGCTTCTTCGGCCGGGCGCTGGCTGCCGTAGCGAAGGTCCACCAGCAGGGCCGGCGCTTCACCCGCGGCCGGCGGCAGGTACGGCAGCGCGGGCACGCCCCCGGCCAGGCAGCAGATCCAGACGCAGGGTTCTTCGGGCGGCAGGTCGCTGTCCGCGACCAGAGGCGCCAATGTCACCTCTTCGGTCAGGCCGAGACCTGCCAGCCAGTCGGCGAAGCGGTCGCGCCCCGCCGTGCTCCGGTAGCGCACCTCGACCGCGATCACGCCCCAGCGCCGCAACGCGTCGACGGCCGCACGTGCCGACCCGCCCGTGCCCAGCACCACCGCATCGGCGGGCGGCGGGCCCGCGGTCCAGATCTGACTGAGAACCGCCAGCAGTCCGCCGCTGTCGGTGTTGTGTCCCAGCCAGCGACCGTTGTCGACGCGCACCGTGTTGACGGCGCCCAGGTCGCGGGCCTGGTCGGTGCGGCCGTCGCACAGCGCCGCCACCGCCTCCTTGTGGGGAGCGGTGACGTTGAACCCGGCCAGTTCGCCGGCGCGCGCCTTCAGTTCAGCCAGCTGCGCGGACGGGATCGTCAGCGCCAGGTACTCGTGGGCCAGGCCGCGTTCGGACAGCGCCGCGGTGTGCAGGCGCGGGGACAGGGAATGCGTGACCGGATCGCCGATCACCGCGTAGAACGGCAGCGCCGGCTGCCACAGTCGGCCGTCGCGGCGCCAGCCCTGCGCGTCCAGGCGCAACGGCTCAGCCACGGGCTGCTCCCGGACGTCGCACCCGGAACATGACCAGCGCGCCGGCGACGATCAGGAGCACCGACAGCCACTGGTTGTTGCTGAGTCCCAGCAGCATCTGGCTCGGCTCGTAGTAGCGGAAGAAGTCCTCCACCAGCCTGGCGAGTCCGTAGAGCGCCAGGAAGCGACCGAAGGTGGTGCCGCGGCCGGACGGCCAGCGCTCGGCCAGCAGCAGCAGCCCGAAGATGGCGAATCCCGCCGCCGAGGCATAGAGCTGCGTCGGATGCACCGCACGGCCGCCGAACGTCAGCGAGGCCGGCGCCTCGGACGGGAAGTGCACGGCCAGCGCGCAGGTCGAGGGTCGCCCGAAACAGCAGCCGGCCATGAAGCAGCCGATGCGGGTGACCCCGATGCCCAGCATCACGCCGGGCGCGAAGACGTCGGCGATGGTCAGGAACGGAATGCCGCGCTGCCGGCACATCCACCACACGGTCGCCATGGCCGCCAGGATGCCCCCGTAGAGCGTCAGGCCGCCGTCCCAGATGAACAGGGCCCGGTACCAGGGGTCGAACTCGGACGCGTGTGTGGCCACGTAGAAGGCCCTGACGCCGACGATACTCGACACCAGCACGCCGAAGATCAGATCCAGCACGGTCTCGGCACCGATGCCGTGCGGACGCGCGCGCCGCACGCTCAGCCACATGCCGAGGCCGAAGCTGATGGCCAGCGCCAGCCCGTAGCTCTTGATCACCCCGAACAGCTCCGGATGCATCACGTCTCCCTTGAC
This sequence comes from bacterium, assembly GCA_020049465.1. Taxonomy (GTDB): domain Bacteria; phylum Krumholzibacteriota; class Krumholzibacteriia; order LZORAL124-64-63; family LZORAL124-64-63; genus CAINDZ01. The sequence goes on along the minus strand of JAIFKS010000003.1, from coordinate 59,469 downwards.
TTCGGTGTCCCCGCGCGGCGACGCCGGTCAAACGTCGAACGACTTCGAACTCACGTTCAGCAGCAGTCCCAGCATGGCCGAGGTGACCAGCAGGTTCGAGCCGCCGTAGCTCATCAGGGGCAGGGGAATGCCGGTGACCGGCATCAGCCCCGTCGTGATGGACACATTGACCACCACATGGAAGGTCAGATAGGCCACGATGCCCATCGCCAGGAAGCGCGAGAACGGCTTGCGAACGGCCGCGGCGTGGTCCACGCCCCGCAGGATCATCACGAAGTACAGCCCCACCACCGCCACGGCCCCGATGAATCCCAGTTCCTCGCCCACGACCGAAAAGATGAAGTCGGTCTGGCGTTCCGGCAGGAAGGCCAGGCCCTTCTGCGTTCCCTTCAGGTAGTGCGTCCCGAACAGTCCTCCGGACCCGATCGCCACCTTCGACTGCAGGGTCTGGTAGCCGGCGCTGAAGGCATGCTCGGCCGGCTTGAAGAAGGCCATCACGCGGTCCTGCTGATAGCCCTTCAGCTGGGCCCAGAAGATGGGGATGGCGATCCCGGCGATCACATTGGCCGCCAGCATCGACACCTTGGCCGGGATGCTCCAGCGCACATAGTACAGGGTCGCCAGGATCACCAGCAGGTACGCCCCCCAGGGCCAGGCCTGGTGCGCCACCGCTTCGGAATAGAACATGATCACGGCGCTACAGACACCGGTGGCCGCCACCAGCAGGAAGATGCCGGGCATGCCGAACCAGAAGATCATGCCCACCCAGGTCGCCCAGAAGACCAGGCTGGTGCCCAGATCGGGCTGCTCCATGACCAGCACCGCGGGGATGGCCGTCAACACCAGGGAGGCCCCGGTGGCCAGCGACTTGCGTTGGCTGTCCACGCCCCGCGCCAGCAGGCTGGCGTTCAGGATGATGCAGGAGACCTTCGCCATCTCCGCGGGCTGCAGGCTGACCGGCCCGAACACCAGCCACCGGCGGGCGCCGCTGATCACCGGCCCGACGACGGGTACCAGCAGCAGCAGCACCAGCGAGATGAGCCACGGCACCGCGGCCAGGTTGTCGATGTGGCGCAGCGGAATACGCGAGGCCGCCACCAGCCCGCAGTATCCGGCGATCGCCCAGATGAGCTGGCGCCAGAAGACCGACTTCGGCACGCCCGGGTCGACGTCCTCGTACGGGCCGATGATGGGCTCGGTCACCGACCACAGCACCGCCAGGCTGGTCAGGCAGAGCAGCGCCCAGCACAGCAGGATGATCCGGTCGCCGCGAGGCGTCAGGAGGTCGCGCAGGCCGCCCATCAGTCGACCTCCTCGGGGATCTCCACGGGTACGCCCACGCTGTCGGCCTCGTCTTCGTGGAAATAGGTGCTCAGCAGGGCGCCGGCGATCGGAGCAGCCTCGCTGCCGCCGTGCCCGGCGTTCTCCATGATCACCGCGACGGCGATCTCCGGCGACTCGGCCGGAGCGAAACACATGAACCAGGCGTGATCGTCACCGTGCGGATTCTGGGCGGTGCCGGTCTTGCCCGCCACCTCGACGGTCTTGAGTCTGGCCGCGCGACCGGTGCCCTCGGCCACCGTCCGGCGCATCGCCTCGCGCACCCACGCCAGATGTTCCGGCCGGAACGGCAGCGGTCGCGGCTGCCGCCGGACCGGCGCCGGAGTGCGCACGAAGACCGGGTCGGGCATCGTCCCCCCCGTGGCCAGGCGCCCGGCGACGACCGCCATCTGGATGGGCGTCACCAGCAGTTCTCCCTGGCCGATCGAGGTGTTCATCAGCACGCCGCGCGACCAGCCCTTCTTGCCCAGGTGGCGGTCGTACCACGCGGTGTCCGGAACGTTCCCTTTGACTTCGTCCGCGAACTCCGTCGTCACCCGGCTGCCCAGACCGAAGGCGCGCGCGGCGGCCGCCAGTTCGTCCACCTGCATGCGCATGCCCAGCTGGTAGTAGAAGGTGTCGCACGAGTTCATCATCGCGCCGGTATGGTCCAGCCAGCCGTGCCCGCCCTTCTTCCAGCAGCGGAAGTAGCGGTTACCGTAGGTCCAGCCGCCGCCGCAGGGCTCCAGCGACGACGCCGTGCCGATGTGCCCGCCGGCCAGCCCCGCCAGGGAGGTGACCGTCTTGAACAGGGACGCCGGCGGGTACGTCGCCTGTGTGATGCGGTTGAAGAGCGGCTTGTCGGGATCGCTGATGAGTTCGTTCCACTGCTTGGTCGAGATCGAAATGCCCAGCATGTTGGGGTCGAAGGCGGGATTGCTGTAGGCGGCCAGGACCTCGCCCGTACGCACGTCCAGCGCCACCGCGCAGCCGGGCCGGTCGCCCATGGCGACAGCCAGTTTCTGTTGCAGACGCAACGACATCGTCACGTGGACATCGGTTCCAGGCACCACGTCGCGGACCCAGACGGGCTTGCGCCCGACGATGCGACCGGAGGCGTTGACCTCTTCCAGCTTGATGCCGGCCACGCCGCGCAGCACGGGCTCCATCGCCGCCTCGACGCCCATCTTCCCGATATGATCGCCCTGCACATAGGCGGTGCTCGTGCTGTCCAGGTCGGACGGGCTCACCTCGCCCAGATACCCCAGCGAATGTGCGAAGAGCGTTCCGAACAGGTATTGGCGCCGCGAGCGCGTGACCACCTTGACCCCGGGCAGGTCGCGCCCGCGCTCTTCGACCGTGAAGATGCGCGCCGGCGAAGCGTCGGCCACCAGCACGAGAGGGTCGCGGCGGGCGGGCTGCTGCTGGAGGCGCTCCAGCGTCTCCCAGCGGTCCAGGCCGAACCACTCGATCAGGCGCGTCAGCGTCGAGTCGGGGCCGGCCGGCGTCAGGCAGCGGCGGGGCACCGTGATGTCGGCGATGTAGAGGTTGGCCGCCAGGAGGTTGCCGTCGCGGTCGTAGATGCGTCCGCGGGGGGCGCGCACGCGGAAGCGGTCCTGCCGGTTCTCCAGGGCCTGGTCCTGGTAGAACGAATGCCGGATCACCGTCAACTGGAAGAGATTCACGACCAGGATGGCGAACGCCACGATGATGATCGTGCGCAGCAGCGCATGCCTGACGGTCAGGTCACGGTCATCCACGGCTCAATCCTCGGGTCGCAGGACGCCCAGGAACTCGGCCAGGCGCAGCAGCGGCACGCCGACCAGCGCCGAGTAGGCGGCCACCGGCAGGCTCTGCGTCAGCAGGGGCACCAGGAACCGATCCTGGGTGAGGTTGCTCTGGACGAGCAGGAACACGAAATCGTGCAGCAGCACGGCCACCAGGATCATGACCCCGTCGACGATCAGCACGCCGTGGACCAGCCGCCCGCGCAACCGCCCCAGCCCGAAACCCAGCGCGCACTTGCACAGGGAGCGCAGCCCCAGCAGCGGCGGGTTGCCCAGGTCCTGCACCAGCCCCAGCACGAAGCCGCCGATGGTCGCCGGAACCGCGCCGGCCGACAGCGCGAGCATGACCAGGGCGATGATGGTGAAGTCCGGCGCCCGCCCGACGATGTCGATCGCCGGGGCAACCAGCGCGTCGCCGATGAAAGCGACCAGGAACCACAGCATCGTGGTGCGGACGAAGTGCCTCATGGACCGAACCCCGCGCCGGCTCCCAGGCTGGTCACCACGAACACCGTCTCGTTCACCGCGGCCGAGGCCGCCAGTTCGATCGTGATCTCCTTGAACATGCCGTCAGCCGGCTTTTCCACCGACACGACCGTGCCCAGGGGGAAGCCGCGCGGCGTCTGCCCAGCCTCGGGAGTTCCGGCCAGGTCGCGCACTTCGGTGATGCCCGAGGTGATCACCACATCGCCCGGCACGACGTCCTCGTCGCGACCGACCATGTCCACGCGGATGGTGCTGGCGTGCGGGCGCAGGATGCCGATCAGCCCCGTGCGCTCTAACTCGACGCCCAGGGCGAAATCCGGGGCCGACAACAGTTCGACCCAGGCCTCGCGCGCGCTGACGATCTGGCGCACCCGCCCCAGGTAGCCGGCCCGCGACACCACCGGCTGATAGACGCGCCAGCCGACGGGCTGCGCGCTGGCGATCTTGATCATCGTGATCTGGCGCCCGCGCTGCCGCATGACCACGCGGCAGGGTACCAGGTCGCCGGCGTAACCCGCGTCCAGGGCCGGTCCCGCCAGCCGGGCGGCGTCGTTCAGTTCGCGCGCCGCGGCGGCCGACTGAAGTTCCAGCTCGGCCACGCGCCGCTGCAGTTCCGCATTCTCGTTCCGGATCCGCAGGATGTCCTGCGAGAAGCCGCGCAGACGCGACCAGGGGTCGGTCAGGACGACGGCCAGGCGGTCGGCGACCAGGACGCGGGCGTCGCCCGGCAGAAAGAGCAGCAGCAGGGACAGACCGACGCACGCGACGAAGGCTATCATTTCGCCGCGCGGAGAGAACCGGTGCTGACGGCCATTCATGCCCGCGCTCCGGGGTCGGTCATCAGCTGCGTCCGCTCGGCATGATCACCGGACGGTACTTCTCAAAATCGTCGAGGATCTTGCCGGTGCCCAGCACCACGCAGAACAGCGGGTCGTCCATCAGGTTGACCGGAAGGTCGGTCTGTTCGCGGAGCAGTTCCGGCAGGCCGCGCAGAAGGGCACCGCCGCCGGTCAACACGATGCCGCGGTCCTTGATGTCGGCCGCCAGTTCGGGCGGCGTCTGTTCCAACGAGTGCTTCAGCGCGTCGCAGATCTGCTGGATGGGTTCCTGCAGCGCCTCGCGGATCTCGACCGACGAGATCTTGATGGTCTTGGGTACGCCCGACACCTGATAGAGGCCCTTGACCTCCATCTCGCGCTCGTCGTCGAACTTGTGCGCCGAACCGATCGTCTTCTTGATGTTCTCGGCCGTCTGGTCGCCAATCAGCAGGTTGTGGTTCTTCTTCACGTAGTTGACGATGGCTTCGTCCAGTTCGTCGCCGCCCACGCGGATCGACGTGTCGCAGACGATGCCGTTCAGCGCGATCACCGCGATCTCCGAGGTGCCGCCGCCGATGTCGATGATCATGTTGCCGCTCGGCTGATCCACCGGCAACCCGACGCCGATGGCCGCGGCCATGGGCTCGGCCACCAGGAACACTTCGCGCGCACCGGCGTGCTTGGCGCTGTCGCGCACCGCGCGCTTCTCCACCTCGGTGATGCCCGAGGGCACGCAGATCACGATGCGCGGCGCGATGAAGTGCCGCTTCTTCTGCGCCATGCGGATGAAGTCGCGAAGCATGAACTCGGTGACTTCGAAGTCGGCGATCACGCCGTCCTTCATGGGGCGGATGGCGGCGATGCGCTCGGGCGTCTTGCCGAGCATGGCCTTCGCCTCGGCCCCCACCGCGTAGACCTTGCCGGTCACCTTGTCCAGCGCCACCACCGAGGGCTGGTTCAGGACGATGCCCTTGCCCTTGACGTAGACCAGCGTGTTGGCGGTGCCCAGGTCGATGGCGATATCGTTGGTGAGCATCCCTTGCAGGCGCTTGAACATGCCCGAATCCTTCCGGCGGCGGCTGTCCGCTACCCGTGCGACGGGGCGGGCCAGCCGTATTCCCTAATGCTCGTGATCTCGGCGTCGCCGACGACCAGATGATCCAGCAGCGCGATGCCGAGCAGTTCGCCACACCTGTCCAGGCGGCCGGTCAGCTCCAGGTCGTCGCCGCTCGGACGCGGGTCGCCCGAGGGATGGTTGTGCGCGACGATGACTGCGGCGGCCGACATTGCGATCGCGGGTTTGAAGACTTCCCGCGGATGCACCAGCGAGGCGTTGAGGGAGCCGATCGAGACCGTCTCAATCGCTCTCACACGGTGCCGTGCATCGAGATAAAGCGCTATGAAGCGTTCCCTGTCAAGACCGCGGAACTCGTCGCGCAGCGCCGGCGTCAGGTCTTCCGGGCGCCGGACCAGCAGCCCGGTGACCGGCGCCGGCCCGAGGGCCCGCCGCCCCAATTCGAGTGCGGCCAGCAGCCTGCGGGCCCGTGCCGGCCCCAGCCCCGGCCGTCCGGCGAGGACCGCGGCCGGGCATGCCGCCAGTTCCGCGAGCCCCAGGTTCGCCAACAGGTCGCGCGCCTGCCGGTACGTCCCGGCGCTCCCGCGCCCGGTTCCCAGGACCCAGCCGAGCAGTTCCGGGTCGGTCAGCGCCCGCGGGCCGAACCGCCGCAGCCTCTCCAGGGCATCGGCCTCGCCGTCCGCCGTGGCGGACGCCCCCGGCGATCTGCTCAGGCCCGAAGTCGTCTCGTGCGACGCATTATCTTGTATCGATGCCGGTTTGAACATCATAATTGGCCTCGCGCCGCGCCGGCGTCCATCGCGCCGGCCCAGCCGTTGAAAAGACCCGTTCGGCACAGTTCCGAGTGAACGACGAGAGGCTCCGCGTGACCGACCCGACCACGACCCCGGAAGCAGCCAGGGACGCCGGCATCCTGGTGCGGAAATACGGAGGCTCCAGCCTCGCCACGGTCGAGCGCCTGAAAGCGGTCGCCGCCGACCTCCGCCGTGCGCGCGACCGCGGCCACCGGCTCGTCGTCGTCGTCAGCGCCATGGGCGACACGACCGACGACCTGCACGAACTGGCGCGCCAGATCAGCAGCGAACCTCCGCGCCGCGAACTGGACATGCTGCTGTCGGTGGGCGAGCGCATCACCGCCAGTCTGCTGGCGATGGCGCTGGCCGGCGAAGGCTGTCCCGCCATCAGCCTGACCGGCAGCCAGTGCGGCATCATCACCGACACCAGCCACAGCGATGCCCGCATCCTCGAAGTGCGCGGCGACCGCGTGCGCGAAGCCCTCGCACGCGGCCTGGCCGTAGTGGTGGCCGGCTTCCAGGGCGTCAGCCTGGCCAAGGAGATCACCACCCTCGGCCGCGGCGGCTCGGACACCACCGCCGTCGCCCTGGCGGCGGCCCTGGGCGCGGTGCGCTGCGAGATCCTGAAGGATGTGGACGGCGTGATGACCGCCGATCCGGCGCGCGTGCCCGACGCCCGGCTGCTGAGCCGCCTGGACTGGGACGAGATGGAGAAGATCGCGGCTTCCGGCTGCGGCGTCGTGCACCTGCGCGCGGTCGAATATGCCAGGCGCCATCAGGTGACCCTGGTCGTGCGCTCGAGCTTCCACGACCGGCCCGGCACCGTGATCGGCGCGCCGGTCGACGACGCGTCCGCCGCGACGGGTGTCGATCCCGCCGGCGCCGAAGCCGCCGCCGCGCCGGCGCCCGCGGGCGCTCCCGGCGAACCCCAGAGCCGCTACCGCCCCCTGGCCATGACCGTGAGCGCCGCCGCGGCGCGCCTGCGCCTGGTCACCACGGACACGGACCTGGCGCGTGCCTGGCGCGCGGAACTCCTCGAGCGGCTGGACCCGGCCCGGACGATCGCCGAGTGGCTGGACGTGAGCGACAGTTTCCGCTGGGAAATCGTGGCGCCGCTGCAGGCGCTGGACGGCCTGCCGGAGCGTCTGCGCGCGCTCGATGCCGAAGGCCGCGGCACGGTGGACTGGCAGTCCGGCCTGTCGTGCATCAGCCTGGCCGGCGGCCGTCCCGACAGCTGGCTGCAGGTCCACCGCCACCTGGACGCGCTGCGCGACGAGACCGGCGGCCGACCCTGGCGCCTGCGCGCGGACGGCTCGACGCTCAGAATCCTGCTGGACGGAGCCGAACCGGGTGACCTGCCGGCCCGCCTGCACCGGCTGCTCCTGCCAGACTGAACTCGCGTTCCAGGAACTCGCGCCAGGGCCCGGCCGGCAGCGCCCGGCCCGCTTCGCCGAGCCACCGCTCCGCGGCTTCCGCGTCCCTGGCCCGCCCGCGGCACAGCACGATGACCCGCACCAGCGCCCGATGGCCCTGCGGATCGTGCGGGTGCAGCTCGTAGAGGCGGCGGTAGACATCCAGGGCTCCCCGGTAGTCGAGCTGCAGTTCCTTGTAGCGCGCCGCCTCGGCCATCTCGGCCGGCGACAGCATGTCGGCCTGGCCGGCGCGGCAGGCTTCGTCGTAGACCGTCAGGGCCGCGTCCACGCGACGCTCGCGGCGGTGCCGGTCCCACAGGCGCCGCCAGGTTTCCTTCGCCTCCAGCGGCCGACCAGCCACCAGCTGGCTGCGCGCCAGTTCCGCCAGCGCTTCCGGATCGTCCGGCCGTCGGGCCAGCACTTCGGTCCAGGCGCCGGCCGCCGCGTGGTAGTGCCCGTCGCGGAAGTAGCGCCTTCCGCGGGAGGCCGCGGCCTCGGCCCGGCCCGCCCGCAGCTCGCCGGCGGCCAGACCGACCAGCAGCCCGAGCGCGAACCCGCCCAGATGCGCCCCGAAGCTGACCGCGGCGCCGGTCTGCGGGGCCAGCAGCATCTGCGCCACCTGCAGCAGGATCCACAGCGGCACCGCCCAGGGCACGGGCACCGGCGTGCGGCCCACCTTGTTCTGCCCCCCGATGGGAGCGAACACCCACCAGGCGATCACCACCCGCGCGCTGTACAGCCTGAGCATGGTCAGGGCCATCAGCCCGGCGATGGCGCCGGACGCCCCCATGACCCCCAGCCCGCCCTGCCCGAAGAGATCGAACGCCGACGTCAGGCCGTGGGCCAGGTTCCCCCCGACGCCGAGCACCAGCACCAGCGCCAGCAGCGCCGGACGGCCCAGACGGTCCTCCAGCGGCGGCGCCAGCACATGCAGGTACAGGAGATTGCCCGCCAGGTGCAGCCACGACCCGTGCAGGAAGACGGCGGTGACCACCGTCCAGGGCCGGCTGTTGCCGGCGAAGAAAACGTAGTCCCAGGGGTCGGCGCCCAGCCGCGCGGCCAGCCACCGCTGCCAGACGTAGACAACCGTGAGCGCCGCCATCAGCGCCCAGGTCAACAGCGGGCGTCGCCGCGAGGGGCGGTCCAGGCCGAGGGGGAAGAAATAGAAGAAGTACATCCGCACATCCCGGGCAGACGAAGGCCCTGACAGGCCCGATGGCACCTGTTCAAGGGATCGGCCGGGATAGCGCGGACTTGACCTTCAGGCGGTCGGCTTGACCGTCAGGCGGTCGGCTCGATCGCCTGGTCGCTGATGATGCGGCCGTCGGCCAGCCGGACGATGCGGCGGCAGCGGGCGGCGATGTCGGGCTCATGGGTGACCAGGACGATGGTGTGCCCGGCGCCGTTGAGTCCGCCGAGGATCTCCATGATCTCGTCCGAAGTCGTCGAATCCAGGTTGCCGGTCGGTTCGTCGGCCAGGATCAGCGACGGGTGGTTCACCAGGGCGCGGGCGATGGCCACGCGCTGGCGCTGGCCGCCCGACAGCTCGTTCGGCTTGTGGGTGGCGCGGTCCGTCAGGCCGACCGCCCGGATGGCCTCCACGACCCGCTCCTGGCGCTGCGCGGGCTTGATGCCGGCATAGACCAGCGGCAGCTCGACATTCTGCGAGGCCGTGCTGCGCGGCAGCAGGTTGAAGGTCTGGAAGACGAACCCGATCTCGCGGTTCCGGATGTCGGCCAGCTGGTCGTCCGTCAGCGTGCTGACTTCGACGCCGTTCAACAGGTAGGAACCGCTGGTCGGCGTGTCCAGACAGCCGAGCATGTTCATCAGGGTCGACTTGCCGGAGCCGCTGGTGCCCATGATCGCCACGTACTCGCCGCGGCGGATCTGCAGGTCGACGCCGCGCACGGCAGGCACCGACTGCGTGCCGACCGTGTAGGTCTTGTGCAGATCATGGACGTCGATCAGGACATCGCCGGCACCGTTGTTCGCGATGGTGGCCATGTCAGTTGACCGCCGCCGCGCTGCGGCGCCCGAGCGCCCGGTCCAGGCTGGCCCGCGCGATCAGGAAGTCGCACTTGGCCTGCACTTCCTGCGAACGCGCGCTGGCCAGGTTCACCTGCGCGGTGATCACGTCCAGCGACGTTCCGGCTCCCACGCGGTAGCGCTCCTGAGCCAGGCGCAGCCCCTCTTCCGCCTGCACAATGGTCTCGCGGCTGACGCCGGCCCGCTCGCGGGCTTCGACCAGCGCGTTGTGCAGCTGACGGATCTCGACCTGCGCGTTCAGCTGCGCCTGCTGCAGCTGATACTCGGCGATGCGCGCGCCGGCCTTCGCCTTCGAAACGCCGGTGTATGTCGCCAGGCGGTCGAACACGCTCCAGGACACCGAATACCCGAACGCGGTCGCCTCGGAGATCTGGGAGCCGAACTTGAACGGCGATTCGTTGTTGTCGCGGTTGTAGCTGCCGAAGATGTCCAGACGCGGGTACAGGGTGCCGCGGGCCGTCTTGACGTCCTGCCGGCGGGCAGCCGCCGCCATCTCGCTGCTCTGCAGGTCCAGCCGGTTGGCCAGGGCTTCGCCGTACAAAGCGGCCACGTCGGCCACGGCGAAATCGGTCTGCAGCACCGCGCGGTCGACCGCGAACGCAGCTTCCAGGGGCCGGTTCATGGCGTAGGCCAGGTTGGCCTGGCCCTGCTTGATGTTGTTGTCGGCCACGACCACGTCCAGCTTGGTGTTCTCCAGGCGCACGCGCTGCTGCAGCACGTCGCTCTTGGCGGCGCTGCCCAGACGGAAATAGGTCTCGGTGCGCTCCAGTTCGCGCGCGGCCTGTTCGCGGGTGTCCCGCGCCACGTCCGCCAGTTCCTGGAACCGGACCAGATTGTAATAGGCGGCCACCACGTCCTCGACGACCCGCTCGCGCGTGTAGCCGACCGTGGCGTCCGCCGCGTCCAGATTGTACTTCGCGCTGTTCAGCGTGCCGTACTTGGCGAAACCGTCGAACACGTTGAGCGTGGCCCGGCCCGTCAGGGCCTTGTACTTGCTGTTGACCGATTCGTCCGCGACCAGGCCGCTCGGGATCTGGGTCGGGAACAGCAGGGTGACGCCCGGATCGGTCGTCGGAACCTCGTAGGTGGTGCCGGCCACGGTCTGCGCCACGTCGAAGTCCGTGCGCTCGGACTTCTGCCAGTTGTAGCCGATCGTCAGATTGGGCAGGAAGGCGCCCCAGGCGCCGCGCACATCCTGCGCGGCGATGGAGCGCTGCTCCTCGGTGATCATGAGCGTCGGGCTGTCGGCCAGCGCCAGACGGACGCACTCGTCCAGCGAGAGAACGGGCAGCGCGGGCGCCGCCGGCGTCGCGACGGGCGCCGCTTCCTGGGCCGAAACGGTTCCCGCCATCGCCGCCACCAACAGCCAACCGACCACCGCGGTGGACAACCGCCGGCCTTCCGTCGCCGAACGCGATACGCTCATGGATCCACTCCCTGCCGTTTTGCCCGAGTCAGAATCGCCGGGCGGAACACCTTGCGATCGCCGCCGCCCGCGCCCGGCCATGATAGGACCAGCGCCGTCCGAAGCCAAACCCGAATCGGAGGTCCGGGGACGCCAACCTGCTTCCTACGCAGCCGGCGCCCACGGGTTGCAACCGGCGCGCCACCCAACGCCCGGGCGGCGCAAAACCGGCGGCGCCATAGCGAAGCGGGCCGCGTCCCGAAAGACGCGGCCCGCCCGGAAAGGTTGCCCCGATGGGCCGCCTCAGTTGAGCTTGAACGAGAAGGGAAGCGCCATCCACGCCTTCACCGGGATGTTGCGCTGCTTGCCCGGGATGAACTTGCAGCGCTTGGCGGCGTCGATCGCGGCCTTGTTCAGCAGCGGGTTGACGCTCTGGATGACCACGGCGTCCTTTACCGAGCCGTCGGGCCCGACCAGCACCTTGACGAGCACCGTGCCTTCGAGCTGGGCGCGGCGCGCCATCTCCGGGTACTCGGGCTTGGCCCAGGTCAGGATCTTCGGGTTTTCGGACGAGGCCACGAAGCCCTCGTCTCCCACCGGCCCGAACGTCGGCATCGACGACGTGATGGCTTCGTCGAGGTTCATCAGCGTGTCGGCGATGTCCACGTCCTCGGCCACTTCATCGTCCGGCGCCGCCTCGATCACCTTGGGCGGCGGCGGGGCTTCGACCGGCGGCGGCGGAATGTCCAGCGCCTCCTGCTGGTCAAGATTCACGGCCTCGAACTCTTCCTGTCTCAGCTGGTACGGGTGCGGCACATAGTCAGGCACCAGCAGGGCAAGCAGGATCATCAGCGTGACCGTGATCAACGCGGACCAACGTAGCGTGCGGCCATACTCCGCCTTGAAGCGCTCGTTGGCCGACATCTGCAATCCGTCTGGCATCGGCAGCGTCGTCATGGTGCTCCTAGTACTTCAGACCCGGCGCCGATTCGACGTCGTTGTTGAAGAACACACGGACCGCGTTCACTTCCTTGAGGGCTTCCATGACGTCGCTGACCACGCCGTAGTCGGCGTAACTGTCGGTCTTGAAGGCCACGATCAACTGTGGATTGTCGCTGATCTTCTTGCCCATGATGTCCGGGATGTGCTTCATCTGCACCAACCGGTCGTCGATCGAAATCTGACCCGTCCGGTTGATGTAGATGTTCGACACCAGTTCCCGGTTGACTTCCTCGCCAGCCTCGGCCCGCGGCAGCTCCACCGGCAGTCCGTTCTCGGACCGGAAAATGGTCGTCACCATGAAGAAGATGAGCAGGAGGAACGCGATGTCCCCCATCGACGATGTCGGGATGAACGGACCCGAGTTCGTGGAACGGTTGATGTTCATGCTCACGGTCGGCCCCCTCCCTATTCTTCCGCGGTCTTCAGAGAGACCTTGGTCGCTTTGGCCAGGCGCAATTCGTCCAGACAGGCCACCATCTTGCCGTAGTCGGCCTTCGGGTGGATCTTCAGCAGGACGACGAGCTTCGCGTTGCCTTCGATGCGATCGGCGATCACCTGCTTGATGTGGTTGATCTCGATCGGCTTGCGGTCCAGCGTGATGGAGTTCATCTGGTCCACGTAGATCGTGGCGATGTTGCTCTCCCTCACGCGCACCGTATCACTGGCTTCCTTCTGCTTGCCGGGCAGGACAAGGGTCAGACCCTGCTCGGCAGCGAAGATCGTGGTCACGATGAAGAAGATCAGAAGCAGGAAGGCGACGTCGGCGGTCGAGTCCAGACGCAACTCGCCGATCGGTGCCTTCTTCTTCTTCTTCATGATACCCATCAGTGCCCCCTGCCGACCGCGCGGTCACGGGACCGCGCCGATCGCCGCTGTGGATCAGTCGTTGCGCCGCTCGAGCTCTTCGATCAGCTCGGAGCTGGTCTCTTCCATCTCGATCACGAAGCGGTCGATCGCACCCACGAAGTAGTTGTAGGCCACGGTCGCCGGCACGGCCACGATCAGACCGAACGCCGTGGTGATCAGCGCTTCCGAGATACCGGAGGCCACCAGCTTGGCGTTCACCTGCTCCGAAGCCGCGATGGCCTCGAAGGCGTTGATCATACCGGACACGGTGCCGAGGAAGCCCAGGAGCGGGGCCAGGGTCGTCACGGACGACACCCAGACCAGGCCGCGCTCGAGGAACGACATCTCGATGGTGCCGGCCGTGCTGATGGCCTTTTCCACGGCGTCGCGGCCGCGGTCCGCTTTCTGAAGGCCGGAATACAGAATGGCGGCGATGGGGCCGCGCACCTTCTGGCACTCTTCGGCAGCCGCCTGCACGCCGTCGTTGCGCAGGGTCGTGATCACCGTGCCGAGCAGGCGCCTGGTGTTGACCCGGGCCCGGTTGAGCGTCCACATGCGTTCGACGATGACGACGAAGCCGACGAGGGCCACCGCCAGGATCCACCACATGAAGACGCCGCCGGCGATGAACAGCTTGCCGACACCGGTCTTGCCGATGGGCGAGCGGTCGACCACGCCCATCAGGCCCTTGATGGGCTGGATGATGCGGGGGATCTCCTGCAGCGAATCCGCCGCGGTGGATCCGAATCCGAGGGAGTCACTGGTGGCCTGGATCTTGGCGAACTTGGCGGCCGCCTCTGAAGTTGCCTGATCCTGGGCCAGCACCGGCAGCGCGATCAGGAGGGCCAGTAGGCCGAGCAGCGTGTGCCGAATTACGGCGCGAGTCAACGTACCCTGACGAGCCATTGTGCAAGTCTCCCTTTCCAATGATTGGGACCCTTTAGGAAAACTGGCGACGGTGGGGCTCTGCCGGCGGGTGGGGGTCCGCCGAATCACAGCCGAAAAGGTCCACTCCGATCGCGCCAATGCGCGCGGCGTTTCTCCGCGTTCACACCTGACCACCTGGTCACAGGGCGCCTAGTCGCTTGTTATAAATAGTGGAAGCGGACGCATCAAGTCAAACCGATTTGTCGAAGCGGCGTCTCAATCCTGCAGATCGGCGCCCGTGCCCTCCGGGGGGCGAACCGCCGGGCGCCGGCGAACTTCTATTCTTCGCCCTGGATGATGTTCGAGGATTCGATCTGATATTCGCCCGCGCCGTTGCGGTCCACGAACAGGAAACGCTGGCCCATGCCCCGGTTCGACAACCTGTTCATGAACAACGGCTTGCCACCATTGTCGTATTTCCAGAGCTCGAAACCGTAATTTTGCCCTGCGCTGTAGAGCATTTTGACGCGATCCCGCTCCGCTCCCCGGGACACCGGTGACGTCAGGGGGATGCCCCCGAGCGACTCGTAGGGGTTGCTGCCCTGGCTTCCTTCCGGCGCGGCGCCCTTGGCGGTGGAACCGGGGCGGTCCGGCGCGAAACGGTCGTAGACCTTGATGCGCGCGTCATCCTGGTCACGGTAGTTCAGCGGCAGCGGTTCGCGCTGGGTCTCGTCCGGCGGGCCGAGCAGAATGAACACTTCGCCCCGTCCGTCCTTCGGGCCCTGCGCCCCGAAGCCCCCGAGGAACTGCTGCACGTACGCCACGCGGGCCTGGAATTCCTGGTACACGGGATTGACCGGGCTCGCCGGATCGGGGTTCTGCTGCTGCCAGAACGCTTCGAGCATCGCGTCGCGCTCGGTGGGGCTCGCATCCTGGAAGCGCTCGCGTTCTTCCCCCTGGAAAACCAGGAAACCCTCGCCCAGGACCAGGTCCTGGTGCCGGGCCAGGGCGCCCAGCCGCCAGACCACGGAAAATCCGCTGACCAGGCCGCGCCCCTGCCCGCCCAGCGGGGCCAGACCCAGCCGATAGCTGCCCTCGGGCAGCCGGTTGACGTCGAGTTCGTAGAAGAGGAACGCCGGTCGGCCTGCCGCCAGTGCCGCGCGCCCTCGCGTGTCGAACCCGATCGAGTCGTTGAACGCGAAGATGCCGTCGTCGCTCGCGACCTGCAGCCGCAATCCGGCCAGGTCTTCGGCGCGCGTGGTTCCGCCGGCGGGCGGCCACACCGGCACCACCATCTGCAGACGATCCTGCTCGATGCCGTAGATGCGGTTCGGATGGACGTAATCGCCGAGCAGCCCGCCGGACTCGGTCGCTTCGGCCGCACTTTCGGGATTCCAGGAGGCGAGCGGCGCCTGGACCAGATACAGGGGATCGTCCAGGGACAGCCCGAGCGCCGCCCGCGGTCCCTCTTCGGCATACCAGTCCCCCACCGCTTCACTGCGCGCATCCGAACGGCCCAGCTGGCTCAACAGACCGGGCCGGCGGCGGTTCACGTCGTAGACCCCGCACTCCAGGCGCCCGCTGCGGAACGGGACGTCGGTCAACAGGACGCCGCACACCTGACGCAGCGATCGGGAGGCGGCGTCACGCGGGTCCAGGGGCCGTGTGCGGATCTGTCGCGTGCGGGTGACGGTCCGGCCGTCAGGGCCGGTCAGCGTCACTTCGAGGCGCATACGGGCCACGAGCGAGCCGTCCTCGTCCTTCGAGCCCAGGTCGCCGTTCGCCACCGAAACGAGCACCAGGACATCCACCCGGTCGTCGCCGCGCCAGCGGTTCACCACATCGATGTAGGAGTGGAAATTGCCGCGGCCGTCCAGCGGCTGTATCAGCGCGGCGGAGGCCGGCCGCGCCCCGACGACAGCCAGAAGCCAGACCAGCAGGCAGGCCTGCAGCGGGGGAATACCGGCACGACGCGTCACGAATGCCATGACGAGACCTTTCCGCAGATGTTTGCCGATCCCCCTCGACCGGAGCCGGATCGCCCGGCCGCCATCATCTTACCGAATCCGACGGCATCTGGCCAGAGGTGGCTATGTTAAAACCGCCCCGCCGGTGGTCCGGCGGGGCGGTCGGGGCAGAATCGGTCCGGCCGGTTTCCGGCAGCCGGGCGCGACAGGTCAGCACGTGACCGGTCAGTAGGTGACAGACAGCGTGAACCGGTGCACCAGGCCCAGGGCCGACATGTCCACCGCGCTGTAGTCCGCCTGGAGCTTGGTCTTGGCGCCGGTAGGGAGCGCCGCGCCGAAGCCGTAGGCCAGCCCGTCGGTGTCGTAGTTGATGTGGTAGCCCGCCCGCGCGAAGAACTGGTTGTTCAGCGCGTATTCGGCGCCCACGTTCGCATGCTCGAGATTGTCGGCCGGATGGGCGAATTCCACCGCGCCGGTCAAGCGCTGCTGTTTGGTGTTCATGGCGTTGGCGCTCACGCCCACCTTGAACGTCACCGGCAGCTTCGATTCGCGCTCGTCGAAGGTGAACTTGCCGCCCAGATTCTGGATGACCATGCCCAGCTTCAGGTCACGGATGCCGATGCGGTACATGATTCCGAAGTCCAGCGCGCCCGTATTCACCGCGGTCTCGGCCAACCCCATGTGCAGGTAGTTCAGCGTGAACCCCGCCGAGAACTTATCGGTGAAAAAGCGCGAGTAGCTCAGACCCATCGATGTCGTGCCCGAATCGAAGGTGCGACCGGTGCCCTCGGGCAGGTAGGCCGTGCGCTCGAGTTGCGGGTCCATCCAGAACGACCGGAAGGAAATGGCCAGCGTCCCGGGAATCGACCGGGGGCTGAACGCCATGACGGCCGTGCTGAGCTTCGTGTCCGCCGCCCAGACGACATGGTTGAGCGAGACTTCATTGCCCGTCACGTTGACCAGGCCGCCCGGATTCCAGAAAACCGACGAAGCATCGTCGGCCAGACCGACGAATGCCGAGCCCATGCCGGTCGCCCGGGCGCTCACTCCGATTTTCAGTTCCTGACCGCCGAAGGTGCCGACCTTCGCGAATCCCGCGGCGTACACCATCGACGGTGCAGCGAGCAGGAAGGCGGTCAGCATCGCGATGCGCTTCATGGAAACCTCCAGGTCCGTCCCGCGACGGACACTTCCGCCCAACGGCGGAGTTGACTCGGTCTGCCCCTACCTGACCACCACGAACTTGCCGACGAACGATTCGAAGCTCTCATCGTCCGATTCCACCGTATACAGGTACACGCCACTGACGATTTCCTGGCCGTTACGGCTCATCAGATTCCAGCTCAAGTGCCCGGAACCACTGAGACCATCGTGGCTGAGAGTCTGCACCAGGTCGCCACTGACCGTGTAGATCTTGATCGTATTGCGGGCCATGGGCAGGTTCGTGAACGTCACCCGCACCCCGGTGGGATCGTCCCCATTGGGATTCAACTGCTGGTACTCCGCCAACGCATCGCGCGTGGCCGGATTCGGGTAGACGTAGATGTTCACGCCGAACTGCTCGCGCTCGGCAACGGTCTGCGCCGTGGCTCCCGGCGTGGTGCTGCTGAACGACGAGCCCGGATCGCCCACCAGACCCGGCCCGACCGGGAGCTGGATGTTCAGCGGATTCTCTTCGGGCAACAGCGCGTGGTCCGTCGCCGTCACCGAATAGAAGTACAGGAATCCGTTGTGGATGTCCCTGTCCACGTACTCGTAATACCGCGTGCCGAGCTTGCCGACCACGCCGTCGCTTTCCGCCCGCGCCGCCACGGCGAAGAACGTGTCCAGCGCGTCCGGATACGTCTCCCACCTGATCAGGGTCTCGAACCGGGGATCCGGATTGCCGTCCGGCAACCGCAGATCCGGCCGCGACCGCAGCGCGTTGATCACATCGGCGTCGACGATCGCCTGCATGACAGTGTCCATGCCGGCAAATGTCGGATCGCTGAGCACGCGCGGGATGTAGCGAATGCCTTCCAGTCCCGTGTTCGCGCCCAGCGGCAGTGTATCCAGCTGCGTGGTGTTCCCGGACGCCCTCGTCGTCACGAAGGTGTTCACCAGGTCGTATTCGGCGATCATCTGCCACAGGGACGATTCGGGGCCGTTGAGCACCGACGAACCGAAGGGACGGTCCCAGTTGTCCGCGCGCCAGATGCGGTACGACTCGAAATCGACTTCCTGCAGCCGGATGTCGGCCGTGACCTCGCTCTTGTCGTCCCAGAACACGTGCACACGGCTGTCGGTCGGCCACAGGCGCAGGCCCGGCGGCGGCGGCGCCATGCCGACCAGCCAGTTGATCTGCGTTTCCAGACCATCGACGCCGGTGCAGGCCGAATTATTCGGAGCATCGGGATTGTTGCAGGTCCAGGACTCGTCGATGAAGTCCTGCGGGGTGCAGGCGTAGCCGAGCTGGCGCGCGCACTCGAAGCAGTTGTCCATGTTGAACATCGCGCACGTCTTGGTCGTGCCGTTGATGTTCAGTTCGAAAAGGTCGGCATCGGAAAGCGCCGGCTGCCCCAGCACCCACTCGGCGTTGACGCACGAGGTGTCCATGAAGTCGGGCCGGAAGTTGTCGAACACCGACGCGCTGGGGAAGTCCTCACGGCAGAGCATCGTCTCGCGGCCGTTGATGCCCGGGTTGAACGTCGAACCGTCCAATGCCGTGACCGAGATGAAGTCGTCGACCCAGATACCGTAGTAGGTCAACGCGGCCTCGGCGCAGTTGGCCAGCAGGCCGATGCCGCCGTCCTCGTTGCCCAACCCGGAGCCCACCACCATGCCGACCTGGAAATTGAGCTTCTCACCGGGCGCCAGCACCGAGAACGGGCCGGCCGAAACCAGGAACCGGAAGTCGTTCTGCTTGCCCGTCGGCGTGTTGTTGTCCCAGTCGTCGCGCACCGCGCTCAGGAGCTGGTAGGATTCGTCGTCGTTGCTGGGATCGCCGCCCTGTTCGAAGCTGGCGTTGCCCGCGAAGGCCTGGAAGGTGCGCATGCCGACCTTCGTCGGAGCTTTCACGCCGGCTGCGTCGATGTCGTGTCCCAGGAACACGATGCCGAAATAACCGTCGACCAGTTCCGTTTCCGAGGCGTCGTACATGTAGCCGACCTGGATGGGCACGAACTGGCCGTCGGAGGCGCGGACCAGCCCGGGGCTGCCCTTGGTGGTCGGCCAGGACCCGGCCATGTCGTCCTCGGCGGTGCCGCTGAGCCCGCGGGGACCGATGTCGCTGTCGGCGTAGAACCCGATGTACACCTTGTTGACGTCGGTGACGCCGATGTTGGTGATCTGGTAGTCGAAACCGACGAAGTCGTCGACCAGGTCGTTTTCCCACTGGTACGTGGACTGGACAATCTCGAGATTCATCGGTGTGTGGTCGGGCGCGTTCTCCTGCGCCAGCCGGGTGTTGTCGAAGTTCGTCAGCACCATCATCTGGTTGCCGATCTGCCCGAAGTCCTCGTCGATCTCGCCGTCGCCGTCGTCATCGAAACCGTTGAGGATCTCCTCGTCCACCAAGTCGTCGTCGTCATCGTCCTCGCCGGCCACGGGGCGGCGCCTGCCGCTGGCGGTGGTATTGCCCGCCGGGCGGATGAGGCGACCATCGACCGCTTCGTAGATCGTGTATTCCACCTCGTCGAGAGGATAGATCTCGCTGCCGAAGCCGCCGGTCGACACCAGCCGCTCGCCGAGCACGACGCCGCCGACCCACAGTCCGGCGCCCCACAGGTATTCCCGTCCCGAGCCGGCCGGCCACTGGCAGGACGGCGCATCGGACCACGGGCGCGTCAACGAGTAGGTTGAACCGATCAGCCCCCAGTTCGTGATGTTGATCTGGACCTCGCCCACGTTCATGACGTAGGAGCCGTCCAGGATGAACACCCCGTTGGGGTTGTAACCGCGGTCCAGCACCGGGTTCTCGATGTCCTTGAACGCCAGCGCAGGAGCCGCCAGCCCAAGGGCCACCAGGAGCCAGACGACCGGCGACACCGCCGCCGTCCAACGGCGTCTGAACGGGCACTTGATGGTCGCGAACATTGCCATCCTTTCCAGATCCGCGGCCCGGAGCCGCGGCGCGGTCTGCCCCTGGTCCTAGAAGTAGTAACCGATCGCCAGCCGGAACAGACGGTGCTCACCGAAAGTCCGGGGATCCACGATCGGGATGTATTCGTCGACGCCGTCACCATCGGCGTCCTGCAGCAGCGCGGAACCGAACTTGCCGGTTTCGGTCAGGTGACCGATACCCAGGCTCTGGGCGCCGTTGATCATGCCGGGTGCGATGCCGGCGCCGCCTTCGGCGACCACGACGTCCTGGTTGAGCAGGTTCATGGCCTGCAGCTGCAGCGACAGCCGCTTGCCGTAGAGGTTCACGTTGCGTTCGAGCTGGATGTCCAGCGAATAGGTCGACGGCAGGCGTTCGCTGTTCTCCAGCATCGGGTCCTGCCGCTTGGCGAAACGGTCGAACGGGGTCCAGGGCACGCCGCTGCCGTAGGAGAACGAGAAGGACGACGACCACACGCCGGGGTCGGCCAGCAGCAGCGCCACGTTCAGGGTATGGCGCTGGTCCCAGTCCAGCGGCAGTTCCTGGTTCGGCAGGTACTGCAGGCCGTCCGGGTTGGAGCCGAACTCGGTGTCCGAAGCCACGCCGTCCGCGAACGAGTACGTGTAGCTCATGTTGAATTCGTAGTTCTGGCTGTAGCGCTTCTCCAGCGAGAGCTCGATGCCGCGCGACGACGCGTACGCCTTGTTGATGTACCGGGCCAGCGTCTGGCCGGTCGATTCGTCCGTCACCTGGGTGGCGGCGATGAGGTCGTACATGTCCTTGCTGTACAGCGAGAACTGGCCCGCGACGAAATCGCTGAACTGGTGCTTGATGCCCGACGAATACTGCACCGTCGTCATCGGCTCCAGGTTCGGATTGCCCAGGGTGCCGGCGTTGCCGACGGGATCCTGGCTGGCGAACAGGTACTGACGGTCCGGGAACTGCACGAACCGGCCGTAGTGGAAGTGGAAGCCGTCACGTTCGGTGATCGGGAACGCGAAGCCCAGCCGGGGCTGGAACGCCGTCTTGTACTTGATGACGTTCGCGTTGACGCTCTCGTTGGCCAGTTCGATGGCCGCCGCCGAACCCGGCGAGAACATGTCGTAGCGCAGGCCGTAGTTGACCACCATGCCCTCGTATTCCCACCGGTCCTGCAGGTACCAGTAGGCTTCGGGGTTGTAGGTGTGGAACACGTTCCGGTTGCTGCCCTGCGTCCAGTCTCCCGTGAAGCGGCTCTGGCGCATGATGGCCGGTCCGTTCAGGGCGTAGCGTTCGAGGTCGTTGTACCGCACGCCCAGACCCAGCTCCACCAGGTGGCCTTCCCAGCGACTGCTGGTCATGTCGGCGCCCAGACTGTAGGTGCGGCTGTATTCCTCGGAGTAGAACGCCACATCGCTGTTGGTCACGTAGTACGGACTGAGCGGATCCGAATAATACGCGGTTCCGGCCAGATAGATGCGGCTCTGACCCAGGAACAGACCGGGCGACCAGATGCCGCCGTGGTTGTATTCCCAGGGGTCCTTGCCGCCGACGTCGATGCGGGTGTCGAAGGCGACCAGACCCAGCCGGACCACGTAGAACGTGCTCTCGTCCAGATTCTGCCGCCAGACCACCTTCGCGACCTGTCCGATGCTGCGCGTCTGCGTCAGCTGGTTCGCCGCGTTGAAAGCGGAATAGGAGCTGTCCTCGGCCACGGTCGAATACGATCCGTAGGGGTAGCGGAAGCCGTCGAACTGGGCCTGCGCCACCACGGTGTAGATCTGGTTGTCGGTGGCGCTGCGCACCTCGAGCACCGGCATCGCCACGCGGCGCTCGCTGCTGTTGCGGGTGTCGACGACCATCACCGAGCGCGAAGTGGTCAGCATGGTGTCGTACCACGGGCCGTAGTACACGGGCACCGTGCGCCCTGTCGCCAGCCAGTCGCCGAAGTTGCTGCGGTAGATGACTTCCGGCATGTAGAGCACGCGGCGCGCGTAACCATCCACGCTCCAGTTGGGCGAATAGCCCTCGCCCAGCGTGGTCGTGTACGAGTACTCGGCGGTGACCTTCTTACTCTCGTCCAGCGTCCAGGCAACCTTGGCCGAACCCTTGGCCTGGTTGAACTGGCGGCGGCGGAACTTGAACAGTGTCGTGTCGCCCAGCTTGAGCTTGTACTCGGGCCGGTGCGCCACCGAGGTGTTCTCGGTGTCGGAGAACTGCAGGTCGCCGGCCACGAAGTAGGTGACGCCGCCCAGCGGCGTGGGGCCGCCGAAGCCGTACTCGAGGCGGTCGTAGTTGGTGAATGTCTTGTCCTGGCGACCGAAGTCGTCGGTCAGGAAACGGATGCCGCCGCCGAACTTCTCGCCGCCTTCCTTGGTCGTGATGTTCACGACGCCGGACAGGGCGTTGCCGTACTTGGCGTCCAGACCGCCGGTGACCATCGCCATGTTGTCGACGGCCAGCGTCGAGACGTCCATGGAACCGGTGCCCAGCGGGTTGTCGACGGCCACGCCGTCGATCTGCCGCGAGACTTCACCCGACCGGCCGCCGCGCACGTACAGCTCGCCGGCGCGGTAGACCACGCCCGCCTGCTTGGACAGCGCGTCCTCGACCGAGTCGATGGCGTACTTCTCGAACGTCTCGCCGCTCACGGTGTGCTCGGTGACGGCGCTCTTGATTTCGACCATGTACTCTTCACCGGTCACGTCGAACGCCTGGAGCGTCTCGACGATCACGGTTTCGAGTTCGAAATTGACGGTCACCGCCCCGCCCGCGGTCACCGTGACGGTCTTCTCCATGGGCGCGTAGCCCAGGTACAGGACCTTGACGGTGTACACGGCGGGCGGCAGGCCGTTGAAATAGAAATTGCCGCCGCCCAGAGACATGGTGCCTCGGGTGGATCCGGCCAGCAGCACGTTGGCATAATCCAACAGTTCGCCGGATTCCTTGTCTCGTACCACGCCCTTGATGGAACCCACCTGGGCGAAGGCGTCCCCGGCTGTCGCCACCGAGATCAGCATCAGTACCAGGAGAGGCAATACCCGGTGGATCCGGTGACGCCGGAGCATACGGCGGCTCCTTTCCGTGGGGACATATCCGGCTGATTCAGGGTTCCGGAAGGAACCTGCGAACGGGTCTTTATTATGCACTGGACCTTAGCCGGGCAGTGTGGGGTGCCTGCTGAATTGGGCGTTTCCGCCGGTCCTTGAGGCACTTCGGGGCACCGGAGACGCGGGGTCCGGGTGCCGTGCCGCAACTAGTGGCTGAATATAGAGATTGGCTCATATCGTGTCAATAAATTGTGGCGGAGGGAGTTCGCTCGCCGGCGGACACCTGAGCCAGCGCCCCGGCGCCAGCTCCGCGAGCGGCGGCAACTCCTTGAAGCAGGAAGCGTTCTGGAGCGGACAGGCGCCCGCCAGGGGGCATCCGCTGAACGGACGACCACCCGCCGGCGCCGGGGCTGCCGGGGCATCGCGCCAGCCGGAAGTGGAAGCCAGCGCTGCGGGACGGCAATCCAGCAGGCGTCGCGAGTGCGGATGGCGCAGAAGGGCGAATGAAGCCGCCGGAGCGCGCTCGATGATCAGACCGCTGTGCATCACCAGCAGTTCGTCGCAGAACGAGAGCGCCGTGTCCAGATCGTGCGTCACCAGAAGCACGGCCAGACCCCGCGTCACCATGACCCGCGTCAGCAGCTCCAGCACCCGGGCCCGCGTCCCGCCATCCAGCGCGCTGGTGGGCTCATCGGCGATCAGTACGGCCGGATCGGTCGCCAGGCAGCGGGCCAGCGCGACGCGCTGACGCTGGCCGCCCGACAGCGCGTGGGGATGACGCATCGCCAGGGCCTCATCCAGTCCGACTTCCGCCAGCAGCCGCGAGACCATTCCCGGGTGTGCGGCGCCGGCGGCTTCGATCAGGGTGTCCCCCACCCGCTGCCGCGGGTTCAGGGACGCGCCGGCATCCTGGAACAGCATCTGCACGCGGCGCCGGGCCGCACGCGCCGCGGCGCCGCGGTCGGAGCCGGCCGCGACGCAGCCCACGCTCACGACACCGGACGACGGCCGCAGATGTCCGGCCAGCGCGCGCGCCAGGCTCGATTTCCCAGCCGCCGACTCGCCCACCAGCCCGACCGACCTCCCGGGCCACAGATCCAGATCCACACCGGCGACCGCGGGCACGGACTCCGCCGCGCCGTGGCGCACAACCAGGGCGCGCGCCGACAACGCGGGCGCCGCGTTCCCCGGTACCAACCGCGGCGCGGCGCCCCGCACCGTGTGCGGGGCCCGGGCCCCTTCGTGCGCGTGGCGACCGCTGACCCGTTCCACCAGCCGTCCGTCGCTGATCTCCACGCACCGGTCCGCCACCAGAGGCACCAGATCGTGGTCGTGGGTGATGAACAGCAGGGCCATGCCGCGGGCACGGCGCGCGCGGTCGAGAACCGCCAGCAGGTCGCGCTGCACGGTCGTGTCCAGGTTGGACGTGGGCTCGTCGGCGATCAGCAGTTCCGGGCCGCAGGCCAGAGCCGCGGCCAGCAGCACACGCTGCCGCATCCCGCCGCTCAGTTCGTGCGGCCAGGCGTACAACAGCTCCATCGGCGAGGGCAATTGCAGTTCAGCCAGGAGATCGACGGTGAACCGCAGCGCGTCCTGGTGGCCCAGGCCCTGATGCTGACGTGCCGCCTCGCTCACCTGCGCGCCGACGGTCAGGAGCGGATTCAGTCCGCTCAGCGGTTCCTGCGGCAGCCAGGTCAAACCGCGCCCGCGAAGCGCACCCCAGCCGCCGGGCGCCAGCCGCGCCTCGACGCCGCGCCAGTTCACCTGCCCCTGCTGCCAGGCCTCGGGTGGCAGCAGGCCCAGCGCCGCGCGGGCCAACAGCGTCTTGCCCGAGCCCGAGGCTCCGACCAGGGCGACGGCCTCGCCCTCGGCCAGTTCCAGATCAAGCCCGCGCAGCACCGGCAGCGCGGCGCCGGCGAACCCCACGGTCAACCCCGACAGGCGCAGCAGTTCATTCATGGCGCGCCGCCTTCATCCGCCGTGGGTCCAGCCGCCCGCGCAGCCCGTCGCCCAGCAGATTGCAGCCCACGACGGTCAACGCCAGGGCCAGACCGGGAAACGCGGTCAGCCACCAGGCTTCGAGCAGCACCGGCCGGCCCGACTGGATCATCGCGCCCCAGCTGACTGTCGGCTCCTGCGCGCCGAGTCCCAGGAAGGAGAGGAACGATTCGGTGAGGATGGCCGAACCCACGCGCAGCGCGGTGGCCACGATCACCGTGGGCCACAGCGACGGCAACACGTGCCGCGTGCCCACGCGCCACGGCGAAAGCCCCAGCCCGCGCGCGGCGGCGACGTACTCGCGTTCACGCAGACTCAGCGTCTCGGCGCGCACCAGACGGGCCACGCCCATCCACCCGGTCAGGCCGATCACGAGCATGGTCAGCGTCAGGCTCGGCCTGGTCAGCGAGACCAGCAGCAGGATGAGGAAGATGCGGGGGAAGGACAGGCAGGCGTCGGTGAAGGTCATCAACAGGCGATCGAGCCAGCGCGGTCCCGTGCCGGCGACCAGCCCCACCCCCGTGCCCAGGACGATGGCGACCAGCGCACTGAGCCAGCCGGCCAGCAGCGAGACGCGGCTGCCGTGCACCAGTCGGGCCAGCGCGTCGCGCCCCAGCATGTCGGTGCCCAGCGGATGCGCCGCCGACGGCGGCAGCAGACGGTCGGCCGCAGGCCCCAGGGCGGACGGATCGCCCGGCGCCAGCCACGGCGCCAGGAGCGCGACCACCGCCACCAGCAACAGGATGCCCAGCCCGGCCCGCAGCGCGTTCGTACCTTCGTTCAGGCGAAGGAACGCGGGCGGCGCCGCGGTCGCGGCCGTGGTTGTCACCTCGTCGCTCATGGCGTTCCCGGTCCGGTCAATCGCACGCGCGGATCGGCCCGCCGGTAGCCCGCGTCGGCCAGCAGCGAGCCGGCCGTCACCAGCACCGCGGACAGGAAGGTGGTGGCCATGATCACGGGATAGTCGCGGGCGCCGATGGCCTCGACCGAGACCCGGCCCAGACCGGGCCAGCCGAACACGACCTCGACCACGACCGCTCCGCCCAGGAGCTGCGGCAGGTGCAGACCCGCCAGGGTGATCAGGGGCAGCAGGGCGTGCGGCAGCGCGTGGCGCCACAGAAGACGACGTTCGCTCACCCCGCGGGATCTGGCCGCGAGGATGAACTCCTGCCCCATGGCTTCATCCAGCGCCGCCCGCACGTAGCGCGCCGTGCCCATGTAGGAACCGAGAGCCAGCGTCGCGGCCGGCAGCGCCAGGTGGCGCAGCAGATCGAGCAGGCGCGCTCCGGCGGGCAGCAGCGCCGCGTCGACCGATTGCAGGCCGCCCGCCGGAAACCAGCCCAGTTGGCGCGCGAACAGCAGGAGCAGCATCAGACCCAGCCAGAAGCCGGGCAGCGACAACAGCACCAGCCCCGCCCCGCCGACGAGATGATCGATGAAGCGTCCGCGGTACGCGGCCATGGCGACGGCGGCCAGGACCGCCAGGGCCAGATGCAGCAGGTAGGCCGTGAGCGTCAGGAGCAGGGTCGGCCCGACGGCTTCGCCGACGACGTCCGCGACCGGCCGCTGCTGCCGCAGGCTGAGACCCCAGTCGCCGCGCAGGCAGGCGCTGACCCACCGCACGTATTGGCCGGCCAGCGGCTCGTCCAGACCCAGTCGTTCGCGCAGCAGTTGGCGCTCGCGCGCGTCGACCGACTCGGCGGCGCCGGCGTCGAGCGGATCGCCGGGCGCCAGACGCACGATGGCGAAGACCATCGTCATCAACAGGACGAGCATCAGCAGGGACCACAGCAGGCGGCGCGCAAGCCAGGGGATCATGTCCGTCCTTCAGGACCGGGAACGCGGAATGGTGATAGTAGGAACGGTCCGACGCGCCGGTCAAGCGCCGTGCTCGGGTTCGGCGGCGGCGACACCGGCGGCGCCGGAAAATCGAACTGGCACGGCGAGGGCACTCTGCACGATCGCGCGGTCGCTTCCCTTCCCGTCCGCACGATTCCCGGTCCTTCCCGGCCGGGCCTGCCGCGGCAGGGCGGCGTCCCGCCGTTTCCCGTCGTTCCGCATCGTTCCCCGTCGCTCCGGCCCGGCCGCCGCCGCCGCCGTTCCCACACTCCCGGTACGGAACTTTCAGTTGAGGTCCGTCAATCCCGCGCCCGGGGCCTGGCGGAACCGGAATCCGCCTGACGAACAAACGAGGGGATCACCATGGCGATGCGATCGACCACCTTGCGGAACCGGGCCGGCACCCGTGCACGGACCATCGCTGCCCTTCTCCTGGGCGCCGCTTTGGCGACCCTGGCCGGCTGCGACATCAACAAGCCCGAGATGCCGACCTTCGACACGACGTTGAGCCTGCCTCTGGGCGTCGAACGCCTGGATGTCATGGACGCGGTCGACAGCGAGGATTTCCTGGCCATCGGCCTCGACGGCAGCCTGCTGTTCCAGGTCGACGGCGACCCGGACACGCTGAGCTTCGACTTCGACCTGAGCGCCGAGGTGGCCTCGCAGTCGCTCAGCGAAGGCCTCGGCGCCTTCGAACTGGATGCCTTCGGCCCGCTGACCTACGGGTTCCTGCTGCAGGACGTGTGGGCGCCCGCGGCCGGAGCCGACGGGCTGACCGCGCCGGTGCCGGCCTTCCCGATCGCCGCCACGAGCCCGGACCAGGACGTGCCCGACATCACGGCCGCCACGCTCTCGGCGGGCGCCGCCAGCGTGACCGTGAACAACGGACTGCCGGTGGCCATCTCGGCCGCCAGCGGCCCCGATCAGCTGGTGCTGGTGCTGGAAAGCCCGGCCGGCGATGTGTTCGCCTCGTTCACTTTCGGCCTGATTCCCGCCGGCAGCAGCCAGACCCGCGCGTTCGATCTGGCCGGAGCCGTCATGCCCGATCGCCTTCGCGTGCGCCTGGCCGGCGGCTCGGCCGGCTCGGGCGGCCAGTTG
This sequence comes from bacterium, assembly GCA_020049465.1. Taxonomy (GTDB): domain Bacteria; phylum Krumholzibacteriota; class Krumholzibacteriia; order LZORAL124-64-63; family LZORAL124-64-63; genus CAINDZ01. Next base: position 31,602 of record JAIFKS010000003.1, on the reverse strand, counting down.
GTGACCGTCGACGCCGCCGACGCCCTGGACGTGAGCGCGTCGTTCACCGGTCTGCTCGTCTCGTCGGCCACCGCGGTGGTCGGCGCCCAGACGCTGGAGACGACCTTCAGTTCGTCGCTGCCGTCGGGCTACGAAGTGACCGAGGCCGTGGTGTCCGGCGGCGCCTCGCAGCTGACGCTGACCAACGGCCTGCCCGTGCCCTGCGCGGCCACGCTGACCTGGGCCGACCTGCGCGACGGCGACGGCCAGCCGCTGGTCGCACAGTTCAACCTCGCAGCGGGCGGCGCGACCACCCGCACCATCGATTTCGCGGGCTACACCCTGTCCGCCGGCGGCACGCCGTTGACGGCGCTGGACGCCACCGTCAGCGTGACGTCGCCCGGCAGCGCCGGCCTTCCGGTGACCATGAGCGCGGATGACGGCCTGACCGCCACCCTGGGCGCCGCGACCATCGCCTTTGCCAGCGTGACGGGTGTCGTACCCGAGTCCATCGTCGTCCTGGACCCGACGATCCAGCACATCGACCTGCCGGACGAACTGGACGGCCTGTCGCTGACGGCCGCGCGGCTGGCGCTGCATCTGGACACGACCGCTTCGCTGCCCGGCACCGTCGATCTGACGCTGCGCGGCGTGGCGTCGGACGGCACGGTTTCCGATCTGGCGATCCACGAAGCGCTCAACGGCGGCCCCGACCAGGCGCTGACCGAGATCGTCCTGGACCAGGACAACAGCGGCATCGTCGACTTCCTGAACAACCTGCCCGAGCGCATCACGCTGCTGGGCCAGGTCGCCCTGGGCGGCGACGGCGCGCTGGGCACGGTGCGCCCGAGCGATACCGCCGTCGTCAGCTGGACCATCACGGCGCCGGTGGAAGTCGTCATCGACGGCGCCACCCTGGACAGCGACCCGCGCGCGCTGGATGTCGACGACGATCTGCGCGAACGCATCGCGACCCATGCCCGTGGCGCCCGCGCGCAGCTCGAGGTGCTCAATCACCTGCCGCTGGCGCTGGAACTGACGGTTCTGGTCGGCCAGGACCCGGGCACGCTGGATTCGGCGCCGCTGCTGGTCGTCGGCCCCCTGAGCGTGGCCGCGGCCGTGATCTCACCCACCTCGCATGTCGTGACCCAGTCGGTCATCAGCCGCCCCGTCTTCACCCTGACGGCCGAGCAGGCCCAGGTGTTCGGACAGCCGGGCCTGGTGACGAAGATCGTGGCGACGCTGCCGTCGTCGAACGGACAGGCGGCGCGCGTGCTCAGCACCGACTACCTGGAAGTGCGCGGCCTCGTGCAGCTCGACGTGCTGGTCGACGACCAGTTCTAGGGATTCACCTCCCGCGCGGCGGGAGCAGCAAAGGACCGGAATCATGAACAGCATCCCGATGAACCTCGCGCACGATCAGCGGCGGCGGCTGACCCTCCACCTGACGGCGACGGCCCTGGCGGCCGTGGCCCTGGCGGCCCTGCTGCCCGGGCAGGCGCGCGGCCAGAGCCCGGTCCGGGCCTGGGGCATGGGCGGCGCCGGCGGCGCCGTGGCCCGGGGACTGGAAGCGGTGACCTACAATCCGGCCAACCTGGCCTTCAGCGACGGCTCCAGCATCGGACTGGCAGGTGCCGCGATCTCGGTGGAGAACAACGCGCTGAGCCTGGACCGCTACAACGAGATCACCGGCACCCACCTCGACGAAGCGGACAAGGCGGCGCTGATGTCCGACATTCCCGAGGACGGGTTCAGTCTGGACGCCGACGTGCGCGCCTCGGCCCTCGGCTTCCAGTTCGGTTCGTTCGCCCTGTCGGCCAGCGCCGTCGGTACCGGACACGGCAACCTGGACAAGGACTACTTCGACCTGGTGCTGAACGGCAACCCGGTCGGCCAGACCATCGACTTCAGCAACACCTGGGGCGAGGGCAGCGCGATGGGCGCCGCCACCGTCAGCTTCGGCACCCGGTTGGCCACTCTGGGCGGCGCCAGCCTGGGCGCCGGCGTCAACCTGCGCTACCTGTACGGCATCTACGAGATGCACGTCGCCTCGGCGGGCGGCACGCTGACCACCGGCATGACCGAGATCGCCGCGGACGCGCATGTTTCCACGATGTCGGCCGAAGGCGGCCGCGGTTACGGCGTGGACGTGGGCCTGGCCCTGCGCACGCCCGGCGGCCTGGCCGTGGGCCTTTCGCTGGAGAACGCGCAGAGCAGCATCGACTGGGACCGCAACGTCGAGTACCGCGAGTACCGCCTGAGCGCCGCGGACGTGAATCTGCTGAACTCCGACCTCGACGCCGCGGTCACCGACGCGGACACCGTTTATGCCGGCGACCCCTACACGACGCAGCTGCCGCGCTCGGCGCGCCTGGGCGCATCGGCCAAGGTGGGCGCGTTCGTGCTGGCGGCGGACTGGGTGCAGGGCTTCGAGGACCGCGGCCTGACGTCGACCGATCCGCGCGTGCTGGCGGGCGTCGAGTGGCAACTGGGCTTCCTGCAGCCGCGCGTGGGCGCGGCCACGGGCGGCGTGCTGGGCGACAGCGCTTCGGCCGGACTGGGCATCAAGGTCGGGTACTGGCGCATCGACGCCGCGGCGGTCACGCGCGGCGGGTTGAAGGTGGGCGATTCGAAGGGTGTGGGCGTGGCTGTGGCTTCGTCCCTGGTCTTCTAGGATCGAAGATGTGGCACCGGGCGCGGCTGGAGGTTTAGCCGGCCTCCAGCCCCCACGCCCGGCAGAAGGCGTCGGCCAGGCGCGGCAGCAGCCGCTCCTGGCCTTCGTCGTCCAGGGGGGCGCCCAGCAGTCGGCCCAGATCGGTGGTGACCAGCGCCAACTGTTCGCTGTCCGGCGACGGACGGTCGGGCGACGGCCGCAGGAAGCGCGGCAGTTCCAGGTGCGCGGGGCCGGCCAGGATGGAGCCGTGCTGCAGGAAGAACCCGCCGTGCCGCCGCTGCGCCGAGCCCACCAGCTTGCGGCCCCGCACGTTGATCTCGTGCCGGCCGGCGCTCTTGAAGCAGACCAGCCCGCGCGCGTCGTCGCGGCTCTCGCCACCGGAGATGTCCGCTGCCAGTCCCAGGTCGCGCAGGAACAGCAGCAGCGCCTCGTTGATGCGCGTGTAGGTGGCGTGCAGCGACTCGCCGAACAGGGGCGACGGGCTGGCCCCCACCACCGCATAGGTCAATTCGTCGGCGTGAAGGATGGCCCGGCCGCCGGTGGGCCGGCGCACCAGTCCGAAGCCGGCGGCGGCGATGGCCGCGGCATCGAAGCCGTCGAGGCTCTGGTGATAGCCGTAGGACACGGCCGGCGGCCGCCAGCGGTAAAGGCGAAGCACCGGCGGGTCGCCCGGCCGGTGCTCGTCCAGCAGCGCCGCGTCGCGCGCCATGTTGGCCGCGCCGTCGCAGGCTCCGTCGATGATGATCCGCAAAGACCCCGTCACGCGCGTCCTCAGCAGTTGCAGGGTCCCATCCAGCGCAGGTCCGGATCGCGGGCCGCGCGCGCCTCGTCCATGCGCCCGACCGGCGTATGGAACGGCGCCCCGTGCAGAAGGTCCGGATCGGTCTCCGCTTCGATGCGGATCGCCTTCATCACGGCCACGAAGCGGTCCAGGCTCTCGCGCGATTCGGTCTCGGTCGGCTCGACCATGAACGCCTCTTCGACGATCAGCGGGAAATACACCGTCGGCGCGTGCATGCCGTAATCGAGCAGACGCTTGGCGATGTCCAGCGTGCGCACGCCGAAATCGCGTTTCCAGCCGCTGCCGGTGGCCACGAACTCGTGCAGACAGCCCTCGGCGTGCTCGATCTCGATCACGTCCTTCAGCTGGTGCCGCAGATAGTTCGCGTTCAGAACCGCGCACTCGGTGACGCGCTTCAGGCCGTCGCTGCCGTTGCGCAGGATGTAGGCCAGCGCGCGCAGGCACACGCCCACGTTGCCGTAATAGGCGTGGATCGACGTGTCGTCCTGTCGCGGCAGGCGCTCGAGCGTGAACGAGCCGTCCGCGGCCTGCGCGATGCGCGGTCCCGGCAGGAACGGCGCCAGGTCGGCCGCCACGCAGATCGGGCCGGCGCCCGGGCCGCCGCCGCCGTGCGGCGTGCTCATGGTCTTGTGCAGGTTCATGTGCACGACGTCGAAGCCCATGTCGCCCGGCCGGGCCTTGCCCAGGATGGCGTTCAGGTTGGCGCCGTCCATGTACAGGCGGCCGCCGGCCTCGTGCACGATGCGCGAGACTTCCCTGATGTCGTTCTCGAACAGCCCCAACGTGTTGGGGTTGGTGATCATGATACCGGCCGTGCGCGGCCCCACCGCGGAGCGCAGCGCGTCCAGGTCGATGCGACCGTCGGGACGCGAGGCGATCGTGCGCGGGTTCATGCCCATGATCGCCACGCTGGCCGGGTTGGTGCCGTGCGCGGAATCGGGGATCAGGATCTCGTCACGGGCGGTGTCGCCCCGCGACTGGTGCCAGGCGCGGATGACCAGCATGCCCAGGTACTCGCCGTGGGCGCCGGCCGCCGGCATCAGGCTGCAGGCGGCGAAACCCGTGATCTCGCAGAGCGCGTTCTCCAGGTGCAGCAGGGCACCGAGCAGTCCCTGGATGTCCGCCACGTCCTGCTCCGGGTGCAGGTCGGCCAGGCCGGCCATGGCGGCGACCTGCTCGTTCACGCGCGGATTGTACTTCATCGTGCAGCTGCCCAGCGGGTACATGCCGCGCTCGATGTGGTGGTTGAGGTTCGACAGTGCCGTGAAGTGGCGCATCACCTCGGGCTCGCTCAAGGCCGGGAAGTCGGCCGGCGCCGCGCGCCGCAGGCCCGCCGGCAGTTCGGGCGCCGGAGCGCCTTCCCAGCGCGCGAAGGTCAGTCCGCGACGACCCGGTCCGCCCTTGTCGAACACCGAGCCCGGCAGTTCACCCAGCCAGCGCGAAGGCTTCTTCACGTCCTCGCTCATCATTTGCCCTTTCCGCCGACCGCCGCGAATTCCGCGAGCAGGGCTCCGTACTGGTCGATCTGCGCCGCCGACCGCTTCTCGGTCACGGCCACCAGCAGATCGTTCGCGCCGCAACCGGCCACCCCGTCCAGGGGGATGCCGGCCAGCACGCCGCGGCTCCGCGCGAAGGCGCGGAACTCGGCCGCCGGCTTCGGCAGGCGCAGCACCGTCTCGTTGAAGACCGGACCGTCGAACGGGATCGTCACGCCCGCGACCGCGCGGGCGCGCGTGCGCAGCGCCTCGATGCGCACGCGGTTGGCCTCGCCCAGGGCGGCCAGACCGCCCGCGCCCAGCATGGACAGGTAGATCGTGGCCCGCATCATGTTCAGGCCCTGGTTGCTGCAGATGTTGCTGGTCGCCTTCTCGCGGCGGATGTGCTGTTCGCGCGTCTGCAGCGTGAGCACGTAGCCGTTGTTCCCGCGGTTGTCCACGGTGCGGCCGACGATGCGGCCGGGGATGCGGCGCTTCTGCTCGTCGGTGCAGGCCAGGAAGCCCAGCAGCGGACCGCCCCAGCCGCAGGGAATGCCGAACGGCTGCGCCTCGCCCACGACCAGGTCGGCACCGTATTCGGCGGGCGTCTTCAGCAGCGACAGGCTGACCGGGTTGACGGCCGCAATCACCGTCGCCCCGGCGGCCTTCGCGATGGCCGCCAGGTCGTCGACCGGCTCGATCAGGCCCAGGTAGTTGGGATTCGGCAGCACGAAGGCGCCGGCCGGCGCGCTTGCCAGCAGCTTCTTCAGCGCGTCCGGGTCGATGGTGCCCTGCGGCCCCGCCGGCGCCTCGCTCACCTGGATGCCGGACCCGCGCATGGACGTGCGCACCACGCGCGCCCAGCGGGGATTCAGCGTGGCCGGCAGCACCACCAGCAGTTTGCGGTTGGCGTGCACGGCCACCGCGCAGGCCTCGGCGAGCGCCGTGGCGCCGTCGTACATGCTCGCGTTGGCCACCGCCATGCCGGTCAGGCGGCAGATGAAGCTCTGCCACTCGTAGATGGCCTGCAGCGTGCCCTGCGACACCTCGGGCTGGTACGGCGTGTACGCCGTCAGGAACTCGCTGCGCGAGACCAGGGCGTCGATCACGGCGGGGATCACCGTGTCGTAGACGCCGCCACCCAGGAAACTGACCAGTTCGCCCTGGCCGTGGTTGCGGGCGGCGGCGCAGCGGAACCAGCCGCGCACCTCCTCCTCGCTGAGGCCCAGGGGAAGGTCCAGGTCGCGCCCGAGGCGCACATTCGCCGGCAGATGGTCGAACAGCTGATCGATGCTGTCCAGACCCATCACCGCGAGCATCTGGCGGATATCTTCATCCGCATGCGGAACGTAGGGCATGCCCCGTTCAGCCTCCCAGCAGTTCGCCGTAAGCGCCGGCATCGAGCAGAGCATCCAGCTCGGCCGGCACGCTCAGTTTCACTTTCACGAGCCAGCCGCGGCCGAACGGATCGCCGTTCAGCAGCTCGGGGCTGGCCGTCACGTCGTCGTTGACGGCGACGATCTCGCCCGACACCGGCAGGTAGAGGTCGGCCACGGCCTTGACGGACTCGATGGTGCCGACGGCGTCGCCCTGCTTGAAGCTGGATCCGATCGCGGGCAGCTCGACGAAGACGATGTCGCCCAGCTCGTGCGCCGCGAACTCGGTCACGCCCACGGTGCCGTTGGCGCCGTCGACCAGGATCCACTCGTGTTCCTGCGTGTACTTGCGGTCTCCAGGTACCATGATCGGATTCCTCCTGCCGGTTCGTATCCAGTCGAATCTGTCGCCGCCGGTCAGGGCAGCGTGCGTACGGCCCGCGGATCGCCCTTGGCGCGCGCCGATAGGAACGGGAACGCGGTGGTGCGCGCCTCGACGCCCTTGCCGCGGATGTCGATCAGAACCTCGCCGTCGGGCACGCCGGCCTCGACCAGCGCCAGGGCCAGGGGCTTCTTCAGCGTCGGGCTGAACGTGCCGCTGGTGACGTAGCCGACGTCGCGGCCCTGGTGCAGCACGCGCGCGTCCTGCCGCGCGATGCCGCGGCCGGTCACTTCCAGGCACATCAGCTTGCGCGGAACGCCCGCGGCCTGCTGCGCGACCAGCGCTCCGCGGCCGGTGAAGTCGTCCTTCTTCAGCTTGACGGCCCAGCCGATGCCGGCTTCCAGCGGGGTGATGTCCTCGCCCAGCTCGTGGCCGTACAGGCAGTAGCAGACCTCGAAGCGCAGCGTGTCGCGCGCCGCCAGGCCGATGGGCGTCACGCCGAAGTCGGCCCCGCGCGTCATCAGTTCCGTCCAGACGGCCGCCGCGTCGGCGTTGGGCAGGTACAGTTCGTAGCCGTGCTCGCCGGTGTAGCCGGTGCGCGAGACGATCCACTCGCCGGTCACGCCGGGGCAGGTGAAGGCGGTGTAGAAGTCCAGGGCGGCGATGTCGTCGCGCAGGTTGGCCAGCTTTGCCAGGCGGCCCACCAGTTCGCGGCTGTCGGGACCCTGCACGGCGATCAGCGCGACGGCGTCGCTGCGGTCGTCCATCTTCACGCCGGCGGCCGGCACGTGTCCGGACATCCAGGCCGCGATCTTGTCGTGGTTCGCCGCGTTGCAGACGACCAGCCAGCGCTCGGCGCCCAGACGGTAGATGAGCATGTCGTCCAGCACGCCGCCGTCGGCCTTGCACATGGCGGTGTAGACGACCTTGCCCACGGCGCCGCCGGACACGCGGTTGGTCACCAGCGAGTCCAGCCAGGCTTCGGCGCCCGGCCCGTCCACGAAGATCTCGCCCATGTGGGTGATGTCGAAGAGGCCGACGCGTTCGCGCACGGCCGCGTGTTCGGCCAGCACGCCTTCGTACTGGACCGGCATCTCGTAGCCGGCGTAGGGCACCATCTTCGCGCCGTGCGCGCGGTGCCAGTCGGTCAACGGAGTGGTCTTGAGGCCCGCCAGATCGTCCACGTGATCATCTCCAGGGCTGGAGCAACAGGATCAGGGCGGCGCCGGGGAGGCGCGGCCGGCCGGACCAATCTAAGCTGCGTCACGGGCTCGTACAAGCGAATCCACGGCGTCAGGTCAGCAACCCCCGCAACATGGCCCCGGTATAGGATTCCGGGCAGGCCGCCACCTCATTCACCGTGCCGGCGACGACCAGATGGCCGCCCCCCACCCCGCCCTCCGGACCCAGGTCGATGACGTGGTCGGCGCGGCGGATCACCTCGCCGTTGTGCTCGATGACCACCACCGTGTTGCCGTGCTCCAGCAGCCGCGCCAGCACCGCCAGCAGGCGGTCCACGTCGCAGAAGTGCAGGCCGGTGGTCGGCTCGTCCAGGATGTAGACGGTGTGGCGCTGGCCGCCGCGGGCCAGCTCGCGCACCAGCTTCAGGCGCTGCGCCTCGCCCCCGGACAACGTGCCGCCGGACTGCCCCAGGCGCAGGTAGTCCAGCCCCACGCCCTTCATGACCTCGAGCACGCGCCGGCAGGCGGGGATATTGACCAGTTCGTCGTGCGCGCGGGACACCGGCATGTCCAGGAAGTCGGCGATGTTGTGCCCCTTGAAGTGGACCTCGAGCGTCTCGCGGTCGAACCGCCGGCCGCCGCACTCCTCGCAGGGGATCTCGACGTCCGGCAGGAAGTCCATGGTCAGGCGCCGCACCCCCGCGCCCTCGCACACGCGGCAGCGGCCGCCGTCGGTGTTGAAGCTGAAGCGTCCGGCGCCGTAGCCGCGCATGAGCGCCAGCGTGGTCTGCGCGAACACCGTCCGCAGGTGATTGTAGAGGCCGGTGTAGGTGGCCGGGGTCGAACGCGGCGACCGCCCGATCGGCGACTGGTCGACCAGCACCACGCCGTGCACGTTCTCGTCACCTTCGAGGCCGTCGAACGGCGCCGGATCGCGCCGCGCCCCATGCTTGCTCATGGCCAGCGCGCGGTACAGCGTCTCGTGCACCGCCGTGCTCTTGCCCGAGCCCGACACGCCGGTGACCACCGTCAGGCGTCCGAGCGGGATCTCGAGGTCGATGCCCCGCAGGTTGCGCCCGCGAAGCCCGCGCAGTTTCAGCACCGGGTCGTCCGCCGAGCGCCCGGTCAACGGCTCGGCCGAACCCTTGCCCACGCGCCCGGCCAGGTAGTCGCCCGTGGGCGAGCCCGGCGTGGCCGCCACTTCGGCCACCGTGCCCTGCGCCATCAGCAGTCCGCCGTGCTCGCCGGCGCCGGGCCCCAGGTCCAGCAGATGGTCGGCCGCCAGCATGATGTCGCGGTCGTGTTCGACCACGATCACCGAATTGCCGCGGTCGCGCAGGGCGCGCAGCGTCTCGATCAGCCGCCCGATGTCGCGGTGGTGCAGCCCCACGCTCGGCTCGTCCAGGATGTAGAGCACGCCGCGCAACTGGGAGCCCACCTGCGTGGCCAGCCGCACGCGCTGCCCTTCGCCGCCCGAGAGCGTCGACGTGCCGCGCGCCAGCGACAGGTAGCTGACCCCCACCTGCAGCAGGAAGCGCAGGCGATGGCGGATCTGGTCCAGCACCGGCACGGACACCAGCCGATTGCGCTCGCCGGTGAACGACAGTCCGTCGATCCACTCGGCGAACCGGTCCAGCGTCAGCGCCGCGGCCTGCCCGATGTGCAGCCCGCCCACCTGCACGTTCAACGCCTCGGCCCGCAGACGGTAACCGCCGCACGCCACGCACGGCTGCTCGGTCATCATCTTCTCGAGCGACTGGCGGATCTTCTCGGACTTCGTCTCGCGGTGGCGGCGCACCAGTTCGGGCACCAGCCCTTCCCAGTCGCGCAGGAACGCGTTGTACAGCTTGTGCGCCTTGAGTTCCTTCTTGAGCGCCGGCGAGAGTCCGAACAGCATCGAATGGCGCACGTGTTCGGGCAGTTCGCGCCAGGGCGCGTCCAGGTCCGCCTCGAAAGCGCCGACCAGCGCCTCGCACTGCACATAGAGCCAGTTGGAAGGCTTGCCCTTGAGAAAGGCCACGGCGCCGTCGCGCAGCGACACCGACTCGTCGGGAACGACGGCTTCGGGGCGGATCGTCCGCAGCGTGCCCAGCCCGTTGCACTCGGGGCACGATCCGGCCGGGGAGTTGAACGAGAACAGCCGCGGCTCGGGCTCCGCGAATCCGCGGCCGCAACCGGGGCACGAGGACTGCTTGCTGTACCAGGTCTCGCGTTCGCCGACCCGCACGATGACCGTGCCTTCGCCCAGCTCGGCGGCGCGGTCCAGCGCCGCGCGCAGCCGGTCGGCCACGCCCGGGCGCCAGATCAGCCCGTCGACCACCACCGCGATGTCGTGCGCCTTGCCTTTGGCCAGCTTCAGATCGTCTTCCAGTTCGAGCAGTTGGCCGTCGACCAGGACGCGCACGAAGCCCTGCCCCTCCAGGTCGGTCAGCAGCTGCTTGTGCTCTCCCTTGCGTCCGCGCACCACCGGCGCCAGCAGGTACAGGCGCGTGCCCTCGGGCAGGGCCGCGATCTCGTCGCCGATGTCGGTCAGCGGACGACCGGCGGCCGGCACTTCGCAGTCGGGACAGTTCACGACGCCGCAACGCGCGTAGAGCAGGCGGAGGAAATTGTAGATCTCGGTGACCGTGCCCACGGTCGAGCGCGGGCTGCGCCCGAGCCCCTTCTGGTCGATGGCCAGCGCGGGCGACAGACCGTCGATGCGGTCGACGTCGGGCTTGGCCAGCTGGTCGAGGAACTGGTGCGCGTACGACGACAGGCTCTCGATGTACCGGCGCTGGCCCTCGGCGTACAGGGTGTCGAACGCCAGCGACGACTTGCCGGAGCCGCTCGGACCGGTGATGACCACCAGCTGCCGCCGCGGGATCTCCAGGTCCAGGTTACGCAGGTTGTGCACGCGCACGCCCCGCGCGGAGATGACTCCCCACGGGGCGCCGGGCCTGGCTGTCGTGGACTTCGGGCTGACGGGCGGCGTCACGCGCTCTCCATCCTCGGCTGCGTTCGGGTGTGCGCGCTTTTTCAGCGGACGTCCTTCAGGTTCGCGGGCAGGGCGTCCCAGGCGGCGCGTTCGGCCGCGGTCAGTCCGGCGGTGCCGTCGATGACAAATGCCGAGATCTGGATCGGGATCGCGGGCGCATCACGTCCGGCAGCGGGATTCTTCTCCGCCGAGACGATCTTGTCGGCGACATCCATGCCGGTCACGACGTGACCGAAGATGGTGTACTTGCCGTCGAGGGCGGGCGTCTCGGCCACGCAGATGAAGAACTGGCTGCCGGCCGAGTCGACGTCGGGGCCGCGGGCCATGCTCAGCGAGCCGCGCACGTGCTTCACCTTGGTCGAGAACTCGGCCTTGAGCTGGGCAGCACCTTCAAGACCGGCGTAGCCCTTGGCGCCCAGCACCTCGCTCGCCTTCTGCACAGCCTGGTACTCGGCGTCGGTCAGCACGTCGCGCACGGTGGGACCGCCCATGCCGTCGTTGCGCGGGTCGTCGTCCTTGCTGTTCGGATCGCCGCCCTGGATGACGAATCCGGGAACGATGCGGTGGAACCGGGTGCCATTGAAGAATCCGGTGGAAGCAAGGTGCTTGAAATTGCCCACGTGGTGCGGCGCCAGTTCAGGGTAGAACACCAGCAGGATGTCGCCGGCTTCCGTCTGCAGGCGGACGAACGACGGCTGATCGGCCGCGGCGGGCGCGGCCGATGCGGCCGAAGCCAGGGCCACGGCCAACAGGATCGGAACCAGCAGGGCGCGGAGCGTGGACGGAACGAAACGCATGGTGCCTCCGAAGGGGCGCGGCCACGGGAACGGCGGCGCCGGACTGGGGTGTTTTCGACCGGAAACAGGTTCAACGCCGGCGACGGGAACCCGGTTCCGGGACCGACCCCCGATGATAAGCCGCGCCGGTCGCCACGGCCACCCCGGAAGCGCCGGCAGGACACCGGCAACCTTCCTGCCCCCCAGACAGGCAGCCCCCGGCTTCAGGGCCGGGGGCTGCCGGAAGGCATCGCGGTCGGGCCGGAGGCTCGTCAGCCGCGCGGCTTGTGCAGGATGAAGCGCACCTGGCGGTTCTGCGCGCGCCCGTCCTCGGTGTCGTTCCCGGCCACCGGCCGGAACGGACCGTACGACACGGCGGCGAAGCGGTCGGCCGGCAGGCCCAGTTCATTGGTCAGGTAGCGCACGACGGCGCACGAGCGGAACGCGCCCAGCTCCCAGTTGCTGGGAAAGCGATCGGTGAACTCGGGGCTGATCTTGCGGCTGTCGGTGAAGCCTTCGACATACACGTCCCAGTCGGGATGGCCCTCGACCGTCGTGGCGATGGCCTTCAGGATGGGGACCATGCTGTCCAGGATGACGACCTGGCTGGATTTGTAGGCCAACTGGTCCTGCACGGTGATCATGACCACTTCATCGCGCTGTTCGACCAGCACGGCGTTCTCGGACTGGCACTCCGACAGGTTGCGCGACAGTTCGGCCGCGACCTGCTCGCGCTCCGTCAGCTTGGTGTCGCGGACGGCCAGTTCCTTCTGCAGCTCGGCGATCTGGGCGTCCATCTGGCTGATCTGCGTCTTGAATTCGTTGCAGGACGAGCAACCGGCCACCAAGGCCAGTCCCGTCAGCAAGGTCAGGGCGGCAAAGGCCCTCAAGTACTTCTTCATGAATCGCTCCTTGTCGTTGTCGGGAACGGGCTCGGCATCGGAACGGCCAACCATGAGGTTCCGCGCCGGACGGCACGTCACTCCCCCAACCTAGCGCCTGAGGACCCCACCCAACAGGGGATTATCGCGGGGCCGTGACCGGCGGGCCTCTAGTCCAGCCGGTGCACCTCGCGGTCGGGACCGATCACGTCGATGCGATCGCCCGCGTGCAGCACTTCCTTGCCGCCCGGCAGCGGGAAGCGCGTCTCGTCGTCCTGGCCGTTGCCGGCATCCGGATTGCGGCGCAGGATCTGCACCAGGTTCAGGCGGTGCGTGGCCAGCAGGTTCAATTCCGCCAACGATTTGCCGTCCCAGGCGACCGGCACCTTGACGCGCCGCAGCGAGAATCCCTCGGGCAGCTGCACGAACTCCATCACGCGTTCGTGCAGCAGGTAGTCGGCCAGCCGCGTGCCCATGTCCTGCTCCGGCTTGACCACCGAATCGGCGCCGATCCGCCGCAACACGGATTCCTGCATCTGGTTGAGGGCTTTCGCGTAGACCTGCTTGGCGCCCAGACCCTTGCAGAGCATGGTGATCATCACCGACGCCTCGAAATTGGTGGCCATGGCGACCACCACGGCGTCCATCGACCCCACGTTGTAGGCCTTCAGGTTCGACACGTCGGTGGCGTCGAAGGCCACGGCGACCGATACCTCGTCGGCCACTTCCTCGACCAGACGATCACTGGCGTCGACGGCCAGCACTTCAGCCCCGCCCTTGGCCAGGCCCAGCGCCAACGCGCGGCCGAATTTCCCCAACCCGAACACGGCAACTTTCATCGCTCTCACGTCCTTTCGGGGGCACGGTTCGCGCCCCGCTCAACCGATCAGGATCCGTCCGCGCGGCAGCCGCACGTGTGACTCGTGCTTCGGCGCCGTCAGGCTGCTCGCCAACGTCAGCGGTCCGAGCCGACCGATGAACATGAGCAGGATCAACACGACACGCCCGGTCGGCGTCAGAGCCGGGGTCAGTCCCAGCGACAACCCGACCGTGCCCAGGCCCGAGAACACCTCGAAGGCAACGGTCTGCAGGTCACTGCGCTCGGTTACCAGCAGAATGACGATGGCGACCGACGCAACCACCAGCGCGGTCGACAGCACCAGCAGCGCGCGCTGCACATCCAGGGGGTCGATTTCGCGCTTGCCCAGCCGCACCCGCGAGCGCCCCTGCGCGATCGACCGCAGATTGGCCCAGGCGATCGCCACGGTGGTGACCTTGACGCCGCCTCCGGTCGATCCCGGGCTGGCGCCGATGTACATCAGGAGGATCATCACCAGCACCGACGCGGGCGTCAGCAGCCTCAGATCCATGCTGTTGAAACCGGCGGTGCGGCAGGTGGTCGACTGGAAGAACGCCTGTGCCAGGCGCAGACCGGGCGTGCCGTCCGCCAGCGAACCGTTCCATTCGAACACCGCCAGCAGGCCGCAGCCGACCACGAGCAGGATGGCCGTCATCGTCAGCACCACCTGCCCGTGCAGGCCCAGCCTGTAGGCCCGCCCGTGCCGATGCTGAATCCGGCCCCGCCACCAGGCCGCCATCTGCACCGCCACACCGAAGCCGAGACCGCCGACGATGATCAGGGTCGCGATCGGCGCCATCACCAGCGGGTTTTCGGCGAACGACATCAGGTTGTCGGGATAGGTCCCGAAGCCGGCGTTGCAGAACGCGCTGACGGCATGGAAGACCGCAGTGAACAGGAGCGGTCCCGGCGGCGGCGGCCCCTGGCTGAAGCCCGCGTACAGAACGGCGGCGCCCATCGCCTCGAAGCTCAGCGTCACCACGATGATGCCGCGGATGATGCGGCCCATCTCGTCCATCATGGGCACCTGGAAGACCTCGCGCAGCAGGCTGTTCTCGCGCACGCCGATGCCGCGCCCCAACAGCAGCCCGAGCGCCGCGGTCAGCGACATGATGCCCAGTCCGCCCAGTTGGATCAGGATCATGATCACGGTCTGGCCGAAGAGCGTGAATCCGGTGCCGGTGTCGCGCACCACCAGACCGGTCACGCAGACCGCGCTGGTCGCGGTGAACAGGGCGTCCAGGAAGTCGATGGGCTGCTCGACCGGCGTGGCCCGGGGAAGCACCAGCAGTCCGGCCCCCAGCACGATGACCAGCATGAAGACACCGATGAACCCGGCCGCCGGTCGCATGCGCAGCGCGGCGAACCGGGAATGCAGGTGCGGCAGTTCGAGCAGGATGACCGCCACCAGGTAGAGCTGCATGACGATCAGGTAGGCGCTGGTCAGGGACTCCAGGCGAAGGGACTCGAGCAGGCGCCGCAGCCATTCGGTGCGGCTGCCGGCCAGCAGGGCCAGGGCCTGCAGTCCCAGCAGGCAGGACAGGGTGAAGGTGGGCCAGCGCCGCCGCAGGTAGTCGCGAAAACTGCCCGCCGCGCGCAGGCCCAGGAACTGCTCGCACAGGAACAGACCCACCGCGGCCGTGCTCAGGCCGTGGGCCAGGCGCAGCACCCAGGCGCCGGGATAGGTCCCGTATTCGAGGATCAGCCCCGAAAGACCGCAGACCCCGGCCAGGATCAGCGCCAGACGGCGCAAGCCGACGATCCTGTTCCCCTTCGCCTCCATGCGCCTCCCGACCGGTTCCGCCGGATTAACGGTAAATGATCCGCCGCTCCGCCCGATAGATAAGTCGTGCTCACGGGTCGGGCCCAGGGCCCGACCTTCCGATCCCGCCCGGTATCATGGGGTGGGCGATCGGAAGATTCAACCGGCGATTGCGCCCCCGAAGGCAGGTGGCAACGCGCATGACATCCCGCAACCGCAACGGCTTGCTGGTTCCGGGCCTGGTGGCCCTGGGCCTGCTGGCGCCCGTTCTGGCCCTCGCCCAGGCCCCCGGCACGGCCGCTCGGCCGGCCGCGGCGCCCCTGGACTCCCTGCACATCGAGCCGGTGGAGCCCGAGCAGGATCCCCGCTACGCCCAGCCGGAAGTGGCGATCAGCCGCCGCGTCCTGCCCGAGGTGACGGCCAGCCAGGCGCAGACCGGCCGGCTGGCCAAACAGCCGCCGCGGCTGGATGACCCGCTGGGCGCCGCCTGGAGCTACCGTCTGGCGCGGCAGGCCGCGCTGGCCGGCAACGCGCCGGGTGTGTCGATGAACATGGCCGCGGCGCTGGAATCGGCGCCGGGGCATCCCCGTTACCAGTGGTGGTCGGTGACGCAGTCGGTGCGCTCGCTGGACACCGCCACGCTGGCCAAGGTGCTGCCCACCTCGGTGCGGACGCTGATCGATTCGCCGATCGCCCGCGGCCCGTTCGTGATCGCGACGCACCAGGCGGCGCTGCTGGCGACGACCATCTTCTGGACCGTCCTGGTGGCGGCCCTCTGGATGGGCCGGTGGCGGCTGCTGGCGCACGACCTGTCGGCGCTGCTGCTGAAGGACCGGCACCATCGGCCCCGACTGGTGCTGCCGCTGCTGGCCCTGCTGCTGACCCTGGCGCTGCGTCCGGGCTGGCTGGGACTTCTGGCGCTGCTGTCGGTGCCGGTGCTGGTGCACACGCGCGGCCGCCGGCACAATCTGCTGCTGCTGACCTGGCTGGGCGCGCTGTGCCTGTCGTTCCCCGGCTGGCCGCTGCTGCGGTCGGCCGTGCCGACCATCGATCCGTCCAGCGAAGTGACGCTGCTGGAGCAGGGCTGCACGATGCCGCCGTCCGCTTCACTGATCGAAACGCTGACGGGCCGTCTGGCCCAGGCGGACGAACCCGCGCGCCAGGCGCGCCTGCTGACGGCCCTGGGCATCCAGGAAGCGCGGCGCGGCGCGTTCGCCGTCAGCGATCGCCATTTCCAGCAGGCGCTGACGCTGGAGCCGGGCAGCTTCCCGGCCACCATCGGACTGGCCAACAATCTCTACTATCTGGGCCGGCTCGACGACGCGACGGCCGCCTATCGGCAGGCCGCCACGAGCTATCCGAAGCGGGGCGAAATCCCGTTCAACCTGGCCCAGGTCCAGTTCAAGAAGCTGTTCGTGCCCGAGGCGACCGCGTCGCTGGACCAGGCGCGGCTTCTCGGCTTCGATCCGCCGCGCGCCACGGGCGAACCGAATCCGCGCGAAGGATTCTCGGCCGTGGTCTATCCCGGGCTGACCGGACCGCAGATGGCTGCGGCCTGCGACCGGGAAGGTCGCACCTACGCGCCGCTGGTGGCGCTGTCGGGCTGGCGCAACCTGCTGGGCGCGCCGCCGGTGCCGCTGTACATCCTGGTCGGCGTACCGCTGCTGCTGGGCCTGCTGGCGGTGGCGTGGAACAGCCGGCGGCCGCACCCGCACGATTGCGACAACTGCGGTGCACCGCTGTGCCGCTCCTGCAGCGGCGTCCATGAAGGCGCCTGCATGTGCGCCGGCTGCCACGAGACCGCGGTGCGTTCGCGCAGCGACCTGGTGCTGGCCACGCTGCTGAAGAACCGCGGCCGCTCCGAGAGCATGGCCCACGCCGCCCGCATCGTTCGCATGGGGCGCTTCCTGCCGGGCACCGGACATCTGGCCACCGGCTGTTTCTGGGCCGGCTGGGTGCGGCTCAGCCTGGTCGCCGGCGGCCTGTTCCTGGTCCTGGCCGGCTGGGCCTTCGACCCGGGCGCCGAGCTGAACACGCCGGGCCTGCTTCTGCCGGGCGAAGCGATCCACCCGCTCTGGTACCCGCTGCCGGGCGCGCTGTGGCCGGGTCTGGGCGGAGCGCCGGTCGTGGCCGGACTGGTGATGCTGGGCCTGGCCTGGCTGACCGCCTTGCTGGACGCCCCCGGCCTGCGCCGGCGGCTGCACGACCGATTCACGACGATCACCACGGGTACCGCCAAGAATCAACCGGCACGGCGCGCTGGCGCCGGCGCCCGCTAACGGAGGTCGACCATGGCCCTGGAAGGCCAACTGAGCGATTTCAACCTGGCGGAAATCCTCCAGCTGCTGGCCAGCCAGCAGAAGACCGGGTTCCTGAACATCGAGACGACCCGGAATCTCGTGTTCATCTTCGACAAGGGCATGCTCATCTCCACGCGCGACCGCCGCAGCCGCGAGCGCGACCCGCTGGAGAGTTACCTGCGCGCCTATGGCTGGTACACCGAGCAGCAGTGGAAGCACATCGAGTACGTCGGCCAGAACAGTTCGCTGGACCTGACCGAGATCCTGATCTCGGAAGGCCTGATGGACGAGGCCGAACTCCAGCGCGTGCTGCGCGGCCTGGCGCAGGAGATGACGCACGCGGGCATGAAGCTGAAGCGCGGCCGCTACTACTTCAGTCCGTGCAAGGACGCGCCTCCGGGGGTCAAGCACCGCTACGAGGTCGACGTGCAGGGCCTGCTGATGGAAGCGGCGCGGCGTCTGGACGAAGAGCCCATGCTGAAGGAAGTGCTGCCCTCGCAGTCGATCACCTTCACCGCCGGCCGCAAGGTGGTGCCGCCCGAGGCGCTGTCGCCCACGGCGCAGCGCGTGATGGAACTGGCGTTGTCGGGGCTGACCCTGGGCCGCATCATCCGGCAGGGCAAGGCCGAGAGCTTCGTCGTGCGCGACCTGCTGAAGAGCTGGTGCCACGAGGACGTGCTGGTCAAGCACCTGCCCGTCGAGGAGGACGACGACGAGAACGAGAACGGGATCGGCCTGGCGCTGCCCCGCTCGCCCGGGCTGCGCTCGGTCCCGCTGACGCTGGCCGGCCTGGCTCTGGTCGGCGCGCTGCTGACCGCGCGCTACACCGCGCTGCCGACGCCGACGGACGATCCGGGACGCACGCTGCGCCTGTCGCAGCTGCGCTACGAAGTCGTGACCGCGGCCCAGCTCTACCGCTACCAGCAGGGACAGTGGCCGCAGGACCTGCATTCGCTGGTGCGCGCGGGGCAGCTGGGGCCGTCGGTGCTCTCGACGGTGGAACAGCTCGGGTGGCAGTACACGCTCGATACGGGCGCGGACAGCTTCAGCCTCAGTTCGTGATTCCCGGGGCGCGGCGCCGGGCTCTGCCGGGCGCCGCCCGTCCCGGTCCGGCGCCGCCCCTCTTCCGCCTTGATTCCGGCCCGAAAACCCATTAACTGGAATGACTGCGGTGCCCTGAAACGACCCGGACACAGCCCGGTCGCCCGCGCCGCCAAACACTTTTCCGCGAGGCCGCCATGAACCGCCAGCCTTCGGCCCCAGACCCGTCCGTGGTTCCCTTCGTCGTTCCCTGCGCCGATCGCGTGACCAACCTGCCGCCGTACGTGTTCGCCACCCTGTTCCGGATGCGCGACGACGCCCTGGCCGCCGGCCGCGAGGTCTTCGACCTGAGCGTCGGCAATCCGGACGTCAGGCCGGCCGCCTCGGTCGTGGGCGCCATCACCGAGGCGATGAACGACGAGACCTGGAACTGCCACCGCTACGGCACCTTCAACGGGCTGCCGCGGTTTCGCGAGGCCATCGCCCTGTGGTACTACGAGCGCTTCGGCGTCAGGCTGGACCCGCACACGCAGGCGCTGCCGCTGATCGGCTCGAAGGAAGGCCTGGCCAACCTGATGCGGGCCTACCTGAACCCGGGCGACGGCATCATCATTCCCAGTCCCTGCTATCCGGCCTATTTCGGCGCGGCGCATCTGTGCGAAGCGGAGATCTACGAACTGAAGCTGCGCGAAGAGGACGGCTATGTGCCGCGCCTGGAAGACATCCCGGCCGAAGTGGCGGCGCGTTCGCGCATGCTCATCCTGAACTACCCGAACAACCCGACCGGCGGCGTCTGCGACCTGGCCTTTTTCGAGAAGGCGGTGGCCTGGTGCAAGCGCCACCAGGTGATGCTGGTTTCGGACGCGGCCTACACCGAACTGGGCTTCGACACCGAGAACCCGCCACCGAGCGTGCTGCAGGTGCCCGGCGCCTTCGACGTGGCGGTCGAGTTCCAGAGCCTGAGCAAGAGCCACAACCTGGCCGGCTGGCGCGTGGGCTTCGTGGTGGGGGGCAGCGAGCCGATCGCCAACCTGGGCCGTCTGAAGAGCCATGTCGACTTCTCGCTGTTCGGCGGCATCCAGATGGCGGCCGTCAACGCGCTGCGCTACGGCGCCCGGACGGTGAAGGAGAACCGCGAGACATACCTGGGCCGGCGCAATCAGATGGTCGCGGGCTTCCGCAAGCTGGGCTGGCAGGTGCCGTCGCCGGCGGCCACGCTGTACATCTGGGCGCGCATCCCCCGAGCGTGGGGCGACGACGACTTCGGCTTCGTGCGCGACGTGTTCGCGAAGACGGGCGTGCTGGTGTCCCCGGGCAGCGGCTTCGGCGTGCACGGCCGCGGGTACGCGCGCGTGTCGCTGGTGGCGCCGTCGGCGACGATCACGCGCATCATGGAACTGCTGGAAGGCGCGGGGTTCGACTGGAGTTGAGGTCCGCACCGTCGGTGAGCCCCAGGCGCTGCCGGCAGTACTGCTGCAGCTTCAACTGGTCCGCCGTCAGCGCCTGGCGAGCGGCCAGTGCCGTCAGCAGGGACTCGGCCTCGGCGTAGCCTCCCTTGCGCACGCACAGGCGCGCCAGGTTGTCCATCACCGGGGGATAGTTGGGATTGAGGCTCTGCGCCCGCCGGTAGCTGGCCTCGGCCTGCTCCATGAAGCTCTCCTGCGGCTGTCCGCGCTCATCCGATTCGTTGTACAGGGTGACCTGGGCCGCGCCGAGCAGCGCGTGGAACCGGGCGTTGTCCGGCAGCGCCTTTGTCGCCTCCAGATACATCGCGGCCACTTCGGCGGACCGGCCCGCGTCACGGTGGTACTTGCCCAGGCCCTCAAAGGCGTAGGCCTGCGCGTACGGCTGGAATCCCTGCGCCATGGCGGCCAGCCGGTCGGCCGCCGCCGGCGCGTTCAAACCCAGCGCGAACCACGGCAGCGAACAGGCCAGTGCGGCCACGACCAGGCGGCGGGGCCTGAGCCGCGCCGCCGGCACCACGGCGACGGCCAGCGCCGTCAGCACCGCGGCGTGCGCCGCCAGCAGATCCCAATCGCGCGCGGCGCCCAGCTTGGGGTCGAGAAGTACCATGGCCGCCAGCAGCACGGCCGCATGCGTCGCCAGAAAGCGCAGGACCGGAGCGGTGTGCAGGGATCCCTCGTCGCCGCGCCGCGCGGACAGCAGCATGACCAGCGGCACGGGCGCGATCAGCAGGAGCAGGTTCAGCACGTCGACCACCGTGCGCAGCGAGAGCACGCCGCCGGCGCCGATCAGCGTCCGCAGCGGCCGGTGCAGGTTCGCGTTGTCCCCCATGCCGGCCGCCACTGCGGCCAGGCCGCCCTCGCGCACGGCCAGGAACACCGCCAGACCCAGCACGACCGCCGCCGTCGGAGCCAGCGCCGTCACCAGCCGCCGTCCGCGTTCGCGTCCGTCGGCCCCGCGCAGCGCCAGGACCACCAGCGCCGGCGCCGCCAGGACCGCGCTCAGGTGCGCGGCCACGGCCGCCCCCAGCAGGAGGGCGGGCACGCGCAGCGGCAAGCGCTCTTCGGAGGCCGCCACGCCGGCCAGGGTGAAGGCGGTCAGGAAGGCGTAGGCGAAGGCGTAGTGTTCGACGTAGCCGCAGTAGAGCAGGGTCGCGGCGCCGAACATGTGCAGACCGAAGAAGACGACCTGCCGCGCCGGCTCCCACGATGTCTTCGGCAGCAGCAGGCGCACCAGAAGCACGCCCGTCACCCCGGCGGCGATCGAAGCGGCGCGGTAGACGGCCAGCGAAGGATCGGGCGCCGAAGCGAACAGCGGCCGGAGTTGTTCGAGCAGGATGAAGCCGAACGATTCGAATGGCCGCAGTTCGTGCTTGCGGCCCAGCACGTCCAGCAGCAGGTAGCCGTCGCCCAGGAAGTGGGCGCGCGTCCGCAGCGCCGCGAACAGGGCGCCGGCCAGGGCGGGCCAGACGACCAGCCCGGGTCGCCACCGGAACAGAAGGACGTGCAAACGAGAAGTGTAGCCGCGGTCGGGCCGCCGCGGGCCGCCGACCCAGAAGAGAAACCCGACGAGCGGCAGCACGGCCGCCAGCGTCCAGCGCGGCAGCCAGGCCAGGTGGTCGAAACCCCAGGTGCCGGCCCCGTCCAGAAAGGCGCCCGCGACCACGAGCAGACCGAGCAGGCGCAAACCCCAGTTCAACGCGGGCAGGTCCGCCGGCGGCAGCCGGTCCCGGACCGTGTCCCGGCGCTTGGGGTCCTCAGGCCTGGCCCTCGTCGTCATCGGATTCGTCTTCCGTTGAGTCGTCGTCCGGATCATCGTCGTCGGGGTCGTCATCGTCGGGCAGGGCGCCTTCGCCCGGGCCGTGCACCGCGAACAGCAGGCTGTCGGGGTCGAACCAGGTCGAGGCGCAGCGCATCAGCTGGTCGCAGTCCACCTTGTCGATGCCGTCGACCAGTTCGGCCACCGGCACGAAGCGTCCGTAGTAGATCTCGTTGCGCGCCGCGCGGTACATCTGGTTGGACACGCCGTCCAGCGAGAAGATGAGCTGCGACTTGAGCTGCGCCTTGTTGCTGTCCAGCTCATCGGCCTTGATGCCGTTCTGCAGCAGGTTGCGGTACTCGTGCCGCAGCACCTCTTCGAGGCGGCCCAGCTTGTCGGGCGAGCACGAACCCGAGCAGCTGACCAGCCCGGTGTCGCGGCCCATGTCGTGGTAGTTGTAGACGGTGTAGGCCAGGCCCTCGCGCTCGCGGATGGCCTGGAAGACCCGGCTGCTCATGCCCCCGCCCAGCAGGTTGATGAGCAGATAGATCGCCAGGCGGTCGGCATGCGCGAACGACACGCCCAGGTTGCCGGCCTCGAAGTACGTCTGCAGGATGGGACTGCGCAGGTCCAGGCGGAACGGATCGGTCAGGCTGTCGACATATTGGCCTGGATCGAGCAGCGAAGCCGAGGCCGAGGCCGAGGGCGCTTCTGCCACCGGCGCGACCGGCGCCGCCACGCCCCCGCTGAACAGGGAGACCACGCGGTCGCGGAAGGCGTCGCCGAAATTGCCGGCCAGCGACACGACCAGGTTGTGCGGCGCGAACAGGCGCGCGTGCTCGGCGTGCAGCACGTCGGAGCCGAACGAGCGCACGGACTCCGGCGTGCCCAGGATGGGACGTCCGCGCGGATGAACGCCGTAGATGCGCGCGGCGAAGGCGTCGTGCAGGCGGTCTTCGGGGGTGTCCAGCGCTTCCTGGATCTCCTCGACGACCACGTCCTGCTCCAGCACGGTCAGCTCGGGCGCGAACGCGGGCTCCAGCAGCATCTCGGCCAGCAGGTCGGCCGCGGTGGTGAAATATTCGGGCAGCACCTTCACGGTGAAGGCCACGAGGTCCTTCGTGGTGAAGGCGTCGACCGAGGCGCCGATCGCGTCGAAGCCGGACGCCAGCTCGAACGCGCCGCGCCGCCGCGTGCCCTTGAAGACCATGTGTTCCAGGAAATGCGAAATGCCGCCCAGGTGCGACGGCTCCTCCTGGCTGCCGTTGCGCAGCCAGACGCCGAGCGTCACGGCGGTCGAAGACGGCAAAGGCGCCGTCAGCAGGACCGCCCCGCCGGGAAGTGTTTCCCGGCGGGGCGGCGTCTCGTTCCGATACGGATCGAGGTTCATCGGTACGTCCGGTTGTCGATTACCGGCGAGGCCCGCCGCGACCACCACGGTCACGGTCACGCCCGCCGCCACCGCTGCGACCGCGGTCGCCGCCGCTGTCCGAACGCTCGCGCCGCGGCGGCTCTTCCCAGCCCTCGGGGGCCGGCAGCAG
The DNA here is from genome assembly GCA_020049465.1 of bacterium. Taxonomy (GTDB): domain Bacteria; phylum Krumholzibacteriota; class Krumholzibacteriia; order LZORAL124-64-63; family LZORAL124-64-63; genus CAINDZ01. The sequence goes on along the minus strand of JAIFKS010000003.1, from coordinate 8,374 downwards.
AGCCTTGCGGCTGAGACGCACCTTGCCGGTGCGGCTGTCGATCTCGACCAGCTTGACCTCGATCGTATCGCCGACCTGGACGACGTCCTCGACGTTGTTCACGCGGCGGTACTCCAGCTCGCTGATGTGCAGCAGGCCGTCCTTGCCGGGCAGGAACTCGACGAAGGCGCCGAAGTCGACGATCGTCTTGACCACGCCCTTGTAGACCTTGCCGACTTCAGGCTCGCACATCAGGCCGGTCACGTAGGCCATGGCCGCCGCGCCGCCCGCCTGGTCGATGCTGGAGATGAAGACCATGCCGGTGTCGTCCACCTCGATGGTGGCGCCGGTCTCTTCCTGGATGCGCTTGATGACCTTGCCGCCCGGTCCGATGAGCGTGCCGATCTTGCTGACGGGGATCTGCACGGTGTCGATCTTCGGCGCGTACGGGCTCATCGTGGCGCGCGGACCGGCCAGGTGCTCTTCCATCACGTTCAGGATGTGCTGGCGCGCCGCCTGCGCGTCGCCCAGGGCCTTGCTCATGACCTCGCGGCTGATGCCGGCGATCTTGGTGTCCAGCTGGAAGGCGGTGATGCCGTCACGCGTGCCGGTCACCTTGAAGTCCATGTCCCCGAGGTGATCCTCGACGCCCAGGATGTCGGTCAGCACCGCGATGCGGTCGCCTTCCTTCACCAGACCCATGGCCACGCCGGCCACGGCCTTGCGGATCGGGGCGCCGGCGTCCATCAGGGCCAGGCAGCAGGCGCAGACCGTGGCCATGGACGACGAGCCGTTGCTCTCGAGGATCTCGGACACCAGACGGATGGTGTACGGGAAGTCCTCCAGCTCGGGCAGGATCGGCCGGATGGCGCGCTCGGCCAGCTTGCCGTGGCCGATCTCGCGACGGCCGGTGCCGCTGTAGCGACCCGTCTCGCCCACCGAGAACGGAGGGAAATTGTAGTGCAGGTAGTACTTCGACCAGTACTGCTCGCCGCCCAGCGGCTCGATGCGCTGCTCGGCCTGCTTGCTGCCGAGGGTGACGGTGCCCAGGGCCTGCGTCTCGCCGCGGGTGAACAGGCAGGAGCCGTGCGCGCGCGGAAGCACGCCGGTCTCGATGGTGATCGGACGGACCGTGGTCAGGTCGCGGCCGTCGGTGCGCACGCCCTCGCTGAGGATCATCTCGCGCATGAGCTTCTTCTCGGCCTTGGCGAAGGCTTCCAGCATCTCGGCGGACGGCTTGCCGTCCTCGCCCGGGAACTGCTCGGCGACCTTGGCCTTGGCGGCGGACAGCGCGTTGGAGCGCTCGAACTTGCCCTTGACCGAGATGGCGGTCTTCAGCTCGTCGCCGATGAACCCGACCACCTTGGCCACGCTGTCGGAGATGTCCTTGACCGGGGCGACGTCCCACTTGGTCTTGGCGCCGGCCTTGGCCACCAGCTCGCGCTGCAGCGCGTTCAGCTTGCGGATCCAGGTGTGCGCGAATTCGATCGCGTCCAGCAGACGGTCTTCGCTGACTTCCAGGCACTCGCCCTCGATCATGCAGACGATGTCGTCGGTGCCGGCGACCACGAGGTCCATGCACGAGGACTCGAGCTGCTCGAAGGTCGGGTTCGCCACGAACTCGCCGTCGATGTCGGCGACGCGCACGCCCGAGAGGATCTCGTGGAACGGCACGTCGGACAGGGCCAGGGCCATCGAGGCGCCGGTGATGCTCAGGGTATCGGCGTGGAAATCGGTGTCGGCGCTGATGATGAAGCAGATGATCTGCGTCTCGCAGCGGTAGCCCTTCGGGAACATCGGACGCAGCGGGCGATCGATCAGCCGGCAGGTGAGCGTCTCGCGTTCGGTCGGCTTGCCCTCGCGCTTGAAGAAGCCGCCGGGGATCTTGCCCGCAGCGTACGTCTTGTCGCGGTACTCGACCATCAGGGGCAGGAAATCCTTGTCGGTGGGCCGGGGGTCGGCCGCCACGGCGATCAGGCTCATCGTGTCGCCCATGCGCACGATGCAGGAGCCGTTGGCCTGCTTGGCCATGCGGCCGGTCTCGAGACTGAAGGTCGTCCCGTTCATCTCGAGGCTGACTGTCTGCTTGTTCATCATCAGGTTCTCTTCCCTTCCATCCGCTAAATCAACGCGTCGGGCGGCCCTATTACCGTCGACGCTCCGCTGGCCGCCAGATACGGCAATCGGTCGCGACGTTTCCGGCGCGACCGACAGCCAGGCGGACTCAAATTCCGGTGCCTGTCATCAGCCCCGGATGCCCAGGTCCTTGATCAGGGCGCGATACCCCTCAAGGTCCTTCTTCTTCAGGTAGGACAGCAGTCTCTTGCGCTGACCGACCATCTTCAGCAGCCCGCGGCGGGAATGGTGATCCGCCTTGTGCATCTTGAAGTGGTCGCCCAGGGTGTTGATCCGCAAGGTGAGCAGAGCGATCTGTACCTCGGGCGAGCCCGAGTCACCCTCGTGCTTGCGGTACTTGCCGATCACCGCGTCCTTCTGATCCTTGGTCAGTGCCATCGTCCAGAACCTCCAGAAAACACGTCACGCCGCGGCGTCACGATGGCCGCAGGCCGGCCGCCTTTCCCGTCTGCCGATGCGTTCACGGGAGTGAGGCGGGACCAGTGCACCCGGCCGGGGCATTCCGCTCCGGGTGACGGCGCCGACCCGCTTGTACGGATTGAGCGCAAACTACCGGACACAAGGACAGCGGGAGTTCTCCCGCCGCCCACGTTCCGGTGGCTGCGCGGCCCAAGATAGAGGTCCCCCGGACCCGATGCAAGGGTAAAGCAGGGCGACGGGGTGGCCTCCGCGGCGTCCCGGCAGGGCACGCCTCTCGGCCCGCGGACCGCATGAAAGACGTTATCGTCATGTCAGATGGCGACTTGAGGGCCGTTGCCCGACGGCCGGGCAGGCCCCCGGCGGGCAGCCCCTGGGCGCCCGGGACAGGCTCAGTTCCGGGGTTCCGGGTCGCCCGCCCCCGGGTTGGCCATGGTCCAGCCCCGCGGCCAGATCGCGATCTGCCCCGCCCCCGCACTCCGGGCCTGCCGCCAGGCTTCGGGCCAGGCCGGACCGTCGATGTAGTTGCGCAGCCCGTGCCACGACAGCAGCGCCCAGAGCACGAACACGGCGCGCCAGGTCCGCCGGGGCGCCGGGGCGGTCACCTTGGGGATCGCGAGCAGGACACCCAGCAGCAACAGAAGATTGGACGCATAGAAATAGCGCCCGCCGGTCTCCGCGGAGACCAGCACGACCCGGTTGCCCAGCGACGTCAGGACACAGAAGACCGCCAGCAGCAGGGCGACGCCCAGGCACCAGGCGCTCGTCGTCCACCGGCGTTTCACGACCAGCACCCACAGCGACACATAGGCCGCCGAGACCGCCAGGGCCAGCGCCCAGGAGGCCGGGCTGTCGTTGACCAGCAGGTTGAACCGCAGGATGGCGTGCCCCGCCAGTTTGATGCCGAGCAGCGGCGAGACCACGTGCTGCGCCAGCAGGGCCAGCCAGAGCACCAGCGGATCGGTGACAACGTCACGCCCTTCGGCGGTCAGCCCATGCTGCACCAGCAGTCCCAGCTGCAGGGCCGAGGTCGCGGCCAGGATGCCGACCTGGATCCATCGTTCGCGCAGACGGGCGCGGACCGCGCGCGCGACGAAGACCGGCAGCAGGCTGTTCGCGGGGATGCCGCTGAGCCCGGCCCCCAGCAGCAGGACCCGGAACAGCCGCGCCTGCGCGCCGGACGGCGACGGCAGCACGGCGATGAGCCCCGCCAGCAGCGCGAAATGGAAGTGCAGGTTGATGCTGTTCGCCCAGACCTCGGGGCTCTGGGGAATGGCCGCGGCGGCAAGCACGAACAGCAGCGCGCGCCCGAACGACAACCCGACCTGCCGGCGGCCGTGGATCAACAGCCCGATCGGCAGCAGCTGGAGCAGCCAGGAAAACCAGGTCGTGACCAGGGGCGCCCGCTGCGGATCCACCAGCGTGCTGCACAAGACCACGAGGTTGGTCATGAACTCGAGGTGGCCGTTGAACACGTACAGCAGGCCGTGCCCGCCGTCCCTGGCGGCGATGTCGACGAAGAAGTCGCGACCCTCTTCGGCCCAGAACCGGCCGTGCTGCCAGTAGGCGCGCATCTTCACGAAGCTGCACAGGAGCACGGCGACCCACAGGACGGCCGATTCCCGGGCCGGGGTGCTCACGCTCCGGCGCAGGACGTTGCCGATGGTCTGTCGCGTGGTCATGGCCGCATCCCTGCCGTTACATTCCGATGTTCAGCGCCGCCGGCGGCGGATTATAGGTCGCGTCCGCAGCGCTGTCATCCCCCGGCCCGCCGCAGCAAGGCCATGACAGGAACGCGCCGGAAGCCTATCATGCCGTCGTCGACCGCATGAACGGGCCCGGGAAGCACTTTCTGGCGGGGGGAAGCGAAGCGTGATCAGCAAAGTCCGCGCACTGGTGAAGGCCAACGGGATCGGCAGCCTGGCGGGCGCCGTCGTTCGCCGCCTCGCGCCCCACCGTCTCGAGTACATCCAGCGCTCCCCATCGGATTTCGCGGCGGGGGTCGGCCTGGAACTGGGCGGTCCCAGCCCCATGTTCGGACCGCACGGCGCCATTCCGGTGTATCCGCTGGCCGCCAGGGTCGACAACTGCAACTTCGGCCACCGGACCGTGTGGGAAGGGACGATCAGCGAAGGCGACAATTTCGTCTTCCACAAGGGGACGGCGCCCGGCCGCCAGTTCGTCGGCGAGGCCAGCGACCTCGGTTTCATCGCCGACGCCGCGTACGATTTCGTCCTGTCGTCGCACTGCCTGGAACACCTGGCCAATCCGCTCCAGGGACTGTCCGAATGGATCCGGGTCCTGCGGCCGAACGGGACGCTGGTCCTGGTCGTGCCGCACAAGGACGGGACCTTCGACCACCGCCGGCCGGTGACCACGCTGGAACATCTGGTGAGCGACTTCGACGCGCGGATGGACGAAACGGACCTGACCCACCTGCCGGAAATTCTCGAGCTTCACGATCTGCAGAAGGATCCCGGCGCCGGCGACTTCGCGGCCTTCGAGGAACGTTCCCGGCGGAACAGCGAGAACAGGTGCCTGCACCAGCACGTGTTCGACACGCGCCTGGCGGTCTGCGCGGTCGATCACCTGGGACTCCGGGTCATGGCCGTCGAGGCGTTCCGCCCGTACCACATCGCCGTCATCGCGAAGAAGCCGGCGCCGGGCGAGGTCGTGGACAACGGGAAGTTCACCGGCGGCGACGCGGCGCCCGCCTGGCGCAGCCCCTTCCCCACCGATCGGCTGCCCCAGCGGCCGCGGGCCTGACCGCGCGCCACGGCCGGATCAACGACCGGCGCTCTTCTTCCGGGCCACGGTGAAGAGTTCCTCGCCGCACAGCGGCGCCACGCCCAGCCGCAGCCACTCCAGGGTCTCCATGCCTTCCATCCACAGCCGCGACCCGAGGCCGATCGGGGCCTGGAAGTCCATCCGGCCCGCGCGGGCGATCTGACGGCTGCCCAGGAACACGCCCCGGGAGCGCGGCGTGGTCCGGCTGCGCTCGACCGCGAAGCCGGCCCGCTCGCACAGCCCGCTCAACGACGACGGCGTGAAGATGTGCAGGTGGCGCGGAGGGTCCAGCGGCATCCAGTGCGCGCCGTAGCGCCGGTGGCCCCAGCTGTCCGCATTGGGCGTCAGCAGGGCGAGGCGGCCGCCCGGCTTCATGATCCGGTGGCACTCGCCCATCAGCGTGGACAGGTCGGCCACGTGCTCGATGACATGCGACATGACGATCGCATCGAACGAATCGTCCGGGTAGCGCCGGCTGAACAGGTCGCCCAGATGCACGGACCGCTTCCGGCTGCGGGCGAGTGCGACCACCTTCTCGTCCACGTCCAGCCCTTCGGCCTGCCAGCCGATCTGTTCAAGCCACTCCAGCTTCGCGCCCACGCCGCAGCCCACCTCCAGGATCCGTCCGCCGGGAACGGGCTTCAGTCCGAACACGGTGGCGTCGGCATCCCAGCGGTGGCCGGGGATCAGGTACAGCAGCGGACCGAGGAGCCGGTCGGACAGGGTGCTCCGGCCGGGCGCGTAGCGCGCGCGCAGGTAGGCCGACATGAGCCTGTGGCCGGCGCGCCGAAGCCGGGACGGGCTGGTCGCCGCGTCGGTGTCGACGTGGGTCATGTAGGTCTCGTAGGCCTCGTGCAGGTCTTCGGCGACGGGCATCGGATCCAGCCACAGCGTGCCGCACCGGTCATCGCGGCATCGCGACAGGCTCCACTCGCCCGGGGCGGCGAACAGGAAATCGCGGAGTCCCGCATGGACGGGATCGCCGCCCGTTCCGCACAGCGGGCACAGAGGGGCCGGAAGGCTTCGGATCATGAACGAGCTCCATCTGAATGCGACCCGCGAGGGTTCGACTGCCGGACCGAGCGCAGCAGCGCGGCCAGCCGCGGCCCCGTCTGCTGGACGCAATAGGACTGCTCCACCCTCCGCCGTCCGTCGGCACCCAGCCGGTCGCGCATGGTCGCGTCCGCGAGCAGTCCGCCGAGCGCTTCGGTCCACTCGGCGGGCGTGTCGGCCAGGAAGCCGTTCTCGCCCGGCCGGACGAGTTCAGGATTGACGCCGACGCCGGAGGCGACCACCGGCAGTCCGCAGGCCATGTACTGGATCAACTTGTATCCGCACTTGCCCCGCTCCCACGGCGACTCGAACAGAGGCATCACGCCCACCTGGCAGGCGCAGAGGCTTTCCACTTCGGTCGCTTCGGACCAGGGCACGATCTCCACCGGCACGCCGGGCAGGTCGACCTCGCCGCCGATCACCCGCAACGTGAACGGGCGGTTCGCGGCCAGGGCCTGCAGCGGCTCGCGCAGCAGTTCCAGGTAGCGCGCGGTGGACGGCGAACCGATCCAGACGATGCGCGGCGCCTCGCCCGTCGCCGCGGTGATCGCGGACATCTCCGCGCGGCGCGGGTAGCGGTCCAGGTCGATCACCGTGGGCAGCACTTCCACACGGCGCGCACCGGACTCCTGCGCGCGCTGCGCCAGGTAGCGGTTGCCCCCGACCACCAGCGCGGCCCCGGCCATCAGCCCGTCGAGTCGCCGGCCGTACAGGCGCCTGACCAGCGGATTGGCGTGCAGATCGTAGTTGTGGAACACGGCGTCGTCGTAATCGAGCACGTACGGCACACCGCGCAGCAGGGTCGACTCCAGCCACAGCGGCCACCAGGGCAACGCTTCCTTCTCGATCCAGACCAGGTCGAACCGCCGCCTGCGCGTCAGCGCCCGGGCGCGGGCGGCGTACGCCTGCAGCAACGACGGGATCCCGTAGCCGCCGGACCGGTAACGCGCCAGCACCTGATCGTCCGACAGCAGCGACTGCACCGTCACGTCAAGGCCCGCCTGCCGCAGCCAGGGCAGGTACTGCTGGAAGCGCAGGCGCGACGACGCGCCCAGGCTGCCGTATTTCGTCAGGACCAGGATGCGCATGGGTTCAGACATCGCGGCTCACCCGGTCTTCCTCTTCAACGCCCACTTCGGCAGCCAGCGCCACAACCTGCCGTACGCGGCCCAGGTTTCCTGCAGGCCGCGCCACGAACCGCGCCGCAGCGCAAGAGCCGACCGCGAGACCGGCTCGAGCAGCAGCGTGGCCAGCAGGACGGCGACGGTTCCCGGCCAGGCGAAGTGCCGGGACACGTACTGCAGGCGGCTGCGCAGGAAATAGAACAGCCGCAGCGCCTTGATCCGTTCGGTGGTGCCCCGGCCCGCGTGGAACGCCTGCGCGTCGGCGACATAGACGGTGCGCCAGCCCGCCTGGCGGGCGCGCAGCGTGAAATCGACTTCCTCGAAATACACGAAGAACCGTTCGTCGAAGCCCCCCAGTGCCTCGAACAGCTCACGCCGCACGAAGAAGAACGCGCCGATGACCTGCTCCACTTCGCGCGTCTGCGCATGGTCCCACTCGACCATGAAGTGGCCAAGGCGCGGGAACACGCGGTCCAGCCCGACGGACTGGGCCACCAGGCCCGACACGGACGGAAGCCGGGCGCAGCTGCGGGCCACCCGGCCGGATTCGTCCAGCAGCTGCACGCCGCAGATGCCCACCCGGGCGTTGGCCGCATCCTGCATGAAGGCCAGGGCCCGCGGCAGCGTGTCGGCATACAGCGCGGCGTCCGGGTTCAGGAACAGCAGGTAGTCGCCCTGCGCCTGCCGCGCGCCGAGATTGCACCCCTTGCCGAAGCCCAGGTTGGTACCGGCACGGATCAGCGTGACGCCGGGACGCTGCTCGGCGCAGGCCTCGGAACCGTCGGTGGAACCGTTGTCGACGACGATGGTCCGCCGCACCAGGCCGTGGCCATGCTGCGTGACGGAGTCGAGGCAGTCGCGCAGCTGTCGCCCGGCGT
>JAIFKS010000075.1 GCA_020049465.1 bacterium | reverse complement strand
CATCTCTTCAGCTCCACAAGGCTTGGGAGGAGGAATCCACCGCCTGGCATAGCCGGTCGGTGGGGAAGCCTTGAGCGTGTCGTCCCCGTTGATGTCTCTACTGGGCTTCTGGAACGAAACAATTTTACGCCAGTTTGCCTTGCGATTTCAATAGGCAACAGTTCCGCTCCATGGTCGTCCCGGGGTGCCCCGGGTCCCGACGCTGTGCGCTCCGAACCGACCTGGACGCACACAGTCCGGTAATCACGGACAGGCATCCGGCCGGAAGGCCGCTTCGCCGGGAAAGCACCAGATTCTTCAGTGGGAGGAAGGCGCACACTACCGGCATTCGGGAAAAACATCAAGAGGTCAATGGTCTCGACGGCGCAAATCACTGTCGGCAGACTCGGAGTGGTGGAGCTTACACGCCGGACTTAGAGTCTCGCGACAGGGCCACGCGCCACACAAGGCGTTGTCAGTGAAACAGTTAGCGAAATTCTATCTGCAGCGGATGCACCAGCGATCCCCAAATAAATTGACGACGCAGGCAACCCCACCTCGCCCAAGTGGGGTCCACCCGCGCCGTCGCCGGACCATGCAGGGTCCGGGCCTTCGGGGGAAGCGACCTCGGGGCATCCGCCCATCGTCAACTTCCCACCATTCACCTATCCATCGCCCCCACATTCATATAGTGTCGGCATCTCTTCCCTCGATGGTGGGAATGATAGCGCATGACCGTTCCGTCCGACGGAACGCCAGTACAATATGTTGGAGCCATGATGCAGAAGAAACAGTCGCCCGACCGCTCCTATGGCGAGAAGCTGATCCGCCTGTTCGCCAAGCTCATGTTCACCGGCCAGAAGCACTCGCTGACCGAACTCGCGCGGTCCCTGGGCTGCTCCAAGCAGACGGTGCTGCGGCTGGTCAACGACATCACCCAGGCCTGGGACGTGACGCTGCACGATGAAATGCGCGACGGGCGCAAGTGGGTTTGGATCGACCGCGACAAGGATCACGCGATCTCCGAACCCGCCGCGCTGCTCAGCGAGGCCGAGCACCGCACCCTGCAGATGTGCCGCGCGTTCACGGAGCATCTGCTCGGGCAGGACACCTTCGTCGAGATGGAGCGGGCGGTCGAGAAGAGCGGCCACCATTTGCCTGCCGGCATCGACGGCGGCGGATCGGTGTTCGGCGTGGTGCGTTCCGGCTCCATCGACTACACGCGCCACGAAGACGTGTTGCGCACGCTTCTGGCTGGCATGGCCGATCGCCGCGTGTGCGAGATCACCTACCGCGGTCTCAACGCGCCGGCCGCCAAGACCTTCCACATCAAGCCGCTGCAGGTGTTCGCGCACCACGAGACGGTGTATGTGCACGCGCGGCGCGCGCGTTCGCCCGGTCGGCCCTACAAGGCGCCGAAGTACGATCCGCTGCTGGCTCTTCATCGCTTCGAGAAGGTGTCCCTGACCGACACGCCGTTCCATCGTCCGCCCGGCTACAACTTCGAAAAGGTGATGAATCAGGGTTTCGGCGTGTGGATGCAGAAGCGATTCCACGTCGTGGTCGACCTGAACGGCTGGGCCGCCGCCTACGCGCGCGAACGCACCTGGAGTCCGGGGCAGACCGTGGAGGATCAGGGTGAGGGTGGTTTGCGTCTGTCCTTCTGGTCGACCAGCGAACCCGAGGTGATGTCGCTGGTGCTGGGCTTCGGCGCCTGTGCGCGGCTGCGCGAGCCGGAAGTCCTGGTCGCGCGGGTGCGCGAAGAACTCGCGCTGATGGGGCAGGAGTACGGGCCGCCGCAGCAAGCCTGATTCGGGTGCCCGCCGACGAAGACGTTCCCGACCAACAGAACCAAAAAACGAGAACGGGGGAGCCGGCCGGCCCCCCCGTTCTTTGCCACTACCCATCCGGCGACTGGAGGCTATCCGTGCGCGCCTTCGTGGCGTGGCCGGGCGATCAACGCTGCTGGCCGCGGCCGTTCGGGCCTTCGCCGCTGCCGTCCAGCGCCGGGATGCAGGTGCCGTCGCCGGGGCCGAAGCCGGTGCCGTCGCCGGGGCCCGTGCCGCCGTTGCCGGTGCCGTCGCCGGGGCCGAAGCCGGCCGCGCCGTTGCTGTGCTTGTACTGGAAGCCCTGACGGTACTGGAAGCCGTCCTCGTCGCAGATGCCGTCGCCGGCGCCCAGGCGGTTGCCCGTGCCGTCCATCGGGGGAGCGTAGTCCGGATCCACGCCGTTGGGGATGCCGTCGCCGTCGGCGTCCGGGGCCAGGTCGTTGAAGCCGTCGCCATTCTCATCGAGGAAGCCGCCGACCGCGTAGCCGAAGCCGCCGACACCGTCGGTCTGGGCGGAGGCGGGGGCACTGAAAGCGGCGAGGGCGATCATCGCCAGCGCACTAAGGATGATGCGGGTCTTCATGGGTCTACTCCTTGCGTCTGCGTCCATTCAACCAGCGAGGATTTACAGGGGAGACCAAAGCATCGGGTGGGCCAGTTTTGATGAAGGCATACGAAATCGTCGCCAAAGCCTTGTTCCGACAGGAAATGCAGCGGATGCGCGCATGCGTCGCAAGGTCCGCGGGCGCCCCGACATTCGACGAAGTCGTCGAAACCCTCGACGATCCTTGTCGCTTCACCGGGCTTGGGCTACCATCGACCGGCTGTCATTCAAGATCGGAGTCCCTGCTCTCATGAACCGCTCTACCTCCCGACGGAACTGGCTTCTGCGCGCGCCGGTCGTGGTGACGGTGCTGTTTCTGGCCGGCGCGGTCTTCGTGGTGTCGACCATCCGCGAGATCCGCGGGGCGCGGGCGACGCTGGAGGCGTTGACGACCGGTCATGCCGAAGAGGTGCGCCGCGTGGTCGGCGAAAGTCAGGGCCACGCCCTGGCGGCGTTCGAGGCCTGGGAGACTCAGGCCGGCGACCGTCTGCTGGCGCTGGCGGCACTGACCGAACAGCTGGCCGGCAAACGTCAGGGATCGCAGGCGCTGCTCGACAGCCTGGCGCTGGCGAACAATCTGGTCTGCCTGTCGGTGCGCGGGGCGGATCTGAAGGTGCAGGTTTCGGCCGTGGTGGCCGGCGACAAGCATCAGGAAGCGGCCTGCTGGGATGAACTGTCCGACGGGGGCGCCGTCGATCTGGAGCCCGGTCAATCCCGCGTGCTGCGCGTTCCGGTCGCCGCGGGCGGCGGCTACCGGCTGGTCGGCGTGAAGAGGCGGGCCGATGGCGGGTTGATCTGCGCGGGCATGGATGCGCAGGCGATGGCGGCGGCGCGGCGACGGATCGGCCCCGGACGCCTGCTGCAGGCGCTGGGCGAACTGGGCAGCACGGCCTATCTGGCGCTGCAGGACGGGCGGGGCATCCACGCGGCGACGCCGAACGTCGAGCAGCTTTCGTCCGTGGCCGACGATACGCTGCTGGCCGGGGTGCTGCGCACCGGCCGGCCGGCTTCGCGCGAAGTGGTCTTCGCCGGGCGACCCACACTCGAGACCGTATCGCGTCTGGAAGTGTCCGGTCGGCCGGTCAGCCTGCTGCGCGTGGGGATGGACCTGACCGAAGTGCAACAGCGGCAGAACGACATCGAGCGCAGTCTGGCGGTGCACTCGTTCCTGCTGCTGGCGGCGCTCGGTTCCGGCGCGGCCCTGCTGCTGGCCAGCCGGCGGCTGGCGACGACGCAGGCGGCCTGGGAGGCGGCGCGGCGGGAAGTGTCGGTGCTCGAGGCCGAACAGGCGCGGCGCGAACGCAGCTTCGCGCTGGGCGAACTGGCTTCCGGCGTGGCGCACGAGATCCGCAATCCGTTGAACGCGATCGGCGTGGTGGCGCAGCGCCTGGGCCGCGAATTCACGCCCACCGAGGGTCAGGACGAGTATCGCCAGCTGACCACTGTCGTGCGGGGCGAGGTCAGCCGCATCAACCGCATCATCGAACAGTTCCTGCTCTACGCGCGTCCGGCCGCGCCCAGGCCGGACAACGTCGATCTGGCCGCGCTGGTGCGCGACATCGCGGCGCTGGTGCGCGGGCGGTTCGATGTCAAAGGCGTGGCGCTGGAAGTCGTCGCGCCCGAGCGTTTGGATGCCGTCGTCGATCCGGATCTCGTGCGCCAGGCCCTGCACAACCTGCTGGACAACGCGCTGGGAGCCTGCCCGCAGGGCGCCGTGACGACCATCGAACTGCGGGTCGATCGCGGCCGGGCGCTGCTGACGGTGCGCGACACCGGTCCGGGCATCGGCGCCGCCGATCTGCCGCGCATCTTCAATCTGTACCACACGACCAAGCCCGAAGGCACCGGCGTCGGGCTGGCGATCGTCGATCAGATCGCGGCCCAGCACGGCGGCCGCGCGCTCGTGGCCAGCGAGCCCGGCCACGGAGCCGCTTTCACACTCGAACTGCCGCTGACGGGCGCGGCCAAGGACACGGGATGACCGACGCGAGGATCCTGATCGTCGACGACGAGGCCGTGCAGCGCGAGTCGCTGGGCGGATTCCTGGTCAAACTGGGCTACGACGTCGTGCTGGCGGCCGACGGGCCGACGGCGCTGCACATCGTGCGGAGCGCGGTCGTGGACGTCATGCTGACGGACGTGCGTATGCCCGGGATGGACGGGTCCGAACTTCTGGTGCGCGCGCGGGAAGCGAACCCGTTGCTGGAAGTGATCGTGATGACGGCTTTCGGCACCATCGCCGACGCGGTCGAGGCCATGAAGCGCGGCGCCGCCGGCTACCTGACGAAGCCCATCGATCTGGACGACATCCAGCTGCAGGTGCAGAAGGCGGTCGAACGCCGCAACCTCGTTTCGGAGGTGCGCGACCTGCGGCGGCAGGTGGCCGCCGCGCATTCGTTCGCCGGCATCGTGGCCACCAGCCCGACGATGACCGCGGCCCTGGACCTGGCCGCGCGCGTGGCGACGACCGACGCCACCGTGCTGGTGCGCGGCGAAAGCGGCACGGGCAAGGAACTGGTGGCCCGCGCGGTGCATCACGCCAGCGGGCGACGGGCCGGGGCTTTCGTGGCCGTCAACTGCGCGGCCATCGCCCCGACGTTGCTCGAGAGCGAACTGTTCGGGCACGAGAAGGGCGCCTTCACCGGCGCCGACAAGCAGAGGATCGGCCGCTTCGAAGCCGCGACCGGCGGCACGCTGTTCCTGGACGAGATCGGCGACCTCTCGCCTTCCCTGCAGGTGAAGCTGCTGCGCGTGCTGCAGGAGCGTTCGTTCGAGCGGGTGGGCGGCAACCGCACCATCAAGACCGACGCACGGATCGTGGCGGCCACGCACCGCAACCTGGAGCAGATGGTGGCCGACGGCACCTTCCGGCAGGACCTCTACTACCGGTTGGACGTGGTGAGCATCCACCTGCCGCCGTTGCGCGAGCGGCGCGGCGACATCCCGCCGCTGATCGAGCACTTCCGGCGCAAGGCGTCGGCGCAGTACCTGCGGCCCGTGGAATCGATCAGCCGCGAAGCCATGGACCTGCTGGTCAAACACGACTACCCCGGCAACGTGCGCGAACTGGAGAACCTGGTCACGCGTATGGTCGTATTGTCACGAGGTCCGATCGCGACGCTGGCCGACCTGCCCGGCGGCACCGGCGCAACCGAGACCCGGCGGCTGGACGATGTCAGCGGCGACTTGCCGAAGTATCTTGAGGAGATCGAACGGCGGGTCATCCGCGAGGCGCTCGACACCGCCGAAGGGAACCAGAGCCAGGCCGCGCGCGCGCTCGGTCTGACCGAACGCAACCTGCGCTACAAGCTGCGCAAATGGGGCTGGTAGGCATCGTCGGAAGCGCGCCCGAACGGGCGAGGGTTTCGACGGAATCGTCGAAGAAACGAAGCGCGCGCGCCACACTGGTTCCTTGCAAAACGTTGCTGAATAGCAACTTGTCTTATTTGGCGGTTCGGGCAGCGAAATTGCATTGAGCCCTTTGGGTTTGCGAAAGCGGGCCCGGGAGCGACGCCGGACAGCTAGCGAACTTCTGCACGTTTGGCAGCGTTCCGATGATGAAGGGGGGTGGGGGAGAATGCGAGGCTTCCCCGCCCGCCCTGACGACCAAGGAGAAGGCGGCCATGAAGAGCATCATTGTGATCCTGTGCATCGCGACCGCGACCGGGGCCTGGGCCCAGGAAGCGCCGGCTCCCGCCGTGGCCGCGCCCGGCTGGGTCGATCAGGATGCCGATGGGCGGCACGATCATTTCGGTGATCTCGAGGGTGACGGCGTCAACGACGTCAGCCTGCAGCCCTACGCGCACCGCTTCGCCTGGGTCGATGCCGACGGCGACGGCCTGAACGACGCCTACCGCGATGCTGACGGTGACGGCGTCAATGACCTGGAAATCTCGTTCCGCGACCGCGACCGCGACGGACGCGACGACAACGTGCTCGATCTGGACGGCGATGGCCGCAATGACATCACCGGCCTGGCCTACGGGCGCGGCGATCTGCACGGCGACAAATTCGGTTTCGTGTTCGATGGCGCCGCCTGGGTCGACGAGGACGGCGACGGTTTTGCGGACCATGCCAGCGTGCAGGGTCAGGGCCCGCACGGGCGTGATGACCGCTTCATCGACAGCGACGGCGACGGCATGGCCGACGGCTGCTGGTTCGAGGACGGCGGCTTCCAGCACCACCGCGACCGCACCGGCCAGGGCGGCGGCGCCGGCGGCGGCGGCGTGGGCGGCGGCAATGGTGGCGGCGGCAACAGTCACTGGGGTTCGGGTTTCGGGAGCGCGTGGTGAACGCGCGCGCCGCCGGCGCGTGTCTGGGGACGCTGCTGTTGATCAGTGCGCTGCCTTCGTGGTCCCAGTCGACAGTCAACGCGGGCGCCGGCGCCATGCAGATCTGGACCGACAACGTGTTCGGTACCGAGCCATCGCCCAGTGACGGCATCACCGACGGCCGCGGCTGGCTCACCTGGACACCCGCGTCATCGCTGCGATTGGGCGCCAACGGCCGGTTACTGCGCTTCCAGGACAACCCCGATCTGAACCACGGCTACCTGACGGTGACGGCCGAGACCGTCGCCGGCTCGCGCGGTGCGCAGGCGCGCTGGCAGGCCGGCGTGTCCAGCGCCTGGCGGATGAACGCCGATCTGTACGAGCCGTTCGACTACCACGATACCAGCGCCTACCTGTCGGCGCGCTACTACCTGATGCCCGCGTTCAGCACGCAGCTGCGGGCCGACGTGTCGGCGCGCTCGTATCCCGACCAGAATGCCGAGGACGCGCGCAAGGCTTGGCTGACGGCGCGGCTGCAGCGCTCGCTGCCGACCCGCACCAGCCTGACGCTGGCTCTGCGCGGGGGCTGGAAGGACTATGTCGATGAGGGCCAGGCCGATGCCGCGGCGCGCGAAGTGAGCCTGCAGGCCGCCCAGTCGCTGTCCGACCGGCTGGCGCTGCGGGCGTGGTGGTCGGATTCGAAGCTCTACGAGCACGGCGATGCCGCGGCGCAGATGGCCGCCTTCGACAACCCGCTGCTGGACGAATTCTCGTTCGACGGCAACCGGCTGGGCACGGCGCTCAAGGTGATCATGCCCTGGAATATGGTGGTGGAGCTGTCCGGCGAACGCGCCTGGCTGGACTACCCCGGCCGTCCGCCCACGCTCTACGATCCGCTGTTGAACACCTTCGTGATCCTGGACGAGGAACTGGCGCTGGCCGACGGCGAACGCAGCGACGCAGTGACGCGATTGCGCCTGAACCTGCAACGCCGGGGCGCGCGCCTGTGGGGCGACGCGCGCGTGGACCTGAACGCCGCCGTCGAGTGGAACGACCAGGAGTCGAACGACCTGTACTGGCAGTGGAACGGGTGGTCGGTGCAGATGGGCGCCTCGGTGGAATTCTGACCCCGTTTCCGGATCATCGGGCCACCGGGCCGCTTTCGCTTGACGATGGCGGCCCGGTCTCTTATTGGTCATCCCCTGCGATTGTTCGGGCGTAGACGATTTCGTCACTTATCCGACGCCACGATCCCAGGGAGCTGACCCATGGACCGTCCCCTTCGCTGCCGCGACTCGCGTGCCGGATACCGATACCCGGCGCTGGCTGCCTCCTGCCTGTTGATGGCCCTGCTGATGGTGGCGCCGGCGATCGCCGCAACCGCCGGGGATCCGGACAACGCCTCTATCCGTCGCTGGGGTTTCGGCTGGGATCCGGGCGAATCGGGGCAGGGGCTGACGCTGCGCTACCGCTTCACGCCGGCGTTCAACCTGAGTGTGGCCGGCGGACCGGACGACTACCGGAGCGATGCCGAATCCTACCGCTGGGACTCCGACGACATGGTCATCGACGACGGCAACCTGCAGCGTGACGACGACCGGCGCGAGCAGGGGTGGGTGCGCCTGACCGGCGGCTACCGTTTCTGGCAGCAGGATCACGTGTCTCTCAGCGCGATCTTCGGGACGACCTACCGGTGGAGCAACGAAGAGGACCGCTACCGCGAATTCCGGTCGTACTCCGGCCAGACCTGGGATTACAGCAATCGGCGCGATCTCGACGACATCACCTACTGGACCTACATGCTGGGCGTGCGGCCGTCCTGGGAGGCCATGACGCGCCTGCACATCGAGTTCGAAGCCGGTATCAGGTTCCAGCGGACCACCTACGAAACGGTGTCTGAAACGTGGTGGGACTCGTTCCCGGAAACGACCCGCGATGAGCAGACGCGGCACACCCGCACCTTCTCGTCCTACGGCGGGTTCGAGTGGTACCGTCTGAAGTTCATTTTCTGGTTCTGATCCCCGCCGGATCGCTGGACAGTTGACCCCCCGGGGTGCCATGTTCGACCACGAACCTGCATCCCCGGGGGGTCTTCGCTTGTCCAGAATCATCATCGCCGTCACCGCGCTGGGCCTGCTGGCCGGCGCCGCTTCCGCCCAGCCTTCCGCCCAGCCTTCCGCCGCGCCCGCCGAAGGCCTGGCCGTCATCACCGCCGAGGCGCTGCTGGCCGACGTGGCGCATCTGGCCTCGCCGGCGTACGACGGGCGGCTGTCCGGCTCGCCCGGCTATGTCGCGGCCGCGCGCTGGGGCGCGGAGCGTTTCGCCGCCCTGGGCCTGGAACCGGGCGGTGAAGACGGCTACCTGCAGTGGTTCGACATCGAACACAACGAGTTCACCGCACCGCCGCGCCTGAGCCTGACCGCGGCCGACGGCGTCGTCACCGAGTGCCGCCTCGGCCCGGACTTCGCCGCGCGCGGCTTCTCCGGAAGCGGCGAGATTTCGGCGCCGGTCGTGTTCGTCGGTTATGGGCTGAGCCAGCCCGAGCGGGGCTACGACGACTATGCCGGGCTGGATGTGGCCGGGAAGATCGTCCTCTGCTTCAAGCCCAACCCCGCCTGGGCGCCCGACAGCACCGGCTGGGATCCGGGCAGCCAGACCCCGCGCGTCAAGTCGCTGGCCGCGCGCGCGCACGGCGCCGTCGCGCTGCTCTGGTTCGACGTTCCGGCCGCCGGCGGCCGGCCGGCGCGTGCGCCCATCGGCAGCGTGCTGCACGGGCCGGGTGCGCAACCGGAGGACTTCCCGCAACTGGAGATCAGCAACGCGACGGCTGACCGCCTGCTGGGCGCCGAGGGCGAAGGCGCGCGGTTGCGCGCCCTGATCGACACGGAAAAGAAGCCGCGCTCGGCAGCGCTGGCGGCGAAAGCCGACGTGGCCGTGCAGGCCCGGTACACCGCCGCGCATCCGACCTGCAATGTGGTGGGCGTGCTGCGCGGCAGCGATCCCGCGCGGGCGGAACAGGCGCTGGTCATCGGCGGGCATCTGGACCACGTGGGGCGCCAGAGCTCCGATCTGTATTTCCCGGGCGCCAACGACAACGCTTCCGGCAGCGCCGCGGTGTTGCGCCTGGCCGAAGCGTTCACGCGAGCGGGTACGCGGCCGGCGCGCACGGTCGTGTTCGTGCTGTTCGCCAGCGAGGAGTCGGGGCTCGAGGGCGCGAAGCATCACGCCGCACATCCGGTCCTGCCGCTGGCGAACACAGCGGCGATGTTCAATCTGGACTGCGTGGCCTGCGGCGACAGCATCCAGGTGGGGTCGGGCAAGACGTCGCCCGAACTTTGGGCACGTGCGCGCGAACTGGACGCCGCCGGCGACGCCTGCCTGGTCGCGCGCACCTGGGGCAACGGCGGCGCCGACGCCACGCCGTTCCACGAGGCCGGCGTCAAGACGCTCTACTGGGTGACCACGAACAGTTACCCGTACCTGCACGACGCGGGCGACAAGCCGGAGACGCTGAACGCGCCGCTGTACGAGAAGCTGGTGCGGTTGTGCTTCCGGACGGCGTGGGATGTGGCGATGGGAGGCGGGTCGTGAGGATCCGCCC
>JAIFKS010000118.1 GCA_020049465.1 bacterium | reverse complement strand
ACCGGAAGCAGGACCTGCGCCGCGCGAAAACCGGGGGTTCGACGGGCGTCTCTCTGGAGATCTACTGCGACGAGCCCGGCATCCAGCGCCGCCACGCCGCCGCCCTGCGCTCCGACGAATGGTCGGGCTGGCGTCTGGGCCAGCCCACGGCCGCGGTGTGGGGCAATCCGCCCGTGCCGAAGTCGCTGAAGAACAAGCTGCGCGCGGCCCTCAAGGACCGGATCATCTATCTGGACACGATGCGGATCGACGAGCCCGCACTGGAGCGTTTCCTGGTCGAGTGGGACCGGCTGAAGCCCGGATTGCTCTTCGGCCACGCCCATTCCCTGTTCATCCTGGCCGAGTACCTGCGGGACCACGGGCGGCGGCTGAACCCCTCGGGCGTCGTGGCCACCAGCATGATGCTGCTGGAGCCCGAACGCCGCGTGATCGAGGACGTCTGCGGCGTCCCGGTCACCAACCGCTACGGCTGCGAGGAAGTCAGCCTGATCGCCTGCGAGTGCGAGCAGCACCGCGGCCTGCACCTGAACGCCGACCACGTCATCACCGAGTTCCTGCGCGACGACGGCACGCCCTGCGCTCCCGGCGAGGACGGCCGTCTCGTGGTGACCGAACTGATCAACTTCGGCATGCCGCTCATCCGCTACGAACTGGGCGATCGCGGCGTCCCTTCGGACCGCGTGTGCGCTTGCGGACGGGGGTTGCCGCTGATGGAACAGGTGACCGGCCGCACGGCCGATTTCCTGTGGGCCGAGGGTGGCTACCGCGTGCAGGGCATTTCGATCATCGAGAACACGCTGACGAAGCTGCCGGGCATCCGTCAGATGCAGATCGTGCAGGACGCGCCGCTGCGGCTGCAGGTCAACCTGGTGCCGGGGCCGGGCTGGGGCCCGGATGTGGCGCGGGAGCTGACGGACACCCTTCGGGATATCCTGGGTCAGGGTATGGCGGTGGATCTGTTCCCGGCCGACCGGATCCCGCAGGAGAAGAACGGCAAATACCGGTTCACGATTTGCCGGGTTTCATCTAGTCTCATGTAAAACAAGGACTTGAAAAGAGAGCCGCGAGCGCCGCCGCCGGCTGGTGCGGCACCTGGAGCATAGTCGTAAAGGTCAAAAAAGCACACAATAGGTTTTATATCGCTTGCGACCAGACCGACTTATGCTATAATGTTCCGGTCCAATTTCCGGAATGAAACCAGTTTTCGGGATCGTTGACCTGCGGTGGGGGCACCGGGGAGGATCATGGCCAAGAAACCGATCGTTGCCATTCTGGCCGGCGGCATGGGCACGCGCCTGGCTGAGGAAACCGAGATCCGGCCGAAGCCGATGGTCGAGATCGGCGGCCATCCCATCCTCTGGCACATCATGAAGCACTACGCCCACTTCGGGCATGAGGAATTCGTCATCGCGCTGGGCTACAAGGGCGAGTACATCAAGCGCTGGATGCGGGACTTCGGCACGCTCGAGGGCGACATGACCGTCCGCACCAACTCGGGCGACGTGCTGACCTACACCGACCACCGCCCGAACTGGACCGTGCACCTGGTGGAAACCGGCATGACCACGGGCACCGGCGGCCGCATCAAACGACTGCAGCCATGGCTGGACGACCGCACGTTCATGCTGACCTGGGGCGACGGCCTGTCGGACGTGCCGCTGGACCGGTTGCTGGATTTCCACAAGGATCACGGCAAGCTGGCGACACTGACGTCCGTGCGTCCGCCGGCCCGCTACGGCCACCTCGAGTTCGAGGGCGCGGCCGTCAAGCGCTTCACCGAGAAGCCGCAGACGGCCGAGGGCTGGATCAACGGCGCCTTCTTCGTGCTCGAGCCCGGGGTGATGGACTACATCGACGGCGATCCCGTCATGTTCGAGCAGGCGCCCATGGAGGGCCTGGCGCGCGACGACCAGCTGATGGCCTACAAGCACGAGTCGTTCTGGCAGTGCATGGACACGCTGCGCGAGAAGCACATCCTGCAGAAGCTGTGGGACGGCGGCGAGGCGCCCTGGAAGTGCTGGGACTGAAAAACGCGTCCGCCACGGGCCGGACACCGCGATATCACCGTTTTCCATCGGGGCAGGGTAAACGCACATGAAGGTATTCCTGACGGGTCACCGGGGTTACATCGGCAGCGTGCTGACGCCGATGCTGCTGGAGCGCGGCCATGAGGTCACGGGTCTGGACACCGATCTGTTCGGCGCCTGCACGTTCGACGGCGAACTGGCGACGGTTCCGGAGATCATCGGCGACGTGCGCGACGTCGACGGCAGCGTGCTCAAGGGTTTCGACGCGGTCATCCACCTGGCGGGGCTGTCGAACGACCCCCTGGGCGACTACGACCCGTCGCTGACCGACAACATCAACCACCTGGGCTCGGTGCGGCTGGCGAAGCTGGCCAAGGCCGCGGGCGTGCCGCGCTTCCTGTTCGCCAGCTCGTGCAGCAACTACGGCGGTGGCGGCCAGGACTTCCTGGACGAGAACGCGGCCTTCAACCCGGTCACGCCCTACGGCGTGTCGAAGGTGGAGGTCGAGCGCGACGTCGCGCCGATGGCCGACGACGACTTCAGCCCCGTGTTCCTGCGCGCCTCGACGGCCTACGGGCTTTCGCCGCGCATCCGCTTCGACCTGGTGGTCAACAACCTGACCGCCTGGGCGTTCACGACCGGCGAGGTGCACCTGAAGAGCGACGGCTCGCCCTGGCGTCCGCTCGTGCACGTGGAGGACATCGCCCGCGCCTACATCGCGCTGGCCGAAGCCGACCGCTCGCTGGTGCACAACCGCGCCTTCAATGTGGGTTCGACCACCGAGAACTACCGCATCAGGGAAGTGGCCGAGATCGTGCACGACGTCGTGCCGAACTGCGAGATCGGCTTCGCCGAGGGGGCCAGCCCGGACAAGCGCTGCTACCGCGTGGACTGCAACCTGCTGGCCCTGACCATCCACGAATTCAAGCCGCAGTGGACCGTGCGCCGCGGCGTCGAACAGCTGTACGAAGCCTACAGCCGCGTGGGGTTGAAGCTGGAAGACTTCGAGGGCCCGAAATTCAAGCGCATCGACCACGTGAAGCAGTTGCTGCAGGACGGCCGCCTGGACCCGACCCTGCGCTGGACCGGCCAAAGCGGGGGGAACCACTGATGACCGCGAACACGCACCGTTGCCGCTCGTGCGGCTGTGACGACCTGAAAAGCGTGCTGGACCTGGGCACCACCCCGTTGGCCGACCGCATGCCGCATCCCGCGCAGCAGGACCGGCCCGAGCCGCGCTTTCCGCTCGAGGTGGTCTTCTGCCCGGAGTGCTCGCTGCTGCAGATCCTCGAGACGGTGGATCCGGCGATGCTTTTCGACGACGACTATCCCTACTTCTCGTCGTTCAGCCAGTACCTGCTGGACCATTCGCGGAAGAACGTGCTGGAGCTGATCGAGCGGCGGAAGCTGGGCCCGGACAGCCTGGTCGTCGAGCTGGCCAGCAACGACGGCTACCTTCTGAAGAACTATGTGGACCACGGCGTGCCCGTGCTGGGCATCGACCCGGTGAAGTCGCTGTGCGTGGCGGCCGAGAAGATCGGCGTGCGCAGCCGGGCCGAGTTCTTCGGGCTGAAGGTGGCCCAGGGCCTGGTGGCCGAGGGCTTCAAGGCCGACGTCATCCACGGCAACAACGTGCTGGCCCATGTGGCCGACACCAACGGGTTCGTGGCCGGCATCGCCGCGCTGCTGAAGGACGACGGCATGGCCGTCATCGAATTCCCCTATGTGCGCGACCTGATCGACCACTGCGAGTTCGACACGATCTACCACGAGCACCTGTGCTACTTCTCGGTCACGGCCGTCGACAAGCTCCTGCGCCGGCATGGCCTGTTCCTGAACGACGTGCGGCGCCTGCCCATCCACGGCGGTTCGCTGCGCCTGTTCATCGAGAAGTTCGACGCGCCCAACGAGGCCGTCCGCGGTCTGCTGGCCGAGGAAAAGGCGCTGGGCCTGGACCGGCTGGACTACTACCGCGAGTTCTCGGCGCGCGTGGCTGACCTGAAGACGAAGCTGCTGGCCCTGCTGGGCGGCCTGAAGGCCGAGGGCAAGACGATCGCCGCCTACGGCGCCGCGGCCAAGGGCAGCACGCTGATCAATTTCGTCGGCATCGGGCGCGACCTGCTCGATTTCGTGGCCGACAAGAACGTCCACAAGCAGGGCCGCAACATGCCCGGCCAGAGGATCCCGATCGTCGCGGCCGAACAGATCGCCGCGCGCCGGCCCGACTATGTGCTGCTGTTGCCCTGGAATCTCGAGAGCGAGATCCTGGCGCAGGAGGCCGCCTACCGCGAAGCCGGCGGCAAGTTCATCATCCCGGTGCCGACCCCGCGCGTCGTCTGAGCGCGGCCGCAGCACCTTCCTCAACCGAACGGACGGACGACGTTGAACGCACATGCCGCAGCCCCGACCTGCCCGAATTGCCTGGGCGGGCCGATGGAGATCTTTCATACCGCCCAGCGGGTGCCCACCAACAGCTGCATCCTGTTGTCGACGCGGGAAGAGGCCCTGGCCTACCCGACCGGCGGCATCGCGCTGGGCTTCTGCAGGGCCTGCGGGTTCGTCAGCAATACGGCGTTCGACGCGAAGCTCACCGAGTATTCAGGCCGCTACGAGGAGACCCAGGGCTTCTCGCCGACTTTCCAGCGCTTCCACCGCGACCTGGCCGACCGCGTGCTGGAGCGGTTCTCGCTGAAGGGGCGCGACATCCTCGAGATCGGCTGCGGCAAGGGCGAATTCCTGCTGCTGCTGTGCGAGAACGGCCTGAACCGAGGCGTCGGCTTCGACCCCGGCTACCGCGCCGACCGGCATGCCCCGGCGGCCGGCGAGAACGTGCGCTTCGTGGCCGATTTCTACACCGAGAAGTGCGTTGACACGGCCGCGGACTTCGTCTGCTGCAAGATGACGCTCGAGCACATCCCCACGACGCTCGAATTCATGGGCATGGTGCGGGCGGCGCAGGGTGACCGGCAGGCCGAGATCTTCTTCATGATTCCGGAGGCCCAGCGCATCCTGCGCGACTGCGCCTTCGAGGACGTCTACTACGAGCACTGCTCGTACTTCAGCCCGCATTCGCTGGAGCACCTGTTCCGGGCGGCGGGATTCTTCCCCACCGCCATCGGCTTCGAATACGCGGGCCAATATCTGACCATCGCCGCGGACACGAGCGACGGCGGCGCCGGCCGGCTGACGCCCGCGTCGGATCTGGCCGAACTGGCCGCCTGGGTCGCCAAGTTCCCGGCGCTGTTTTCCGCGCAGCTCGATTTCTGGCGCGCCCGTTTCGCCGAACTGAAGGCGCGCGGACAGACCGCCGTCATCTGGGGTTCGGGCAGCAAGGGCGTGTCGTTCCTGACGTCGCTGGGCCTGACCGACGAGATCGCCGCGGCCGTGGACATCAACCCGCACCGCCAGGGCTATTTCATGCCTGGCAGCGGGCATCGCATCGTGGGGTCGCAGGATCTGGTCGAGCTGAAGCCGGATGTGGTGATCGTCATGAACCCGATCTACCGCGAAGAGATCGCCGCCGATCTGGCGAAGCTGGGCCTGAGCCCGCGCGTCATGGCCGTCGATGACGGCCTGCACGGAAACGGGGCGGGCAAGTGAGCGGCTTCGCCTGCCTGGCCTGCGGCGGCCGGCATGTCGAGCGCTTCCTGGCGCTGCACGGCGTGCCCGTCTTCTGCAACGTGCTCTGGTCCGATCGCGAGGGCGCCCAGGCCGCGCCGCGCGGCGACCTGGACCTGGGGATCTGCGTCGATTGCGGCCACGTCTTCAACCTGGCCTTCGACCCCGAGCTGGTGCGCTACGCCGAGGGCTACGAGAATTCGCTGCACCATTCGCCGCGCTTCCAGGCCTACGCCGAGGAACTGGCGCTGGACCTGCGCCGCCGCCACGGGCTGGACGGCAAGCACGTGGTCGAGATCGCCTGCGGACAGGGCGATTTCCTGAAGCTGGTCTGCGCCGGCCGCGACAGCGTGGGCACGGGCTTCGACCCGAGTTTCCGCGGGGGCGAACCCGGGCCGAACCTGGCCATCCGGCGCGAGTACTTCGGCGTCAGTCCCCTGGGCCGCGCGCCGGACCTGGTGTGTTCGCGCCACGCGCTGGAGCACATGGACGCGCCCGCCGAATTCGTGGCCATGATGAAGGACGCGGTGCCCGCGGGCGCCGCGCCGGTCTATTTCTGCGAAGTGCCGAACTCCCTGTACAGCCTGCGCGACGGCGGTGTGTGGGACTTCATCTACGAGCACGTGTCGTACTTCAATGCCCGCAGCCTGGCCGCCTGTTTCGCGCGCGCCGGGCTGCACGTCACCCGCACCTGGGAGACGTTCGCCGGGCAGTTCCTGTGCCTGGAGACGGGACCCGCGGGCGCGCCGGCCGAGCTGGCGGCCGTGCCGACCGGAGAGGAACTGCAGGTTCTGGCCGCCGGGCTCGGGACCGAGGTGGACCGGCTCCTGAACCACTGGCGCGCCGAGTTCGCCCGCGTGGCGGCCGTCGGCGGCCGCGTGGCCGTCTGGGGTTCCGGCTCGAAAGGCGTGACCTTCCTGAATCTGATGGGCCCTGACGGCGCGATCGGCGTTCCGGTGGACATCAACCCGGCCAAGCACGGGCTCTTCCTGCCGGGCGTGGGCCGGCAGGTGGTGGCGCCGGAGGACCTGCCGGGCCTGAACATCGCGCTGGTGCTGGTGATGAACCCGGTCTATGCCGAAGAGATCACCGGGATGGTTCGTTCGCTGGGGATCACGGCGCCGGTGGTCGGGGTCTAGTCGACCGCTTCGTGACCCGTCGACATCTTCCGGCAGCTACCGGCTGTGGGCAAGAATCACCGCGCCAGTCTGCCGCATCTGTATTATCCTCCCCTCGCGCCAAGTCCGAGACCGGCCGCGGAGCCGTCTCCTGACCCCCAGACAAGGACCGTTCGCGTGCCCACCACCCGCTTCAAAGGCATCATCCTGGCCGGCGGCACCGGCAGCCGCCTGCACCCGCTGACTTTGACGGTCAGCAAGCAGCTGATGCCGGTCTACGACAAGCCGATGATCTACTACCCGCTGTCCACGCTGATGCTGGCGGGGATCCGCGACATCCTGATCATCACGACGCCGGAGGACCAACCCTCGTTCCGCAGGCTGCTGGGCGACGGCCGCCGCTGGGGGCTGCGCCTCGACTACACGGTGCAGCCCAGCCCCGACGGGCTGGCGCAGGCGTTCCTGCTGGCCGAGGAGTTCCTGGACGGCGGGCCGGCCTGCCTGATCCTGGGCGACAACATCTTCTACGCCGAGGGGCTCTCGCGGCGGCTGCAGAGCGTGGCCGGGAACGACCGGGGCGGCACCATCTTCGGCTACACGGTCAACGATCCCGAGCGCTACGGCGTCATCGAGGTGGGCCCGGACGGCCGGGCGGTCAGCGTCGAAGAGAAGCCGAAAGCGCCGAAGTCGAACGTCGCCGCGACGGGCCTGTATTTCTTCGACCGCGATGTGGTGGCGATCGCCCGGGGCATCAAGCCTTCGGCGCGCGGGGAACTGGAGATCGCCGACGTGATCCGCGCCTACATGGAGCGCGGGGACCTGCGGGTCGAGATCCTGGGCCGCGGCGCGGCCTGGCTGGACACCGGCACCCATCAGTCGCTGCTGGACGCGGGCCAGTTCATCCGCGTGATCGAGGAGCGGCAGAGCCTGAAGATCGCCTGCCCGGAAGAGATCGCCTGGCGCATGGAGTTCATCGACGACAACCAGCTCCGGCAACTGGCGGCGCCGCTGCGCAACAGCGGTTACGGGGGCTATCTGCTGCAGCTGCTCGAGGGGCGCCGATGAAGGTGATCGCGACCGGACTGCCGGACGTGCTGGTCTTCGAGCCGAAGCTGTTCGGCGACCACCGCGGCTATTTCATGGAGACCTGGCGCGCCGACGTCTTCACCGCGGCGGGTCTGACCGCGCCGTTCGTCCAGGACAACCAGAGCAGCTCCCGGCAGGGGGTGCTGCGCGGGCTCCACTACCAGATCCGCCAGCCGCAGGGCAAGCTGGTGCGCGTGATCAGCGGCCGGGTCTTCGATGTCGCGGTGGACCTGCGGCGCAGTTCGCCTTCCTTCGGTCAATGGACGGGCGTCGAGCTCTCGGCGGAGAACCGCCGCCAGTTCTGGGTGCCGCCCGGGTTCGGCCACGGATTTTACGTGTTGAGCGAACAGGCCGAGTTCGTTTACAAGTGCACCGACTACTACGCTCCCGAACACGAGCGCGCGCTGCGGTGGGACGATCCCGCGGTCGGGATCGTCTGGCCTCTGGTGCCGGGCGTGGAAACCGTGTTGTCGGACAAGGATCGGGCCGGGCTGGCGCTCGGTGAAGCCCAGGTCTTCGACTAGCCGCCCGGCCACGGGCGCTTCCTTCGCGGCTCCGGGAGGGCGATGTACCGCATCGGACAGGGCTGGGACCGCCATCGGCTGGAGCCGGGACGCCGCTGCGTGCTGGGCGGGGTCACGTTTCCCGACTGCCCGGTCGGACCGCTGGGGCATTCGGACGGCGACGCGCTGTGCCACGCCCTGGCCGACGCCCTGCTGGGGGCGGCCGGGCTGGGGGACATCGGCCGGCATTTCCCGGACACGGACCCCCGCTGGGCGGGCGCCGACAGCCTGGATCTGCTGACGAGGGTGCGCGGTCTGGTGAACGAGGCGGGTCTGGTCGTGGAAAACGTCGACGCGACGGTGATCACGGAACGGCCGCTGATCGCACCGGCGTCGGCGGCGATCCGGGAACGGCTGGCCGGTGCGCTGGGTATCAGTGAATCCCGAGTCTCGGTCAAGGGAACCCGGGGCGAGGGGCTGGGCCCCGAGGGTCGAGGAGAATGCGTGACCGTCCAGGCGGTGGCGCTGCTGCGCCGCGAAGCTTCGAGCTGATCCGCGGCGGAAGGATGGGAAGATGCGGATAGCGGTGTTGATGGGCGGCGATTCCTCCGAGCGCGATGTATCGCTGCGCTCCGGCCAGGCCGTGGCCCAGGGCCTGCGCGAGTCCGGGCACGAAGTGCTGGAGATCGAGATCCCCTCGGTGGCCGCGGTCATCGGTTGCGACGTCCTGCGCGGGGTCGACATGATCTTCCCGGCCCTGCACGGCGGCGACGGCGAGGACGGCCACCTGCAGGCGCTGCTCGAGGTGCTCGGGCTGCCGTACGCCCTGTCCGGGCCCGGCGCCAGCGCCCTGGCCATGGATAAGGGGTTGACCAAGCGCCTGATGCGTTCGGCGGGCATCCCGACTCCCGACTGGCTGCAGGTGACCTGGAACTGCCGCCCGGGAAGCACGCCTCAGGTGTCGGTTCCGGGCGCCGGCGGCGAACCGGACCTGACGCTCGGACGGATCCATGAACGGGTCCTGGCCGAGATCGGGTTCCCGGCCGTGGTGAAGCTGAACGCGGGCGGAAGCTCGGTGGGGGTCGAAATCGTCGACAAATCGGCGGATTTCATCGCCGCTTTCGAGCGCGTGGCCGCCGCCGCGGGGACCTGCCTGGTCGATGTCCTGATTGAGAAGTACATTCCTGGACGGGAACTTACGGCCGCGGTGCTGTTGGGCCGAAGGCTGCCGCTCCTGGAGATCCGGCCTCGCCAGGGGTTCTACGATTACCGCAACAAGTACACCTCCGGCGCCAGCGATTACCTGGTTCCGGCCCCGGTCCATTCGCCGGTCTACGAACAGATCGTGGGCGACGCCCTGCGCCTGTACGAGCTGGCCGGCTGCCGCGGGGTGGCCCGCACCGATTTCCGGCTGGACGGCGATGCGTATTACTGCCTGGAAATCAACACGATACCGGGGATGACGGCGACGAGCCTGGTGCCCAAGGCGGCCGCCGCGGTCGGGATCAGCTTCCCGGCCCTGGTCGACGACCTGTGCCGGGCGGCCCGCCTGCCTGCCGAGGCGCCTTCCGGAAGAGCGCCGACGACGCGCTGAGCGGTCGGCGGCGGGTCCGCCGGAGTGCCGGCGCCATCGTCCGGGCATTTTCTTGACAACGATTTGCGGCGCGTTATATATTCCCGGACCCGAATCGGTCCAGGTCCGTCCCGGTCCGCGCTGGCCCGTCCAGACCCGTCTGGAGAGTTGCGGCCGCAAAGGATCTGGGCCGATCTTTGGCTGGACACCAGTCGGGGTGGCGACGTCGCAACCGGCCCATGGAGAGCTGGCCCGGCCCGTCCGTTGGCATAACTTGTCGGCGGCAGGGCACATTGGCTGGACGACTTGGGAGCTGGCGTAGCTCAACTGGTAGAGCACCTCACTTGTAATGAGGCGGACTTGGGAGCTGGCGTAGCTCAACTGGTAGAGCACCTCACTTGTAATGAGGCGGTTGGGGGTTCAAGTCCTCTCGCCAGCTCCAGGCGCATTCCGGACACGTTTCGGAAGCATGAACGCGCCATGGGTTGGACGGGGGCCTGGCCGGCCCGACGGATTGCTTGTCAGAAACGGGCCACGCAGACTCGAGGCGGAAAAGCTCGGGGACCATGGGGTTGCGCAGCGAAATGGTGGTTTCTGGGGGGGTTCCCGAGCGGTCAAAGGGAACAGACTGTAAATCTGTCGGCGTACGCCTTCGGAGGTTCGAATCCTCCCCCCCCCACCACGATAGAATGGCCGGCGGGGTGCCGGCCGCCGGTTGATGGCCGACGTTTCGGAGCGGGAATAGCTCAGTTGGTAGAGCATCAGCCTTCCAAGCTGAGGGTCGCGGGTTCGAACCCCGTTTCCCGCTCCAGATGCTTGGCCGCAAGACTTGATTCGGGTTCAGGCCCGGCTTCGCAGCGGGGCCCACGTAGCTCAGTCGGTAGAGCACTTGCATGGTAAGCAAGCGGTCAGCAGTTCAATTCTGCTCGTGGGCTCCAGTTTTTTCGCAGGTTGGTTTGACGGCATGGATCGAGACCCTTCCATGGGAGGAAGCCGCTGATGGCACGCGCAAAATTTGAACGCACGAAGGATCACGTGAATGTCGGCACGATCGGCCACGTGGATCACGGCAAGACGACGCTGACGGCGGC
>JAIFKS010000100.1 GCA_020049465.1 bacterium | reverse complement strand
GCAAACTTGGCCGACCGGGAAGTTCCCCAGCAGACCCGATTCGATCCCAGGCGGATCTCCGCCGAGGTCATCGATCTGGTCGAGGGAGAACTGACGGGCCGCGGGTTCCAGCTGCTCGATGTCCGCGTGTTCCGGGGCGGCGGTCGCATCACGCTGCGCATCTTCGTCGATACCCTCGCGGGCGGCATCACTATGGACGAGGTCGCGACCGCGTCGCGCACCATCGGCATGCTGCTCGAAGAGGCGGACCGTATCAGCGATCCCTATGTGCTGGAGGTCTCCTCGCCCGGTGTGCGGCGCCCGTTGCGCACGCGGGAGCACTACCTGGCCGTGGTCGGGCAGCGCATCGAGGTGAAGGTCTCCGTCCCCGACGGCAAGAAGCGCCTCCGTGGCACGCTGCTGTCGGTGGGGCCGAATTCGCTGACCATCCGCCCGGTGCCCCGCACCGAGATGACGGTGCCCGGGGAAGCGGGCGAGGCCGAGGCGGCCGCGCCGACGACGCCGCCGGTGGAGCGTGAACCGGTGACCATCGGGCTGACCCGGGTGCGCGAAGGCAACCTGGATCCCGATTTCGATGTGCAGGCGATCATCCACGCGGACCGCCGGCAGAAGAAGGACGCGAAACAGCAGGCGCGACGGGAACGTCCGGCGCATCGCAAGGGCCGCCCGAAGAATCGCGACGGGACGGCGCCGAAAGGCAAGGACACCGGTCCGGCCGACGGCAAGGACAAGCAGGAGAGTTAGCGCATGGACCACAACGTGCTGAATGCCCTGACGGAAATCGTCAGGGAGAAGAACATCGACAAGGCGATCATCATCGAGTCGCTCGAGGCTGGTTTGCAGTCGGCTGCCCGCAAGAAGCTGGGCGCCGAGGCGAACATCTACGCCAAGGTCGATCCGGTGACCGGCGACATGACCGTCGAGATGGTCAAGACGGTGGTCGAGGAGCTCGACGACCCGGACACCGACATCTCGCTGGAAGAGGCGCAGCTCGAGTTCGGCGACGAAGTGGGCATCGGCGACGAAGTGCGCTGGGAACTGCCGCTGGCCGATTTCGGCCGCAACGCCATCCTGGTCGCCAAGCAGATCCTGGTCCAGAAGGTCCGCGAAGCCGAGCGCGCGCAGATCTTCGAAGAGTACAAGAACCGGGTCAACGAGATCATCGTCGGCACGGTTCAGCAGGTCGACCGCGGCAACGTGCTGGTCAACCTGGGACGCACCGAAGCGATGATGCCGTTCCGCGAGCAGATCCGCGGCGAGAAGCTGCACCAGGGCAAGACGGTGCGCTGTTTCATCATCGAGGTGCTGGACAACGCCAAGGGTCCGCAGGTCATCCTCTCGCGCAGTCATCCGGGATTTTTGAAGGCGCTGTTCGAGCAGGAAGTGCCCGAGATCCAGGAGAAGATCGTCGAGATCAAGGCCGTGGCCCGCGAACCGGGAACGCGGTCGAAGATCGCCGTCGTCAGCAACGACGACCGGGTCGATCCCGTGGGTTCGTGCGTGGGCATGAAGGGCAGCCGCGTGCAGGCCGTGACGCGCGAGCTGTCCGGCGAGCGCGTGGACATCGTGCCCTGGAGCGCGGAGCCCAGCCTGATGATCGCGCGCGCGCTG
The DNA here is from genome assembly GCA_020049465.1 of bacterium. Classification (GTDB taxonomy): domain Bacteria; phylum Krumholzibacteriota; class Krumholzibacteriia; order LZORAL124-64-63; family LZORAL124-64-63; genus CAINDZ01. The sequence continues at coordinate 8,728 of JAIFKS010000100.1, read as the reverse complement.
AGCCCGGCGATCGTCAGCAACATCATCCTGCACCGTGACCGCAACGAAGCGACGGTGGTGGTCGGGGACGACCAGCTCAGCAAGGCCATCGGCAAGGAAGGCAAGAACGTCCGCCTGGCCGCCAAGCTGACCGAATGGAAGATCGACCTGGTGTCGGCGCGCGAGTTCGGCATCCGCCAGCGCGTGGTCGACGAGATGAGCATGAAGCTCTCCGAGATGGAAGGCGTCACGCCCGAACTGCTGGTGGTGCTGGAGACCCTGGGCATCGACACCATCGACGAACTGGCCGAGGTGCCGTACGCCACGCTGGTCCAGGTGCTGGACGAGGACACGGCCGAGACGCTGCAGTCGACGGCCCAGGTGACGTCCGACGAGCTGAAGAAGCTCATCGAGAAGACGATCACCGAGGAACTGGCCAAGGAAGTGGCGGCCGAAAAGCCGCTGTTCGACGAGTCGGCGCTGTCCGACTCCGACGACGGGATCGAATCGGACGAGACGCTGGCCGCGTTCGAGCAGGGCGACGTGCCCATGCCGACCAGCGATCCGTTCGCCGACTTCCCGAAGAGCGAGCCCGAAGCCGAGGAAGAGCCGAAAGTCAATCCGTTCGCCAACACCGAACTGGACGACTAGGTGGGCGCCGGGGCGGACAGCGATTCGACGATGGACCCCGCGCGGCTGATGGGGCTGCTGGGTCTGGCGCTTCGCGCCGGCAAGCTGCAGGTGGGTTTCAGTGCGGTCGAACAGGCCGTGCACCGGGGCAAGATGCCGCTGGTGATCGTGGCGACGGACATGGGTGCGTCGCAGCGCACGCGGGCGTTGAGGATGGAGCCGGTGCGCGGGTTCGTGACCGGTGTGGTCACGGGAGCCGACCTGGCGGCAAGCCTGGGGCGCAACAAGCTCTCGATCGTGAGTGTTTGCGATCCGGGTTTCGTCGACGGGATCCGGAAACTGGGATGACGATGAGGCGCCGGGCCGCATGGGCCGGGCGCGACGATCATCCCGCTGTCGGAGGTTAGGCGAGTTGTTGAGGAAGTTGCGCGTCTACGAGCTGGGCCGGCATTACGGGGTCGACAGCAAGCAGATCATGACCCTGCTGCAGAAGATGGCTGTGCAGGCCAAGAGCCACATGAGCGTCATCGAGGACGAGGACGTGGACAAGGTCCACGCCGTCTTCCAGCGCAAGCGTGAGCTGGCCCGCGAGAACTACGCTCGCTCGCACGGGCTGAACCCCGATCAGCTGAAGAACGTGGCTGCGCTCAAGCCTCTCGAGAAGCCGGTGCCGTCCGACGAGCCCGAGCCCGAGGTCAAGGTCGTCAAGAAGAAGGCGACCAAGAAGAAGGCGCCGGCCAAGCCCCAGGTGCTGGTCATCAAGAAGGCCGGCCAGATGACGGCCGTGGCCAAGAAGGCCCAGGCCGCGCGCGACGCCGAGGAGCAGGAGCGCGAGGCCGAAGCGGCCCGCCGCCGCGCCGCCCAGGAAAAGCGCGATGCCGATCTGGCCGCCAAGCGGGAAGAACACGCCCAGGCCGGACAGGTCAAGGCGCGGCTGGTCAAGAAGGTCGACCTGCCGAAGGTCGAAGAGGTTCCTGTCGTCGTGGCGCCCGAGGTTGTCGAGACGGTCGAAGAGCCGGTGGTGGTCGAGGCGGCCATCGACGAGACGCCCGCGGTGGAATTGCCCGAGGTCGTGGAAGGCGAAGTCGAGGCGCCGGTCGAAACACCGACGCCGACCGCCGGTCCCGCGGCGGCGCCGGTCGGCGCGCCCGGCACGGCCCATCCGCTGGACCTTCTGGGAACGAAGAAGAACGACGGTTTCAAGGTCGGCGACATCGTGCGCGCGGCCCCGAAGGTGGCGCCCGCACCGGCGAGAGGCGCTCCCGGCGCCGGCCGGCCTGCCGGCGGCCCGGGCGGCGGCGCGGCTTCGACGACCGCGGCCACGGCCGCGGGCGGCACGGTGTCCAGCGAAACGGTGCGCGATTCGATCAAGGCGGCCATCCAGCGCCGCCGCGACGAAGCCGACGCCCGCGACGTCAACGCGCGCACCAAGCGTGCCCGCAAGAAGAAGAAGAAGGTCGACGAGGCCGAAGTGCAGCGCGCGGTCAAGCAGACCATGGCTGTGCTGGGCGGCGGTGGCCTGAAGAAGAAGCGTCGCAAGGGCGGAGAACAGGAAGACGAGGAAACGGTGGAAGTGACCCAGCTGAAGCTGACCGAATTCATCACTGTCCAGGAGCTTGCGGACAAGCTGCAGGTCCGCGCCCAGGAGCTGATCGGCAAGCTGTTCAGTGTGGGCATCATGGCCACGATCAACCAGCGGCTGGAGAAGACCAGCATCGAACTGCTGGCCGCCGACTACGACCGCGAAGTCGAGTTCCTGACCGAATACGGCGAGGAGATCCTCGAGTCCGCCGAAGTCAAGGAAGAGGACCTGGTGGACCGTCCGCCCGTGGTCACGGTCATGGGCCATGTCGACCACGGCAAGACGTCGCTGCTGGACCGCATCCGCAACACGAACGTGATCGCGGGCGAAGCCGGCGGCATCACGCAGCACATCGGCGCCTATACGGTGGACACGGCCAAGGGGCCGATCACGTTCCTGGACACCCCGGGCCACGCGGCGTTCACCGCCATGCGCGCCCGCGGCGCCCAGGTGACGGACATCGTCATCCTGATCGTGGCGGCCGACGACCGTGTCATGCCGCAGACGGTCGAAGCCATCTCGCACGCCAAGGCGGCGGGTGTGCCGATGATCGTGGCGATCAACAAGATCGACCTGCCGGGTGCGCGCGCCGACCTGGTCAAGCACGAGCTGCTGCAGCACGGCATCGCCGTGGAAGAGTTCGGCGGCTCGACGATGATCGCCGAGATCTCGGCCAAGAAGGGCATCGGCATCGAGAACCTGCTGGACATGATCCATCTGCAGGCCGAGGTGCTGGAACTGAAGGCCAGCCCGAAGGGCCCGGCCCGCGGCATCGTGATCGAAGCCAAGAAGGAACAGGGCCGGGGCGTCGTCTTCACCGTGCTGGTGGAGCAGGGCACCTTGAAGATGGGCGACAACTTCCTGGCCGGCATGGTCGACGGCAAGGTGCGCGCCCTGCAGGACGAGCGCGGCAAGACGATGAAGGTCGTCCTGCCCGGCGAGCCCTGCGAAGTCCTGGGCGCCTCGGCGGTGCCGGAAGCGGGCGACCGCTTCTACGTGCTCGAATCGGAGCGCGAGGCCCGCGAACTGGCGTCCAAGCGCCGCAGCCTGCAGCGCCAGCAGAAGCTGGTCGGACCGAAGCAGGTCATCGACCTGGACAACCTGGCGGCCCTGATGACCGCCGGGGACCTGAAGGAACTGCCGATCATCATCAAGGGCGACGTGGCCGGTTCGGTCGAAGCCCTGGCCGACCAGCTCATGGAGCTGAACACGTCCGAAGTGCAGATCCGCATCATGCACAAGGCCGTGGGCGCGGTTTCGGAATCGGACGTGCTGCTGGCCGCGAACGTGGGAGCCATGATCATCGGCTTCCACCTGCGTCCGGGCGCGGCGATCCAGGACCTGGCCAAGCGGCACAACGTGACGATCGAAGTCTTCGACATCATCTACGAGGTCGTCGACACGCTGAAGAAGGCCATGGCCGGCCTGCTCGGCAGCATCAAGCGTGAAGTCTCGACGGGCCGCGCCCAGGTGCGCGTCGTGTTCCGGATCCCGAAGGTCGGCTCGGTGGCCGGCTCGATGGTGCTGGACGGCGTCATCAAGCGCAACTCGCGCGCCCGCCTGGTGCGCAACGAGATCGTGGTCTTCGAGGGCAAGGTCAACTCGCTGAAGCGCTTCAAGGAAGATACCAAGGAAGTGGCCACGGGCTACGAGTGCGGTATCGGCCTGGAGAACTTCTACGACATGCAAGAGGGCGACGTTCTCGAGTGCTACGAGATCGAGGAGATCAGGCGCACCGAGTTGTAGTCGTGTGATGGATGCGAACTCGGGCAGGCAGTCCTCGGAGCTTCGCTCCTGCGGATAGCCTGCCCGATCTCGCATCCAGCACCCGACTACGCGGTTGATTCGCGAATAGGGGAGAGAAAGCTGTGGATCCCTACAGGACCAATAAAGTGACGCACTCCATTCTCGAGGTTCTCGGGGAACTGTTGCAGTCGCACGTGAAAGACCCCCGGGTCGGGTTCGTGACGCTGGGCGGCGTGAAGCTGAACCGCGACCACTCGGTGGCCGAAGTGTACTTCTCGGTGATGGGCGAAGGCGCCAATCCGCAGGAGTCGCTACTGGGACTGAAGAAGGCCCGCGGCTTCCTGCAGGCGCGCCTGGGCAAGACGCTGGGCATGCGCACGACGCCGGAACTGCGGTTCGTGTACGACGAGTCGCTGACGCGCGGCGAGGAGCTGGACGTCCTGCTGAAGGATCTGAAGGGCAAGGGCGAGTTCCTGACCGACGCCGAGAAGAAGAAGCAGATGTGCCTGGACGATCTGCAGCCGCCGAAGCTGCTGCTGACGGCGCTGCGCCTGGCCAAGGTCGTGTGGGTCGTGCCGCACCACAATCCCGATCCCGACGCCATGGGCAGCGCCCTGGCCCTGGGCGAAGCGCTGGCGGCCATGGGGCGGCAGGTGCGCGTGCTGGGCTACCCGGACGCGCCGATCGGGCTGCTCGACATGCCGGGGTTCGAGTACCTGCTGAACAGCGATGACGCGCCCGCGGCCTTCACCGCCGATCCGCCCGACACCGTCGTGCTGGTGGACTGCCACCGCATCGACCGCACCGGACCGCTGGAAGAGACGCTGGCGCGCTGCGAGACGCGGCTGGCCGTGGACCACCACATCGTCAGCGGTCGTCGCGCTCCCGAGCCGGGCTGGATCGAATCGCGCGCCTGCTCGACCTGCACGCTGCTCTACCAGGTGATCAGCGAACTGGCCAAGGGCGACCGGGTCGATGACGACGACACCGACGGCGATGCGCCGTTCGAGATGACCGTCGACATGGCCACGAACCTGTATGCCGGCCTGGTCAACGACACCGGCGGCTTCCGCTTCGACAACACGGCGCCGTTCAGCTTCGAATTGGCGCGCCGCCTGTCGGCCATGGGCGTGGACACGGCCCAGGTGGCGGCGCAGACGCTGCACCGCTACCGGCGGGCGGGCATCGAACTGATGCAGCGCGTGCTGGCGACGTTCCAGTGGTACGACCAGGGCCGCATCCTGGCGCTGCATGCCACGCGCGCCATGCTGGAAGAGACCCGCGGCTCGATGACCGACACCGAGGGCTTCGTCAACATCGCCACCGCAGTGGACGGCGTGCGGTACGTGATCTTCCTGAAGGAGACCGGCGACGACACCTGGCGGGCCTCGCTGCGCGTGCGCGGCGAAGGCGACGTGCAGGCCGTGGCCGCGCGCTACGGCGGCGGCGGACACCGCGCCGCTGCCGGTTGCACCATCGAGGGCGAACTGAACGCGGTGGTCGACGACCTGGTGGCGCAGCTCGCGGCCATGTCCCGCTGATGAGCGCCGACCCGCGCCTGGGCGGACTGCTCCTGGCCGACAAGCCGACGGGCATCACCTCGCGCGCGGTCGCGGCTCGTGCGTTCTACGTGCTGACGCATGAATATTCGCAGCTGCGGGGCCGCCGCAAACGCGGCGCCGAGCCGGGGGACATGCGGTTCCGCATCGGCCACGCCGGCACCCTGGACCCGCTGGCCACCGGACTGCTGATCCTGCTGCTGGGCCGGGCCTCGCGCCTGTCGCCCTACCTGCTGGGCCTGGACAAGACCTACCTGGCCACCCTGCGCCTGGGCACGGCCACCGACACCCTCGACGCCGACGGACAGGTCACGGACACGGCGCCGCCGCCGGCGGGCGTCGAAGCCGTGGCCGCCGTGCTGCCGCAGTTCACCGGACCGATCATGCAGGTGCCGCCCATCTACAGCGCCATCAAGCGCGACGGGCAGAGCCTGCACATCGCCGCGCGCGCCGGCCTGGAAGTAGCCGAGCCGCCGGCGCGTCCGGTGACGATCCAGCGCCTGACCATCACCGGCGCGCGCTGGGATCTGCCGCAGCCCGAAGTGGACCTGGAGGTGCTGTGCACGAGCGGCACCTATGTGCGCTCTCTGGTCCGCGACATCTCGCTGGCCGCCGGCACGGTCGGCCATCTGGCGGCGCTGCGCCGCACCGTGGTCGGCCCGTTCGACGTGACGGATGCGATGCCCGACGTGATGGAGGCCTCGGGCGCCGAACTGGCCGCGCGCATCATCCCGCCGTCCCTGGCGATGCCTTACCTGCCCGCGGTGACGCTGCCGACGGACCTGGTGGGCGCCGTCCGCAACGGTCGCCAGCCGCTGGCCTCGTGGTTCGACGCCCTGCCCGGCTGCACGCTGGTGCGGTTGATGTCGACCGACGACCTGGTGGCGATCGCGGCTCTCGGCGACGATGGTGTCTGGAAACTCGATACCGTGTTCCCGGCCGTGAAGGACGCGACGTCATGCGGATGATCCGTCTGAGCGAGCAGTACGTGGGCGAACTGATCGAAGGCCGTATCGGCCTGCGCGGTCCGCAGATCGCCAGCAGCGCGCTGGCCGTGGGCTCGTTCGACGGTTTGCACCGCGGCCACCAGGAACTGCTGCGCGGCGTGTTGACCGCGCGCGATCGTTTGAACCTGTCCGCCGGCGCCGTCTTCACCTTCACGCGCCATCCGCGGGAAACGCTGGACCCCGGCAGCGCGCCGTTCCTGCTGACCACCTGGCGCGAGAAGCTGTCGGTGCTGAAGGAACTGGGCTGCCAGACGGTGGTGGCCGCCGACTTCTGTCCGCAACTGGCCGCGCTCGGCTACCGCGATTTCGTGGGCCGGTTCCTGGTCGGCTACCTGGGCATGAAGCACCTGGTGGCCGGCCACGACGTGCATCTGGGCGCCGGCCGCGAAGGCAACGCCGGCACGCTGGCCGAACTGGGCGCCGAGCTGGGCTACACGCTGGAAGTGTTCCCGGCCGTGCATGCGGGCGGCCTGCTGGTCAGCAGCTCGGCCATCCGCGCCGCCGTGACCGAGGGAAACCTGGCCGTGGCCGCGTCCATGCTCGGCCGCCCCTACGCACTGTGGGGCGAAGTCACGCCCGGCGACCGCCGTGGCCGTGAAATCGGTTACCCGACCGCCAACCTGGTGCCGCTGGACGAACTGAAGCTGCTGCCGAAAACCGGCGTCTACGCCGTGCGCGTGCAGGTGCCCGGCGACTGCGCGCCGACCGGTGGACCGGGCCAGCTGGGCCGCGTGACCGAAGCGCTGCCCGAAGTGGACCGCAACGGCGACCTGCTGAGCGCCGCGCCCGGCGACTGGGCCGTCTACGGCGGCATGCTCAACTACGGCTTCGTGCCCACCTTCCACGGCGGCGGCCTGCCGACCCCGCGCATCGAAGCGAACATCTTCGGTTTCGAGGGCGACCTGCGCGGCCGCAACGTGAAGATCGAATGGATCGAACGGCTACGTGGGGAAGTGGCCTTCGATGGTGTCGAGTCGTTGAAGGCGCAGCTGGCGCGCGATGGCCAGCAGGCGCGCAGCGTGTTGGGGATCTGAATGGCAGGCGACGAAACTGTCGGCACGAACCTGGCCGTGGTCCTGCGCCCGAACGGGAGGATCGGCGGCGGTCTCACCGATGTGTCGTGCGTGGACGCTTCCGCGGTGGAGAGCCCGGTCACCCAGTGCCGCCACGAACAGGTCCACGGCGCGAGCTGGCTACGGGATATCCGGCCCGTTCTGGTGGGCCTGCGGGACGACGGCATCTTCAACGTGATCCTGGACCTGAGGAATGCCGTGTGGATCAACTCCACCGGGGTGGGCGAACTGGTCACCCTGCAGCACGAGGTGGTCGCGGGCGGCGGCTCGTTCGTGCTGGCCGGCGTCAGCGCGCGCATCGCGAGCACGCTGGAGATCACCTGCCTTGGCGACAGCTTCGTGACGGTGGGTTCGACGGCCGCTGCGGTGGCGCATCTGGTTTCCGGGAACTGAAATATATCTTATTTTCTCCCTTGCGGTTGTTTGTATATTTCGCTATATTTTCGCCATCGTTTCGGACCGCCATTTTCCTCCCGGAAATGGGCTCCCGCCATGAGCGCCATCGAAATTCCCGCCTTCGTCGCCGGCGAACCCGCCGCGCGCGTCGATGCCTCTTTGCGCCAGGCCCTGCACGCCTGCGACCGCGCCAACGAATGCGCCGTGCTCTGGTTCGCGGAAGTGCAGCGACGTCAGTTGTACCGCGCGTTCGGCCACGCCAGTCTGCAACTCTACGCGACGCAGGCGCTCGGCTTCAGCGACAACCGGTACTGGAACTTCAAACGGCTGGCCGATGACCTGGACCGCCTGCCCGTGCTGCGCGAAGCGGTGGCCTCCGGCGAAGTGGGCTGGACCAAGGCGCAGCAGGTGGCGCGCGTGGCGACGGCCGAAACGCAGGCGGCCTGGGTTGCCAAGGCGACGACGTGCGGCCGGCGCGAACTGACGGCCGCGGTCACGGCGGCGCGGCTGAAGCCGGCGGCCGCCGCGCCGGTGGCGGACGCCCCGGTCACCATCGGCCTGCGCGCCGACGGCGTGCAACTGGCGCGGTTCGAGGCGCTGCTCGAAAAAGCGTACAAGCTGAAGCTGGTCCCCGAAGGCGCCGACCGCATGGACCTGGTGCTGGCCGGGCTGGAAGCGCTGGTCGCATCAAACGAACGTCCGCACGCCCATGGTCCGGTCGCGCAGATCGTCGTTCAACAATGCCCCGACTGCGCC
>JAIFKS010000036.1 GCA_020049465.1 bacterium | reverse complement strand
CGAGCCGGTCGACCTGATGCCCACGCTGGACGCCGACGTGCCGACCATGCCGTTCGGCGGGCTCGAGGAAGTGGCCGTTTCGGCGGACGGCTCCACCGTCGTCTTCACGGCCAAGATCCTGCCCGGCAGCGAGAGCGCCTGGAGCACCGACCACGACCTGTACGCGGTGCCCACCGACGGTTCGGGCACGCTGCGCTGCCTGACCGAGTCCAACCAGGCCGTGGACACCGAGCCCGTGTTCACGCCCGACGGCCGCTCGCTGTGGTGGCTGGCGATGGATCGCCCCGGCTACGAGGCCGACCGCTACCACTTCGAGATCATGGAGTGGCCTTCGGGCACGCCCCGGCGCCTGGACATCACGTTCCCCACGACCGAACTGGACCGCCCTCTGGACCTGAGCCCGCACGGCCTGAAGTTCAGCGCCGACGGCAAGAGCGCCTGGTTCACCGCCGGCTGCCTGGGCCAGACCCCGGTGTTCCACCTGGACCTGAAGACGAACAAGGTCACGCGCCTGCTGGCCGCCGGCAACGTCACCGACGTGGGCGTGCTGAAGAAGGGGCTGCTGATCGGCATGCAGCACCTGAAGTCGCCGACCGAACTGTACACGCTGTCGGCGGACGGCAAGACGCTGAAGCCCATCACCGGCTTCAACGGCGCCAAGCTGGCCGAAACGAAGATGGGCGAGCCCGAGCAGTTCACGTTCAAGGGCTGGAACGACGAGACGGTCTTCGCCTACGTCGTCAAGCCCTGGGACTGGACGCCCGAAGCGGCTGCTTCCGGCCGCAAATGGCCGGTGGCCTTCCTGGTGCACGGCGGCCCGCAGGGCAGCTTCGGCAACGACTTCCACTACCGCTGGAATCCGCAGACCTACGTGGGCGCCGGGTTCACCACGGTGGCCGTCGACTTCCACGGCTCGACCGGCTACGGCCAGGCGTTCACCGATGCCATCAACAGCCACTGGGGCGACCGCCCGCTGGAAGACCTGGAAAAAGGCCTGGCCGCGGCGCTGGCCAAATACACGTGGATGGACGGCGGGCGCGTGGTCGCCGCCGGCGCCAGCTACGGCGGCTACATGATCAACTGGATGGCCGGCCAGCCGTTCGCCGACAAGTTCCGCGCGTTCGTCTGCCATGACGGCAACATCGACGAGCGCATGGCCTACTTCGACACCGAGGAGCTGTGGTTCCCCGAATGGGAGCACGGCGGCACGCCCTGGGCCGAGGGCAGCGACTACGGCAAGCACAACCCCGCCGATCAGGTGAAGAACTGGCACGTGCCCACGCTGGTGGTGCACGGCGGCAAGGACTACCGCGTGGTCGATACGCAGGGCCTGAGCACGTTCACGGCGCTGCGTCGCCAGGGCGTGCCGGCGCGGCTGCTGTATTTCCCGGACGAGAACCACTGGGTGCTCAAGCCCCAGAACTCGATCCAGTGGCACGAAGAGGTCATGGGCTGGCTGCAGCGCTGGACCAAGTAGGCAGCGACAAGTAGGTCCCGACAGCCTGCAACAACCGAACGGGAGCCCGTCATGATGCTGAAAGACCGCCTCGCCCTGATCACCGGCGCCAGCGCCGGCATCGGCGAAGCCTGCGCCGAGGTGTTCGCCCGCGAGGGCGCGCGCCTGATCCTGGCCGCCCGCCGCCGCGACCGCTTGACGTCGCTGGCGGCGCGCCTGGAGCGGGACCACGGCACGGCCTCGCTCCTGCTGGAGTTGGACGTGCGGGATCGCGAGTCGGTCGCAGCAGCCATCGGCGGGCTTCCCGACGGTTTTGGCGACATCGACGTCCTGATCAACAACGCCGGCCTGAGCCGCGGGCTGGACCGCCTGCAGGACGGCGACCATGTCGACTGGGACGAGATGATCGACACCAACGTCAAGGGCCTGCTGTGGGTCAGCCGCGCCGTGCTGCCGGGGATGGTGGCGCGCGACCGCGGCCACGTCGTCAACGTGGGCAGCGTGGCCGGCCACCAGGTCTACCAGGGCGGCAACGTGTACTGCGCCACCAAGTTCGCCGTCCGGGCCCTGACCCAGGGACTGCGGCTGGACCTGCTGGGCACGCGCGTGCGGTGTTCGACCGTGGACCCGGGCATGGTGCAGACCGAGTTCAGCGAGGTCCGCTTCCACGGCGACCGGGAGCGGGCCGCAAAGGTCTACCAGAACTTCCCGCCCCTGCAGCCGGCCGATGTGGCCGAGGCCATCCTGTTCTGCGCCACACGGCCGCCGCACGTGGTCGTGCAGGAGATCCTACTGATGCCCCAGGATCAGGGCGCCGTCTACGCTTCGCACCCGCGGGGCCTCGACGATTGATGGACCACGGTATGCGCCCGGCCCGGCGACGCCGGCCCCGACCCCGTCAATGGATTTTATACTAAAGCCGATAACGACCTGGCCGATCCCCATTCCCGTAACGCCACTGGACAACGCCGGTGCGAACGCCCCGCACGGCTGGAAGCAAGTGTCCGGCGCCCGCGCGAAAGGAATTGAGACATGGCTAATCGGAATCGCTTGGATCGCACCGGCTTCACGTTGATGGAGATCGTCATTGCCGTGGCCATCGTGGCCATCTTCGCCGCCGCCATCAGCCCGATGGTGTTCAAGCACCTCGAGGACGCGAAGCTGACGCGGGCCCAGAACGAGTCCGAGAGCCTCGCCACCGCCGTCCTCAGCTACTACAAGGACACCGGCGCCTGGCCCTACACCAATGCCGACGGCCCCACGGGCAATGAAGTGGCGCGCGTGATCAGCAGCGCGAACGTGCCGGCCGTGGCCGGCGCGGACGCCGGCACCAGCGCCGCCAGCTGGGGCACCCAGGGCACGGCCAAGCTCCTGGGCGACTACCTGTACTACAACAACCCGGACGACGACTCGTCGGCCACCGGCGCCAACGCGGACGAGGCCAGCGCCGACTGGCGCACCAACGGACGCGGCGCCTGGCGCGGGCCCTACGTGAGCGAGTACACGTTCGACGACCCCTGGGGCAACGCCTACGTGATGAACGTCAACTACGCGCCGGGCGGCAATTATTCGGGCACCGTGCGTCACAAGGTGTTCGTCCTGAGCGCCGGCCCCGACGGCCAGTGGCAGACCCCGTTCGCCGACGACACGGTCGAGGAGATTCTCGGCGACGACGTCGGCACCGTGGTGACGGTCCGCTGACCCCTGTTGCGACGGATTCGAAAAGAGGCGCCCGGTACTCCTGGAGAGTACCGGGCGCCTCAGTCTCGGCACGGGCGAGGTACCTAGCGTCGGACATCCATCGTGGTCCGGCCGTTGGCGGCCGCTTCCGCGACCCGGGTATCGTCCATGATGGTGGGCGTGAGCATCATCACCAGTTCCACGTTGTACTTCTCGTGGGTGACCCGCCCGAACAGCGCGCCCAGCACGGGCAGGTCCTTCAGGATGGGAACGCCGCTGCGCACGCTGCGCTCGCGCTCGGAGAGCAGGCCGGCGATCAGCATCGTCTGCCCGTCGCCGATCTTGCCCACCGTGTCCAGTTCACGCACGGACACCACCGGTGCCGTGTCCAGGTTCGGGCTGGTGACGACGCCGACGACATCGGAGATCGTCGGATGCACGTTCAGCGTCACCACGCGGTCGCGGCCCACCTGCGGGGTCACGTCCAGCACGACGCCGACCGGCACCCGCTGCGCGTAGTACGAAATGACCGCTTCGGTGGCCACGCCGTCGCTGACGATCGCCGGCTGAACCGACGCCAGGTAGTAGACGTCTTCGCGCACGATGCGAACGATCGCCTTCTGGTTGTTCAGCGTGGTCACCTGCGGACTGCTGACCGTATGCAGGTCGCCGGACACCGACAGGGCCTGGATGACGCCGTACAGGTGCTTGGTGTTCGCCACCATCTGCACGAAGCCGGAATCCAGCGACGGCGGCGTGCCCAGCGTGTTCTGGGAGAACTGCGCTTCGCCGTCCAGGAAGGTCTGCCAGTTGACGCCCATCTCGGTGTTCTCGTCCAGGACCACCTCCATGATGCGCACCTCGATGGCCACCTGGCGCTGCAACGACTCCTTCAGGCGCTCGAGCAGCTGTTCGACCCTCTGCACCCGGTCCCATTCGGCCGTCACCTGCACCAGGCTGGCCATGGGATTGACGACCAGACAGCGGCCATCCACGTCGGCATGGCTCAACGCCTGCTCCTGGGCGCCTTCGGCGGGAGCGGCGACCATCTGCGCCGTGGCCGGGAAAACGACCGTGCGCAGCGACTTCATGACTTCGGGCCAGATCGTCATGGTGGCCGTGCTGGTCACATGGGACTTGTTCTGGTTCTCGTCGCCGCCGGAGCCGCCCGAGTCGTCGTTGCGCGTGGCGGAAACCTGCAGCTCGCCGCGGCCCTCGCGCTGCGTCACCGGATAATCGAAGGTGAACCAGCGCGTGACCATGCCGCGCCGGTAGACCACCAGGGCGCCCTCCACGACTTCCCAGCCCAGGTCGATCGGGTCGCAGAGCGAGGCCAGGCAGCGGCTGATGGTGACGTTCTCCAGGTGGACGTTGACCTGGCCGTTGACGTCCGGCGCCAGCTGCAGCCCCAACCCGGCGTTTCCGGCCACGCTGCGGAGGATCTCGCGAACGTCGGCCCAGCCGTTGGTGACGATGGTCACCGGCGCCAGATCGCGATCCCAATCCGCGGACGCATCGGAGTCGGCCGGCTGCGCCGCCGCCGGGATCGCCCAGACCAGCAACGCCGCCGCAACGAGGCCCAGGATGCGGACCGCAATGCCGCCGCGCCCGTCATCACCGAGGATCGACCTGTTCATGCTCATTTCCTTTCACTATCGGCGTACTCGACCAGGCTGGTGCGCCCCGCCCGGTCTCCGGTCGCCACCCCGGTTACGAACACGTTGGCGCCTTCCCCGGCCGAGGCGACGCCCACCGGAAGGAACAGACTTCTCTCGCCGCTGAGCGACACGCCGCGCGCGTCGATGCGTTCGACGGTGTATTGCTGGACGAGGTCACCGACCCGGCACAAGCGGCCGTCGATGAGAGCCGCGGGCGCCCCGGCGCCCAGCATGACGGCCGTGCAGACGGGCCGGCCGGTGCGCGTGACGCGGACCGGTGTCCTGACACCAACGGCCGCGGGCGCGGACACCCGAGCGGCAGCGCCGGCCACGAAGGGATCACGCGACATCTCGGGTCGGGGCCCGGTCACGGGCGCGCCCAGGTCTCCTGCCGGATGTCCAGCCTGCCGCAGCACGTCTTCCAGATCCTGAGGCAGGGACGGATGGGCCTGCACCCGCACCTCGCTCGCCGTCCGGGCACGAACGCCGGAGCGCCGCGGCCCGAACGTGCGGACGTTGACCGCGATCAGAACGGCCAGTACCACCAGCACGCCGGCCACGACCGGCGGGCTGCTAAGATTCGGTCGTCGAGGCGACATAGACATCCAGCTCCAGTTCGACGTGGACCGCGCCTTTGGCGGGTTTGATTTCTAGATCGTGGACAGCCACCGCGCGCTCCAGCCGGCCAAGCCCGCCCAGGAACCCCGCGACCTCGGCGAAGTCGCCCTCGAAGCGCGCGCGCACGCGGTAGCCGCCCAGCGCCGCGGACGGCTCCGGATCGGTCACTCCCGGCGCCCCGGAGTTCAGTTCGTCGGCCCGCAGCTCGTGCAGTTCGAACCTGGTCACACCGCTCTCGTCCGCGACGCGGGCGAGATCCAGGAACAGGGCCTCGCAGTGTCGCTCGGACGGAAATAGCCTGTCCCAGACCGGCGTGACCGCTTCCTGTCGCGGGACCAGCGTGCGCTCGAGCCACAACCCGGCGACGGACCAGCGGTCCAGATCGGCCAGCTTGGCTTCGACCTGCCTCACTTCGCGGTGTTGCCGCAGCGCCGTTTGCCAGGCCGGCACCGCGCCCACGAACAGCGCGCCCAGCCACACCACGGCCACGCCGCCGATCACCACCGCGCGACCGCCGGGTCGGCTGCCTGCTTTGAGTTTCACGTCAGATCTCCTCCGTCACGACGGTCGGCTTCAGGCGCAGGTCGAGGCTGAACACGGTGCGCTCGCCACCCGCGCGGTTCTCGCCGGGCTTGATGTGCATGCGCTGCGGCTCGCCGTCGACCGCGACGAAGGCGGAAGCGCGCAGCGCCTCCAGGAAGGCGACGAACCCGGCCTGCGCTTCGGCGCCGCTGGCGGCCGCGCTCTCGCCTTCGATGTGGAGCACGAACGTTCCGGGTTCGTTCTCCCGCAGACGCAGCGACTTGAACACCACGCTGGGCGGCGTGACGAAGGCCACCTGCCGCATCACCGATTCCAGATCGGGGCGCGCCGCCGTGAACTGGGCGATGCGGCTCTCGCGCGCCATCAGGACGCGCTGCGACCGGTAGACCTCTTCGGCCTGTGCCGCGCGTGCCTGCGCCTCGTGCAGTCGTCCCTTGGCCTTGTCCAGGTATTCGCCCTGGATGCGCGCGGTCATCAGTCCACCGACCATCAGCAGCGGAACGGCCGCCGCACCCACGGCGCCGGCGCCGATCAGCGCCCGGCGACGCGAAGCCGCCGAAAATGCCCGGTGCATCGGCGTCGTCAACAGGTTGTAGGGCAGCCCCTCGCCGGCCAGCAGGGCCCCCGCCACGACCGGCAGATCGTCGGGGCGCGGGACCGCCGCGCCCCAGACGAACAGGCTCTCGATCTCCCAGTACAGGGCCGGCGCCAATCCCTGCTGCTGCAGTCGATCGACGACGCGCGGCGCCATTTCGTGGTCGCCGCAGACGATGATGCGCTCGACCTGCGGGGAATGCTCGGTCTGGCGCGCGAAGAAGATGGAACGCTCGATCTCGGTCGCCATGCGGCCCAGATACTCTTCCGGGTCGGCTCCGTTCGACAGGTCCTGCGGCAGGCGGCGCGTCAGCAGCACGCACTGACGCGTCGAGATGCACAGATACGACGCGTCCTGGCCGATGAAGACCAGATTCCAGGCCGCGTGCTGATCGCACTCGGGACCGTGGCGCCGGTAGAGCTGATCCAGCATCAGATGCGCCGGCAACATGAGGCCGGGACGAACACCCCATCGCGCGGCCTCGGCCAGATGCTCATCCACCACCGGCCGGGAGGCCTGCACGATGAAGACGTCCTGCAGCTTCGGGCCGTCGCCGCCGCCGACGCGTCGCGTGGCCCCGAGCACCTGGCTCCCGACCGTCCACGTCTCGGGCGCTCCGCCGTCGGCCCTGGCGACCAGACCCAGCGCCGCCCGTTCCAGGGCGCGTCCCTTGAGCGGAGGCAGAGCCATGACCGACGTGCGCGCTTCGGTGTCGTCCAGCAGCCAGGCCACGGTGCCGGCCTCACGCGCCAGGGCGCGTCCCAGACCGGACGATGGCGCGTCGCCGGCCGGCACGCGCTCGAACTGCGCCACCGTCCACCGGCCGCGTCCGTCGCGCCGCACTTCGACGGCCAGCCGGGCTTCGCCCTGGCGCAGGACACCGAATCCACGCTTGGTCTTCACGTCCGTTGCTCCCTCTCCGGGCCCGCCTGCCGTCGCCGGCCGGGATCATTCACCGAACTGTCAGTTCTTGCCGTTGCTGCCGGCGCCGTCGCCGCCGCCGTTTCCATTCCCGTTGCCGTTGTTGCCGTCGCCGTTGCCGTTGTTGCCGTCGCCGTTGCCGTCGCCGTCGCCGTTCCCATTCCCGTTCCCGTTTCCATTGCCGCTCCCGCCCCCGGTCCCCGGCCCCACGCCCACCGGCAGGTTGTCATCGGTGGTCTCCGCATCGCCGTCGGCCCCGGCGGAGAAGACCGCGCGCGAGGCGACGTTGATCTCGAAGTCGCGGCCCCAGCCGTCGGTGTCGAAGCCGCCGGCGAGACTCAGGGCGGCGCGGTCGGTGGCGCTCCAGTCGCCGCTGAGGGCCAGGCCCGTATCCAGGTTCAGCGCTGTCTGCACGATCTCCAGCTTGTACAGCGTCGTCTTGCGCGCCGGCGGCAGGCTGCTGACGTTCAGACTGACGTCGTCGTCGCCCCCGGTGTCGTTCGCCCGATCGGGGCCCCAGCTGCGGGCGATGAAGTCCGGCGGATTGGCCCCCGCGTCGTCCACCTGCACCACGTAGGCCCGTTGCCAGGGGTCGGTCAGCGCGTCGCCGTCGACGCCGGCGTCCAGGTACGCGTCCGTCAGCGCGGCCGTGGTCGTCGGGAATTCCGCGTGATCCTCGAAGTAGCGTCGCGCGGCGTCCGCGAGCGCGGCCAGTTCACGCTGGCAGTCCTCCAGCTTGTCGCGGTTGACGGGACCGGCCACCACCAGCGAGAGCAGATCATCGCCGTTGCCGGCGACCGTCCAGGTCCCGCCTGCCGCACCGAACGTCAGCGCGCGATCGATGCCGCCGCTGGCGATGATGACGTCCGCCGTGCCCGCGGGCACGGTGGTCGGGCCCAGATCGTAGACATAGGATTCGCCCCAGGCGTCGGTCGTCGTTTCGGCCAGCGGTTCGCCGCGGTCGCCGCCGACGTACGGCCCCTGCCAGCCGTCGGCGCCCGGGTCGGTCAGCAGCGCTCCCAATCCTTCGCTTTCGCCGGGGAAGCGGCCGGTGTCCTCGTAGAACTCGAGCAATCCCTGCTGGAGGGCCGCCAGCTCCCTGAGCGTGGCCTCCTCGCGGGCGCGCGTGATCTCCCGATAGGCCAGCGGCGTGATGGCCGCGGCCATGATGGCGACGATGGCCACCGCCACGATGATCTCCACCAGCGTGAAACCACCGCGCCGGAGCCGGCACGCTTCCGGTTGCGAATCGCGACTATCGTTCATCCGTCACCACCTAGTGCATTGCCGAACGGATCGACATGATCGGCATCAGCAGCGACAGCGCGGCCAGGCACACGATCGCGCCCAGCAGCACCAGCACCAGTCCCTCGAACACCGTGAAGGCTTTCTTCAGATCGCGCGGCAGTTCCTTGTCCAGATGCCGCGAAACCGTCAGCAGCACCGTATCCAGCGAGCCGGTCCGTTCGCCGACGGCGATCATGCGCTGCACCAGCGGGGGGAACGTGTCAGCCGCCGCAAAGGCCTCGGTGAGCGTCAGGCCGCTGGCCACCTGCGCGCGGATCATGCCCAGCTGCGCGGCCATCACCCGGTTGCCAACCACGCCGCGCAGCAGGTCCAGCAGCCGCAGCAGGTCGACGCCCGACGAGAAGATGACCGAGAACGACTTGGCGAATCGCGAAAGGGCCAGCTTGCTCATGAACGTGCCGACGACCGGCAGCTTCAGCAGCAGCCGGTCGCGCAGGTATCCGCCGCGCCGCGTGGCCAGCAGCAGCCGCAGCACCGCCGTCAGCGCCGCCCCGGCCGCGCCCAGCGCCCACCACCAGTGGCCGCAGAAGCGGCCCAGCGCCAGCATGGCCAGGGTCAGCTTCGGCAGTTCCATGCCCGAATCCGAGAACAGGCTTTCGAAGCGCGGCATCACGAACAGCACCATCAGCAGGAACAAGCCGATGACGCCGACCAGCAGCATCGCCGGGTAGATCATGGCCTGCACCGTCTGGCCGCGCAGGTCCTCCTGCCATTCCAGATAGGCCGTCAGTTCGTTGAAGGCGTTTTCCAGGCCGCCCGAATTCTGACCCGCCGACACCAGCGCCAGGTACACCGGCGAGAACACGTGCGGATGGCGGGCCAGGGCTTCGTCCAGCTGCGAACCGCTGGTGACGGCGGCCCGCAGGTCGGCCATCAGTTCGGCGAAGGGCCCGTCGCACTGGGCCTCGTAGTCGCGCAGCGCGGTGACCGCCGGCACGCCGGCGGTCAGGCAGGTGGCCATGTGCTGGGTGAACGATCGCAGGTGACGGCGCGCGGCGCGGCGGATCGGCGACCAGGAGCCGCCCAGCGACCCCATGGTCGGACGGCTGCCCAGCAGCACCAGGCCCTGCTCCAGCAGCATCGCCGCCAGCTGGTCGGCGGTGGCGGCGCGGCGCACGCCCGAGATGGTCGTGCCCTGGCCGGTCAACGCGCTGTAGCGGAACTCCCTCATGACACCACCCGCAGCACTTCGGACAGCGTCGTGCGGCCGTCACGGAATTTCGTGATCGCGTCCTCGCGCAGGAACGTCTGGCCGGCGTCGCGCGCCGCCTGCTCCAGTTCGGCGACGTCGCGCCGCTCGGCGATCATCTGCCGCAGCCGCGGATCGACGTTCAGGTACTCGAAGACCGCCATCCGGCCGCGGTAGCCGGTCTGCCGGCACAGCCCGCAGCCGCGACCCGCGCGCGGCTCGGCCCCGGCCAGGGAACTTTCGTCCAGGCCCAGCATCGCCAGCTGCGCGGGATCGGGCGCGGCCGGCTCGCCGCAGCCGTCGCAGACCTTGCGCACCAAGCCGTCGCAGACCTTGCGCACCAGGCGCTGGGCCACCACGGCCACCAGCGTGGCCGACAGCAGGAACGGCTCGACGCCCATGTCCAGCAGGCGCGGGATGGCCCCGGCGGCGCTGTTGGTGTGCAGCGTGCTGAAGACCAGATGCCCGGTCAGCGCGGCCCGGATGGCCAGCTGGGCCGTCTCCACGTCGCGGATCTCGCCGACCAGGAGGATGTCCGGATCCTGGCGCAGGATCGCCCGCAGACCCTTGGCGAAGGTGAAGCCCTTGGCCGTATTGACCTGCGTCGACCGGGTCTTCCAGCGTGATGATCTTCGTGTCCGGCCGGTTCAGGAACGTGAGAGCCGAATAGAGCGTGGTCGTCTTTCCCGAGCCCGTGGGCCCGGTCACCAGGATGATGCCGTTGGGCCGCGTGATGTCGCGCTTGAACGTCTCGAGCATCGGCGCCGGCATCTTCAGGCGGTCCAGGCCGACGATCAGCGCCTCCTTGTCCAGGATGCGGCAGACGATGGTCTCGCCGTGCACGGTCGGGAACGTGGACACGCGCATGTCCACTTTCTTGCGTCCGGCGTCGAACACGATGCGGCCGTCCTGCGGCACGCGGTTCTCGGAGATGTTCATCTCGGCCATGATCTTCACGCGCGTGACGACGATCGGCAGCAGTTCGTGGGGAAGCACCGCGCCCTGCACCAGACGCCCGTCGATGCGGTAGCGGCAGCGCAGCACCTTTTCCTCGGGCTCGATGTGGATGTCGGTGGCGCCCTCGCTGACGCCCTGGCGCAGCAGAGCGTCGACCAGCCGGATGTAGGGGGAATCGTGCTGGCCCAGGTTGCCCCCGGCCTCCAGCGTGCGGCGCGCCGCCTCGACCAGTTGCGGAATGTCGTCGCCCCCGCCGCTCTGCCCTCCGAAATGGCGCAGCGTCGCGTCCTTGATCTCGCTCTCGGGCGCGTGCACGACTTCGATGTACTTGCCGGTCAACCGACCCAGTTCGTCGGTGGTTGCCAGATCCAGCGGATTGGCCATCGCCACCTGCAGCGTGCTTCCCCGCAGCCGCAACGGCAGCAGCGACCGCGCTTCGGCGAACTCGCGTTCGACCAGGTGAAGCACGGCGCGGTCGATCTCCAGACGCGTCAGATCCACGCACTCGACACCGGCCTGGCTGGCCAGCACCCGCGAAATCTCGCGTTCCGAGCAGATACCCAGACGCTGCAGCGTGGCGCCGAGCTTTTCCCCGGTCTGCTTCTGTTCGCGCAGCGCCAGATCCAGCTTCTCGGGGGTCAAGGTCCCCGATTCGATCAGGATCTGCCCCAAGCGCTTGGTTTTTACCTGGGACATACCCCCTCCTTGGGCGAAGCTCCGCCGATCTTGATCCGACCCGCTGCCACGCAAGAGGCGTTCCCTGTTCGTTTGTGGGTTTAGGAGACGGCGTGTGGCTCCGGGTCGGAACCGCGGCGGGCTCGCATTCGCCATATTTTGTTTATTCGCAAACGATTACGAAATTCGTCGACGCCAGCCCATACATAAAGATTGTTCGTAGTCAGCCATCGCAAACCAAACGCCGCCAGAGCCCGCGGCGGCCAGAAGCAAACCGGGCGGGACAGGAACTGACCAATGGGCCGGGCACAAAAAAAGCCGGCGGACCCGATCAAAGGTCCGCCGGCCGTGCAGGCAGCGGCTACAGGGCCGCTTCGATCTCGAGGATCTCCCAGGTGCGCTTGGCGCCGTCTTCACCGTAGGTCACCGTCTCGCCGACCCGCGCGCCCATGAACGCCTGCGCCAGCGGCGCCTGGTAGTTCAGGACGCGGTTCTCGACGTCGGTGTCCCAGGGGCCCAGGAAGGTGTAGATCTCCTCGGCTCCGGTCTCCAGCTGACGCGCCGTCACGCGCGTGCCCACGTTCACGAAGCCCGTGGTGCCCATGTCCAGGTTGATGACCCGGGCCGTGGACAACTCGCTTTCCAGTCGCGTGGCGCGGCTGGCGAGCTGGTCGCGCTTCTCCAGCGCGGCGGTGTACTCGGAGTTCTCGCTCAGGTCGCCGTGCGATGCGGCTTCGCCGATCTGGCGCGCCACTTCGGGGATTTCGACCTGGACGATGAAGTTGAACGCCGCTTCGGTGCGGCGCATTCCGTCTTCGGTCGTGTAGATGACCGCGCCGTCCTGCCACTCGCGCGTGGCCTCGATGAAGATGTCGGCGTAGCGCGCGCGCAGGTAGCCCAGCAGCTGGGTCCTCTGCGCCGGGCTCAGGCCGGCATTGTCCTCGATGACGCGTTTGAGGCGCAGGGCGCCCGCACGATCGGCCTCTTCCAGGAGCGCCAGCAGCGGCCGGTTGTTCTGCACCGCGAACGACGTGCGGGCGTTCTCCAGCATCTTCAGGTGCTTCTCTTCGCCCGACATGCCGTACAGGCGGCCGCTGCCGTCCAGCAGCGCGAACATCGCGTCGGCCACCTTCGCGGCGGGCAGGCCCGACTGCGTGGCCAGGAACGCAGCGGCGTGGTTGCCCGAATGCATCGAGCGCCACGCCCAGCACAGCAGTTCCGGGCTGGCGGTGGGCTTCTCCATGGCCTGGCGCAGGGCCGAAGCCAGCACGTCCAGCTGGTTGGCTTCCAGCAGCGCGCGCGTGATGGTGTCGCACAGGCGCCGGCCGGTGCGCATCAGCACCGAGGCCCACACGGCGCCCCAGGTGTCCGGCATGGCCTCGCGGAGGTAGTTGAGGACCCGCATGAGCAGGTTCTCGGGCAGTTCCTGGCAGAGATGGCCCGGGTCGCCGATGCGTTCGAGCACCTGCTTCGCGGCCCGCGGGTTGGGTGTGGCCACGGCCACGCCGCGCGCGGCGATCTCGGAGTGCAGCGCCAGTCCGGCCAGCGCCATGGCGGGATTGACCGCCAGCGACGTCATGGCCAGCTTCGCCACGCCGTTGCCCAGGTACACCATCAGCGCGTCGTCGACGGCTGCGGTTTCGCCGCTGCGCTCGCCGCGGTTCAGCTCGTCGAGCAGGCCCAGCACCTTCTGCAGTTTTTCCTGGGTCGTCTTGGCGAAGTCGAACTCGCGCCGCATGCGGTCTTCGAAGCGATCGGCCTGACGCAGCAGCTTGAAGCTGGGCTGCGAGCCGTCGGACATGCCGATCATGGGGTCGCGCTTGAGCGCCGGCTTGGCGGTGTTCCACCAGTCCTTCCAGCCCTTCTCGTCGAGGAGCTGGACCAGGTGACCCTTCAGGTCCTTGTACATGACGCGGCCCTCGCGGCTGGACCGCAGCGCCAGCTTCACGAAGGCGGCGGGATCGCTCGCGGCCAGTTCGCGCAGCTTTCCCGGCACGTAGAGCAGCATGGCGCCGAAATCGTCGGCCGGCCGCGGCGAGAGCTTCAGCACGCTCTCGGGGCCGTACTCGGCGCGGCGATCCTGGAAGATCAGCGTCAGCTGACCGGTGCGCGATTCGACCTTCTCGACCATGCCCGGCACCAGGAACGAACGATCCAGAGCGAACGCACCCGGCTGCAGCCGCACGTAGAGATCGACCAGCACCAGCGCCGCATCCAGTTTGGGCTCGCGGTCCAGCAGCAGGTCCAGCAGATCCGGCAGGGCCTCGAACGCAGGGTACTGGCTCTGGTAGAGCCGGCGCGCCAGCTTGCTCAGGCCGGCGGCGTTGGGCTGCTGCGAGGCGGCCTCGCGCACCGCGGTCAGTGCCGTTTCGGTGCCCTTCTTCGTCTCGACCCATTCAACCAGGGTGATGAGCATGCGCTCGGCGCGGGTGGGAGCGTTCTGGCGGCCGACCTGTCCGGCGATGGGGATCAATTCGCGCCAGGTGTAGTCGCCGCCGGACAGGGCGTCCGGCCACAGCCCTTCGAGCTTGTCGAAGTCCCGGGCGTTGGCCAGCTTGCCCAGCTTGATCAGGGATGGTCCCGCGGTCACGTCTTCGCTCATTCTCCGCCTCTGGGTTGGTTCCGCGAAAAAGGCTAGCGGCCCAAAATAGTCGATGGAAGGCGTCTGCGAAAGGTCGGTGCTTGAAAGGTGTGGCTGGGAGGGTGGCGGGGCAGTCCTCGCGCCTTCGGCGCTGCGGTCGA
>JAIFKS010000064.1 GCA_020049465.1 bacterium | reverse complement strand
GCGTTGCATCGAATTAAACCACATGCTCCACCGCTTGTGCGGGCCCCCGTCAATTCCTTTGAGTTTCAACCTTGCGATCGTACTCCCCAGGTGGGGTACTTAATGCATTAGCTGCGGCACTGAAGGGGTAGAATCCTCCAACACCTAGTACCCATCGTTTACGGCTAGGACTACCGGGGTATCTAATCCCGTTCGCTCCCCTAGCTTTCGTGCCTGAGCGTCAGTTCCGGGCCAGTAGGCCGCCTTCGCCACCGGTGTTCCTCCAGATATTTACGCATTTCACCGCTACACCTGGAATTCCACCTACCTCTCCCGGACTCAAGACTGGCAGTTTCAGGGGCAGTTTGTCGGTTGAGCCGACAAATTTCACCTCTGACTTACCAGTCCGCCTGCGCACCCTTTATACCCAGTGAATCCGAACAACGCTTGCACCCCCCGTATTACCGCGGCTGCTGGCACGGGGTTAGCCGGTGCTTCCTCTGATGGTACCGTCAAGCCTCACGGGTATTAACCGCGAGGTTTTCTTCCCAATCTGACAGAGCTTTACAACCCATAGGGCCTTCTTCGCTCACGCGGCGTCGCTCGGTCAGGCTTTCGCCCATTGCCGAAGCTTCTCGACTGCTGCCTCCCGTAGGAGTCTGGGCCGTATCTCAGTCCCAGTGTGGCCGGACACCCTCTCAGGCCGGCTACCCATCGTCGCCTTGGTGGGCCATTACCCCGCCAACTAGCTAATGGGACGCGGGATCATCCATCGACGGGAGCTCTCCGAAGAGGCGCCCCCTTTCACCTCCAGACCATGCGGTCCAGAGGTCGTATGCGGTATTAGCAGCTCGTTAGAACTGTTATCCCCCATCGAAGGGAAGATTTCCCACGCGTTACTCACCCGTTCGCCACTTTACTAACTTCCCGAAGGAAGCTTTCACGTTCGACTTGCATGCCTAAACCACGCCGCCAGTGTTCGTTCTGAGCCAGGATCAAACTCTCCGTTGTCAAAAAATAACAACAGAAGCTTCGCTCCTGTTAAGCGCAATTGAAACCCGCCACCTGCAACTCTTAGCGCCACCGAAGCGGCGATCCAAGTTTCAGACGGCTCGGTATTGCATTCGGGCCATCGCACGCTATTCCGTTGTCAAAGAGCTGTGCCGGGCAGTCGTTGCCGCCGGTCCCCCCTTAGCAGGAGGGGCAAGATACTCAAGCAACCGAAGTGTGTCAACTGGAAAATTGACTTTTTTCGGAGCCGAGCCGCTTTCCTGTCAGGCCCGCAAGGGGCGGTCAGGGAAGCGGTTGCCCGGGCGGTCGTACACCGCTCAGTCGGGCAACGGGGCGCAACTTAGTAGCACATCGGATGCCTGTCAAAAGTATTTTGCTGTTTTTTTTACATTCTTCCCCAAGCACCTCAAATGCCCTCTAATCATGGGGTTCGCGTGCCAATGGCCGTACCCGCGGACGCGGCGAAGGTGCTGTTGGGGGGTTGCCGTGGGGTATTCGGCCCGAAAACTTCCGGGCGACATCGTCGCCGAACACGCCGGAGGCCCAGGCCGCAGCCCGGTTCGCCTGCCGGACCGGGAACCTGCCGGGACTCCGAAGGCTTTCGCAGGCTGGGTTGGACTTGGATGCGGGCGCCCGGTTATTGTGGGTGTCCACGAGCCGCTGCCCGCGATACCGCCGGGAGCCCCACGCGCCAGGGAGGGTGCATGCGTAGACTTCTGAACCGGACGATCCCGCGACCCTGGGTGCGGCGCCTGCTGTGGCTGGCGGCGGCCGTGTTCCTGCTGGCACTCGGCGGCACGATCGTCGGGCTGAACTGGCTGGCGCGCGACCTGCCCCCCATCGACACGCTGCGGACCATCGATCCGTCGGTCAAGACCATCATCTATGCCGCCAACGGCGAGACGGTGCGCGAGTTCTATACGGAGAACCGCACCATCGTGCCGCTGGACCGCATTCCGCTGCAGTTGCAGCAGGCCGTCGTCGCGGTCGAAGACAAGCGGTTCTACAGTCACTACGGTATCGACCTGCGGCGTGTGGTCGGCGTGATCTGGATCAACCTCACCTCCACGAGCAGCCCGGGCGGCAGCACCCTGACGCAGCAACTGGCGCGCAACCTGTTCCCGAAGCTCCTGCCGAGTGAAAAGCGCCTGACGCGCAAGTTCCGCGAGTGGATCGTCGCGGCGCAGATCGAGTCCCTCTATACGAAGGACGAGATCCTGGCGATGTACCTCAACCAGATCTACCTGGGAAAGGGCGCCTACGGCGTGCAGGCCGCCGCGCGCACGTTCTTCGGGCGCGACGTCTGGGACCTGGGGCCGGCCGAATGCACCATGATCGCGGGCATGATCCAGCAGCCGGAGCACTTCTCCCCTCTGCGCCATCCCGAAGCGGCCTATGCGCGCCGGGCGACGGTGCTCGAAACGATGATCCGCGCGGGCTATCTCAGCCGGGCCGAGGCCGAGGCCATCGGCGCCACGCGGGTGCGCACCGCCGACGCCGACGCCGCCTCGGCATCGGCCGGTTTCGCCGCCTACTTCGTCGAAGAGGTTCGCAAGCAGCTGGAAAAGGACTACGGCGCCACGCGCCTGTACCGCGACGGACTGCGCGTCTGGACCACGCTGGTGCCGCAATACCAGCAATGGATGGAAGACGCGCTGGAGACGCACCTGCTCGAAGAAGAACGGAACCGTTCGAAGCGCTTTTCGCGGGCCGACTACGATCGCCTGGTGGCGGCGGGAAAGCGGCCGCCCAAGGTGACCTATCTGCAGGGCGCCGCGCTGCTGCAGGACGTCCACACCGGCGCGGTGCTGGGCATGATCGGCGGGCGATCGTTCGAGGACTCGAAGTGGAACATGTCCACGCAGGCCAAGCGCCAGCCAGGCTCGACCTTCAAACCTTTCGTCTACCTGACCGCGCTGCAACACGGCTACACGCCCAGCACGATCCTGATGGACACGCCGTTCGTTCTGGACACCGGTACCAGCCTGTGGCGTCCCGAGAACTACT
The DNA here is from genome assembly GCA_020049465.1 of bacterium. Lineage (GTDB taxonomy): Bacteria > Krumholzibacteriota > Krumholzibacteriia > LZORAL124-64-63 > LZORAL124-64-63 > CAINDZ01. The sequence goes on along the minus strand of JAIFKS010000064.1, from coordinate 26,219 downwards.
CGGAGACTTTCAGCGGGCCGATGACCGTCCGTTTCGCGCTGAGCCATTCGGTCAACGTGCCGACGGCCAAGCTCTATCTGGACTTCGGCGTGGCTCCGGTGCTGGAGAACCTGCACAAGCTGGGATTCGCCGACGATCTGCCCGAGGTGCCGGCCCTGTTCCTGGGCGCCGGTGAGGTGACACTGGCCGAGGTCGTCGCCGCCTACAGCGCTTTCGCCAACCAGGGGGTCAGGGCCGAGCAATACCTGATCACACGAGTGGAAGCGGCCGACGGCGAGGTGCTCTACGAATCGCGGGTCAACCAGCACGAGGCCATCGACCCGGCCCAGGCCTACGTCATGACCAGCCTGTTGACCAGCACGCTGACCCAGGGTACGGCCGCCGGGGCGGCCCGCAACGGCTTCACGCGCACCGGCGCCGGCAAGACCGGCACGACGAACGACAACACGAACGCCTGGTTCGTGGGCTACACCCCCAGCTTCTGCGCGGGCGTGTGGGTGGGATTCGACGAACCGGTCACGATGGGGCGGGGCGCCACCGGATCACGCATGGCCGTGCCGATCTGGGCGGCTTTCATGGGCCGCGTCACGGCGCGCAAGGGCGATGAACCCTTCTCCCGGCCACCGGGCATCGTCGAAAAGATCGTCTGTATGCGCACGGGACGGCTGGCGACGAGCGGGTGCGACTCGATCCTGACGGAAGTTTTCCTGCAGGACAGCTTCCCGAAGGAGAAATGTGACGTCCACGGCGGCCGCCTGCTGGATCTCAACGAGGGCGGGCAGGATTTCCGCGCGATCGACCGCGGCGACGACGAATTCTGATCGGCCGGCAGGCGCCGGGCGCTATTCCATCCGGCCCAGGATCAGCGGCCGCGGCGCCGCGGGTTCACGGGCGATGGTCATCGCCGCTCCCAGGCGCGACACGGCTTCTTCGGCGCGCGTGCGGTCGTGGCAGAACACGCGCACCAGCGGCTGCCCGCGCGTCACGGCGTCACCCACGCGCACCAGGTAGTCCAGACCGGCGCTCAGGTCCAGCTTGTCCTCGACCCGGCGACGGGCGGCGCCCAGATCGGCCAGCGCCAGCCCCACCTGTCGGCAGTCGACCGTCGACAGCCAGCCGTCGTGAGGCGCGGTCAGATCCATGGCCGCCGGCGCGCAGTCCAGCCCGAAATCGTCCCGCCCGGGCTCGATGCGCCCGCCCTGCGCGGCGACCCACTCCAGCAGCACGGCCAGTGCGCGCCCGCCGTCCCAGGCGGCGCGCACGCGGGCCAGCGCCGCCTCGGCCGTCGGCTCGAGCCCCGCGACGCGCACCATGTCGGCGGTCAACTCCTCGGTCAGCCGCACCAGGTCCGCCGGCGCCGACGCGCGCCCGCCTGGTCGCAGCGCCGCGAACGCCTCCAGCGTCTCGTTGGCGTGCCCGATGGCGCGGCCGAGCGGCTGGTCCATGTCCGAGAACACGACCGCCATGCGGCGGCCGTAGCTGCGGCCGACCGCGATCAGGGCGGTGGCCAGCTCGCGGGCCTGCTCCAGGTCGCGCATGAAGGCGCCCGAACCCGTTTTCAGATCGATGACGATCGTCTCCGGCCCGGCGGCCAGCTTCTTCGACATGATCGAAGCGGTGATCAGCGGCACGCAGTCCACGGTGCCGGTCACGTCGCGCAGCGCATAGATGCGGCCGTCGGCCGGCGCGATGGTCGGACCCTGCCCGATGATCGCGCACCCCACCCGCTCCACGATCCCGAGGAACCGCGTGTTGTCGAGGCGGATGTCGTAGCCCGGGATGGCCTCCAGCTTGTCCAGGGTGCCGCCGGTGTGCCCGAGCCCGCGCCCGGACAGCATGGGCACCTTGAGCCCGCAGGCGGCCGCCAGGGGCGCCAGGAGCAGGCTCACCTTGTCGCCCACGCCGCCGGTCGAATGCTTGTCGGCCGAAGGACCCGACAGGACCGCGGTGTCGAGCTGTTCGCCCGAGCGCAGCATGGCGCCCGTCAGCGCGGCTGTTTCGGCCGGCGTCATGCCGCGGAACCAGACGGCCATCAGGAAAGCCGCCATCTGGTAATCGGGTACGGCGCCGCTCGTGAATCCGGCGATCAGTTCGCCGATCCGGGCGTCGTCCAGTTCGCGTCCGCGCTTCTTGGTCTCGATGATGTCGAGTGCGTTCATCGGGGGTCGCTCTTTTCCGCGCCGGGCGCGCCGTCACGCTCATCGGCCAGGTTCGCGCTGAAATCGGTGAAGGCCAGCGGCACCAGTTCCCCGGCGGTGGAGACCAGGACCGGACCTGCCGCGCCCCGGTTGCCGGCCATCAGGACGATCAGTTCGGGGCCGAATTCGAGCAGGAACTGCCGGCAGGCGCCACAGGGGGGCGTCGGCTCGCTCCCGTCGGCACAGATCGCGATGGCCGCGAACGAGCGCTCGCCGTCGGCCACGGCGCGGCACACGGCCGCGCGTTCAGCGCAGATCGACAGCCCGAAGCTGGCGTTCTCGACGTTCGTGCCCAGGTAGACCGCACCGCCCCGACCCAGCAGCGCCGCGCCCACCCGGAATTTCGAGTACGGGGAATAGCTGCGCATCCGCTGGACGCAGGCGGCCTCGATGAGATGGCGGTGCGCTTCGGTCATGCGGCTCCCCGATCGCCCAGACGGGCCAGGAAACTGTGCCCGCGTCGCGGCGGCGGCGCACCGAAGAAGTCGGCGAACGTGGCCGCGACGTCCATGAACCCCTCGAGCGTACCCAGGTCGACGCCGCGATCGACGGCGCCCAGACAGGCCAGCAGCGGCACCATCTCGCGCGAGTGGTCGGTGGTCGGTGTGGTGGGATCGTTGCCGTGGTCGGCCGTCATCAGCAGCAGATCGCCCGCGCGCAGGCGCGTCAGGAATCCGCCCAGCCAGCGGTCGAACTCCTCCAGGCCGCGGCGCATGCCCTGCGGGTCGTTGCGGTGGCCCCACAGCATGTCGAAGTCGACCAGGTTCAGCAGGATGAGCGTGCCGTCGTCCGCGGCGGCGTAGACCTCGTCCAGACGCGCCATCCCCTCGGCGTTGTTCCTCGAGGCGTGCGTCCGGTCGATGCCCAGGCCCGCATACAGGTCGTAGATCTTGCCGATGGACTCCACGCGCACCCCGGCCCGCTGCAGGGCCGGCAGCAGCAATTCCTTCGGCGGCTCGACCGAGTAGTCGTGACGCTGGGTCGTGCGGGCGTAGGCGCCGCTGGGCCCGGTGAACGGGCGGGCGATGACGCGGCTGACCTGATGCGGCGGCTGCAGCAGATCGCGCGCGATCTGGCAGACGCGGTACAGTTCCTCGATGTCGCACACCTCGTCGTGGGCGGCGATCTGGAAAACGCTGTCGGCAGAGGTGTAGACGATGAGCTTGCGCGTGGCGCGGTGCTCGTCGCCCAGTTCCTCGATGATGGCCGTGCCGCTGGCCGCCTTGTTGCCGATGACACCGTAACCCGTGAGGCGCGTGAATTCGGCGAGCAGGTCGGGCGGGAATCCGTTCGGGTAGGTCGGGAAGGGATGCTCGGTGACCACACCCATCAGTTCCCAGTGACCGGTGGTCGAGTCCTTGCCCGCCGACACCTCCACCAGGCGGCCGTAACCGGCCCGCGGGCGCGCGGCCGGCGCCACGCCCGCGATGGCGTGCAGGTTCCCGAGTCCCAGGGACGCCAGGTTGGGCACCTGCAGCCCGCCGACGGCGGCGGCCATGTTCGCCAGCGTGTCGCTGCCCTCGTCGCCGTAGGCGGCGGCATCGGGCGCGCCGCCGACACCCAGTCCGTCGAGCACGATGAGAATGGCCCTTGCCATGCGGTCGCTCCTTCACCAAGAATATCCGGTACCGGAGATTCAGGTTAACGGTGCCACCGGGCAGCGTCAACCTGCCTTCGTCTTGGCGGACAGCAACTTCGGGCGCGCACGGTCCGCGCCGCGGCAGGGGCATGAACGGCGATCTGTTCGACGGCGGAGACGAAGCCGCCTTCCCGCACCAGGAAGCTCCCGCGAACGCGGCCACGGCGCCCCTGGCCGACCGTATGCGTCCGCGCACGCTGGACGAGGTCGTGGGCCAGCCGCACCTGCTCGGTCCCGGCGGTCCGCTGCGCCGGCTGCTGGACGGCGGCACCCTGCCCTCGCTGCTGCTGTGGGGTCCTCCCGGCTGCGGAAAGACGACGCTGGCCCGTCTGGTCGCCGGCCTGGGCGGCGCGCGTTTCCTCGAGTACAGCGCGGTGGCCGTCGGCTCGCGCGAACTCAAGGAGGTCATGGCCGAGGCCGGCCGCCTGCAGCGCGCCACCGGCCGCCGCACCATCCTGTTCCTGGACGAAATCCATCGTTTCAACAAAGCGCAGCAGGATGCGCTGCTGCCGTGGGTCGAACGCGGCGATGTCACGCTGATCGGCGCCACCACCGAGAATCCCAGTTTCGAGGTCAACAGCGCGCTCATCTCGCGCACGCGCCTGTTCGTGCTGGCGCCGCTGTCGGCCGATGACGTCGGCGCGCTGCTGCGCCGGGCGGCCGTCGCGCCGCAGGGCCTGGACGGCCGGCCCATCTTCACGGATGAGGCGATCGACCTGCTGGCGCGCCTGAGCGAGGGCGACGCGCGCGCGGCGCTGGGCCTGCTCGAGAGCGTGGCCGCGGCGGCCGGCCCCGACGCCGATGCCGGCCCGCTGGACGCCGACACCGTCATCCGCCTGGTCCAGACAAGGGCCGCGCGCTACGACAAGGGCGGCGAAGAGCACTTCAACATCATCTCGGCCCTGCACAAGAGCCTGCGCAACAGCGATCCGCAGGCGGCGGTCTACTGGCTGGCGCGTATGCTCGAGAGCGGCGAGGATCCCCTGTATGTCGCGCGGCGGCTCGTGCGTTTCGCCAGCGAGGACGTGGGCCTGGCCGACCCCGACGCCCTGGGCCGCACGCTGGCCGCGCGCGACGCGTTCCGGCAGTTGGGCATGCCCGAAGGCGCCCTGGCGCTGGCCCAGGCCACGGTGTATCTCTCGCTGGCGCCCAAAAGCAACGCCCTGTACCGCGCCTACGGCCAGGCGGCGGCGGAAGTGGCCCGGGGCAGCAACCCGCCGGTGCCCCTGCACCTGCGCAACGCGCCCACCCGCCTCATGAAAGAAGTGGGATACGGCGACGGCTATGTGTACGCTCACGATACGGCCGACGGCCTGGCGCAGATGAGCTGCCTGCCCGACGAACTGGCCGGCGCCGCCTACTATGTTCCCGGACGGCGCGGCTTCGAGGCCGAACTGGCCGAACGCCTGGAGCGGATCCGGCAGTGGCACGAGCGGCGGCGGCAGCGCGGCGCCGGCGCGCCCGGATCAGGCCCCGGCGGAGACGACGACACAACGGACCCGGGGCGACCGAAGCCCGGGCAGCAAACGGACGAACCATCACGGGGCGAGAAGCCAGGAGGCAGAGGATGAAGCGGATCGGAGTCCTGACGGGCGGCGGCGACGCGGCGGGCATGAACGCGGCTCTTCGCGCGGTGGTGCGCACCTCCTGGCGCCACGGCGCCGAGGTCGTCGGCATCAACAAGGGCTGGCTCGGCCTGGCCGAGGGCACCTACCAGACGATGTCGCCCGGTTCGGTCAGCGGTATCCTGCAGAAGGGCGGCACCATCCTGCGCACCTTCCGCTACCCCCAGTTCGCCACCGATGCCGGCGCCGTGCCCGTCGGACGCACGCTGAAGAAACTGAAGCTCGACGGCATGGTGGTCATCGGCGGCGACGGCAGCTTCCGCGGCGGCACCAAGCTCGAGAAGGAGTTCGGCATCCCGTGCATCGGCGTGCCCGCGACCATCGACAACGACATTCCCGGCACCGACTACAGCATCGGCTTCGACACGGCGCTGAACATCGCGATCGACGCCGTGGACAAGGTGCGCGACACCGCGACCAGCCACGGCCGCATCTTCGTCATCGAGGTGATGGGACGGGAATACGGCTTGCTCGCGGCGCAGACCGCCATCGCCACCGGCGCCGAGGAAGTGCTGCTGCCTGAGATTCCCTGGAAGATCGACGAGGTCTGCAGCCGCATCGCCGACGGCTATTCGCGCGGCAAGCATCATGCGTTGATCATCGTCGCCGAAGGAGCCGGGAAGGCCTCCTACGTCTCCTTCGAGATCAAGGCCCGGCTGAACCGCGACGTGCGCATGGTCGTGCTCGGCCACGTGCAGCGGGGCGGATCGCCCTCGGGATTCGACCGCATCCTGGCCAGCCGGCTCGGGCACCACGCCACGGAACTGCTTTTCGCGGGCGAGCACGGCATCATGGTCGGCGTCGTGGCCAACAAGATCCACACAAGCCCTCTCGAGAAGAAGAACAAGGTCGCGGCCAAAGCTGTCCTGAAGGACGCGCGCCTGATGGAACTGCTGGTCTGATCGCGCAGCGCGGCCGACGGCGCGGGCCGCGGCCGGGGATCGGGTATGAAACAAGCGGGCTCCCCGGTCGGGGAGCCCGCTGTTTCATCACGGTACGGCAGCGATTCGGTCGGAACCCGATCGCGCACCCCGAAGGGCGGCCGCTACCGGTCCTTGTTCTCGAAACCCTCGATGTAGGCGTTGGCGTACTGGAACCAGTCGATGCGCACCGTGCCCACCACGTGGCCGAGGCCCGGGTGCTCCATGCGACGCTTGGTCCACTCGTCCTCCAGCGACATCAGCGAGAAGGCGCCGATGACGGGCAGATCCTTGTCCTTCAGCAGGTGAAGCATCCACTCCGCACCCTCGGTCAGCCCGACGATCTCCAGCGAGCTGGTGTCGCCGATCAGGTACCAGGCGTAATCTTCGGGCGAAGCCGTCGCGCCGGCCGCCAGGTCGTGGCGGGGACGGTAGGCGAAGTTGGCGAACGCGCTCTTGACGGTCTTGAGGTCGTCGCCCTCCTTCTCCGGCAGGAACGTGCTGCGGGCCTCGTTGATCTCATCGACCTTGAATCCGATTTCCGGCAGCGGGGCGCCCGGCACGTTCTGGTCGATCGCACCGGCGCGCACCAGGCGCGGCAGCGTGTAATGCGCGGGCTTGCGCAGGGTGGTCGTGTCGGCCTCGACCACGCCGTTGCGCTTGATGCGCTCGAGCACCAGATGGGTCGGCTGCGGCGAGAACGTCTTGCGGACGCCCAGCAGCGTGCCCGCCAGCCTCTGGTAGTTGCCCTCGAGGCCCTCGGCAACGAAGAACTCCAGGAGATTGCCGTCGCGGATGATGCCGGTGTTGCCCCGCACGTACTCGAACGACGGCGCGTCGATCTCGAAACGGAATCCGACACTCAGCGTGTCGCCGCGGGTGACGCTGCGCAGCGAGTCGTACACATAAGGGTCAACGATCTCCTTCTTGCCGCAGCCGGCCAGACCGAGCGCGGTGACGGCCAGCACGACCATCAGCAGGATCGTGACGCGACGACGCGGGGAAGTGGCACCGAACATGAATCAACCTCCCTAAGGGTGATGGCAGGCCTTGCCGGTGGGAGGCAAGGCAGACAGGCGACTCGCGGGCCATGGCCGATCGGCAGCGCTGCCGCCGCACGGCCTGGGCCGGCGAGCCGGCCCAAATCACCAAGACGGGTCCTCGGACCTCGCAGGGTGACTGCCGCTCGCACTCGAGAACTGCCGCTCGCATAAAACCGTCCGGCACAAGCACCTGGCCGGATCGGCAGAAGCTGCTGCCGGACGCGGTTCGAGCCATCAGGACCAAACGGTCCGACCCGATCGCCACGACTCAGCGGCTCCATGAAATTGGGGCAACTGCCTGCAAAAAGCAAATCCAATCAAGGGCCGAACGCGGCCCGCCCCTGCTGCCTGACCCGCGAATGGAGCCGGGGCAGACGACGCACCAGACCCACGACGTCGCGGGGGCGGCCGTTCAAACCGTCCCACAACCCCTGGAACGAGGCCCAGTGCTCAGGCATGAGCACGCCGGCGGTCGAAAACAGGCGGCTGAAGCGGCTCCGGCGTTCGACCAGTGCATATCCCGGCAGTCCCAGCCGGGCCAGCCGGCCATCGACGGTGACGGACCAGGCTGCGGCGAACGCCTCGGCCAGCGAGGCCGGCACATCGGTCGCCCGCAGCTCACCGCGCAGGACATCGCGTGCCCACAGGAGCTGGTGGTGCAGGAAGGCGTCGGCCCGCGCGCGCGAGAAACCGGCGGCGGTCAGATGGCCGTCGACGGGAGCCGGGGCCGGCCGCTCCCATACCGCCCGCGGCGGAAACACCGTGCTCGTGGCCGGGCGGGGCACGCCGAACACATCGGGGTGGCAATAGATCGACAGCGACGGCGGGCCGCCTGTCGGACCGGGCCGCGGCCTCAGCCAGGCATCCTCGGTCCCGGCCAGGTCATCGGCGCTGATCTCCAGGGCGGAAAGATCCTCGCCGAGATCCAGCGCCTGCAGAGCCTGCCGCGCGGCATCGACGACCATCCGCTCGACGGCCGGCTCGAGCCCCACGCAGGAAATGGATGGCCCGTCCATCACGCGCTCACGCTTCCCGCAGCAGAGGGCCTCCGCCGATCGGTCGCAGCTTCGCCGTGAAGTGGCGCAGCGTCGGAGGCTCCCAGGTGATCTCCAGGCCGCGCAAACGCTCGCCCAGCGCCATCACCTCGGCGCAGACGCTGGCCACGTAATCCAGCTGCGTGTGGGTGTAGACGCGGCGCGGCACGGCCAGGCGCACCAGTTCCATGGCGGGCGGCACCAGCTTGCCGGTGTCCGGATCGCGGTGCTCGAACATCAGGCTGCCGATCTCGACCGCGCGAACGCCGCCGATCAGGTACAGGGCCGCGGTCACGACCTGCGCCGGGAACTGCGACTGCGGCAGGTGCGGCAGCATGCGGCTTGCGTCCAGGTACACGGCATGGCCGCCGGTGGGCCGCACGAACGGCACGCCGTGCTCGTCGAGCCGCGTCCCGAGCCGCGCCACCTGTCCGATGCGGTAGGCCAGGTAGTCGGGATCGAGCACTTCGCGCAATCCCTGCGCCACGGCCGCCAGATCGCGCCCGGCCAGGCCGCCGTAGGTCGGGAACCCTTCCCTCAGGATCAGGAGGTTCGTCGCTCCCTGCGCCCAGGTGTCGTCGTTCAGGCACAGGAACCCGCCGATGTTCACCAGCGCGTCCTTCTTGGCGCTCATGGTGCAGCCGTCACCCAGGGCGAACATCTCGCGGCAGATATCCTTGATGGCCGTCTCGCGGTAACCGGGCTCGCGCTGCTGGATGAACCACGCGTTCTCGGCAAAACGGCAGGCGTCGAAAATCAGGGGCACGCCGCGTTCGCGGCAGAATGCGCTGACCGCTTTCGCGTTGGCCATCGAGACGGGCTGACCGCCGCCGCTGTTGTTCGTGATCGTCAGCATCACGAACGGGATGCGCGCGACACCGTACTTCTCGAACGCGTGGGCCAGCTTCTTCAGGCTCATGTCGCCCTTGAACGGAGCCTCGAGCGCGGGATCCAGGCCGGCGTCGTCGATGCAGTCGAGCGCGATGCCTCCCACGTGCTCGACATTCGCGCGCGTGGTGTCGAAATGGATGTTGTTGGGCACGACCTGCCCCGGCTTCACGGCGACGGCGAAGAGCAGGCCTTCGGCCGCGCGCCCCTGATGCGTGGGGATCACGTGACGATAGCCGAAGATGTCGCGGATGGTCGATTCGAAGTCGGCGAAGGATCGGCTGCACGCGTAGGCTTCGTCGCCGGTCATCAGGGCGGCCCACTGCAGATCGCTCATGGCGCCGGTGCCGCTGTCGGTCAGCAGGTCGACGTAGATGGCGGTCGAAGGCACCTTGAAGACGTTGTGTCCGGCTTCGGTCAGCAGCCGCAGGCGCTCTTCTCGGCTGACGCGCTGAATCTTCTCGACGACCTTGATGCGATAAGGCTCGAAGGGAAAGTCCATGTTCCGCTCCCGGGCTCGAGGCACGCGTCGCCGCGCCGCCGTCACGGCGCCGGCGCCGGCTGCAGATGCGGCGGCGCCGGAAGGAACATGGTCAATGCGCGCCACTGGGACAAGGTACGACGACCAGGACGCGGCCCGGTTCAGGACCCCGATCAGGTCGCGTCTCCGGGCAGCGGCGAGCGCACCTGGTACAGGACCAGCGCCTGGTCGGTCAGACGGCCCAGGACTTCGTAGTGCCGCCGCGCGTCTTCGGTGCCCTGGCACATGTACACGCCGGCGGGTTGATAGGCGCCGCCGGTGCGGGCGGCTTCAGCCAGGATGGCCAGCGGGCGCGCCCCCGCCAGCGGCTGCTCGCCCAGATCGGCGAGCGTCACCAGCCACCACGCCTGCCACAGGGGCTGATCCAGGAGTTCCACCAGCGCGGCGCGCCCCCACGCGGCCACCACGGCGGTGATGCGTTCGCGCGCCTCGGGTTGCGCGAACACGACCTTTCCCCACTCCGAGACGGCCGCGGCGGCGGCGAACGACGCCAGATCCGGCACGCCTTCGGACGTCTGTTCCGCCTGCCAGCGCCGGCAGGACTCGCGCAGCGAAGGCTCGACGAACCGCGGCAGCAGCGGCGGCGCCGAAGCGGCCGTTGCAAGATCGGTCGTCTGTCCGTCTGCCGCCGCCGCGGCGAGAAGCCCGTGCCGCAGCAGCGTGACCCCGTCGGCGGCCAGAGCGTCCGCGACCGCGGCCAGCAGTTCGCGCGGACCCGGCAGCATCAGCCAGTCCAGGCGCGGCTCGCTGGCGACGAGCCAGCCGCGATCCTGCAGGGTCGCGGCGATGTAGTCCAGGTCCGCCGGCAGCGCCGCGATCACGCGCAGCACCGGACCCAGTTCCTCGCTCTGCCGCGCCGCGACGATGCGCGCGATGCACTGGTCGAGATTCGCCGCGTATTCGGCCAGGGCCAGGCCCTTTTCGCGCCGACGCGTCGGCCCGGGATCACGATCCAGCAGGGCCAGATGCCCCACTTCGGCCCAGGGCCGGCGGGCCAGACGGCGCTGCGTGTTCAGGTCGACGATGTCGTCGGCCCGCGGCGTGGTCAGGAACAGGTGCTCCCACGGTTCGTCGGCCGCGGACTGGTCGACGGTCATGATCAAACGGCGGCCGCGTCCGAGCTGGGCGATGCGGTAACGCGTCTCCGGCTCGAACCGCTGCACTTCGCACATGACCACCACCGCGCCGGCCGGGTCGGCCGCCTCGGCGCCGCCGGGGCGGCCCAGATCCACGGTGGCGCCGCGCGCCGGCACCCGGACGTCCAGAGGACCGGCCAGGCCGCGCGCCAGACACTCGCGCGTCACGAACGCCGCCGTCGCGGGGTCGGGACAGTACAACGTGACTTCGCCGGGATCGGCGCCCTCGCGATGCGCCCGCGCCAGCCCGCGCACCAGCGCTTCGTGGCGGCCCGAGCCCAGGGTGCCGCGCAGCACCAGGAACCGCTGTTCCTCGTCCAGGCCCGCCACTTCGGCCACGCGGTCGACGACCGCCGACAACGAGGGCCTGCCTTCGGCGCCGCCGAGCAGCCCCCGCAGGCTGCGGCGTGATTCGACAGCAGGCGAGCCGGCGTCCGCGCCCGCGTCCGGACCGTCGGCTTCACCGGCGAAACGACCGGCCACCAGCGCCCCCAGCAGTTGCCAGCCGTCATCGCCGGCGCGCACGGTCGGACTGTCGGCGAGGCTGAGCAGATCCACCAGGTGCATGGCTCCCGGACACGCCGGCCCCAGCCAGCGCCAATAGCCGAGCGCGGCGCCGAGCGCCAGGAAATGCCGCTCCTCGTCCTGCAACTCGGTCACGCCCGTCTGCACCAGCAGCCCGCCTTCGGTGGGCACCGCCACGGCCAGCACTTCAGCCAGTCGCGCGGCGAAGATGCCCAGCCCCTGCTGAAGCCCAGCCAGCACGTCGTCGGCGGGCCTCCGGATTCCCACCAGCCGTCGCGTGCTGTAAAGCAGGCCCCGCGGACAGGCGTAGGTCAGGCCCACGTCGCCGAACGCGCCGGCGCCGACCATCACCAGCAGCGTATCGACGGCCGCCAGTTCCTCGGGCGACATCCGCACCGGCGGGTGCTCCTGGTCGATCCAGGTGAGTCCGCCGATCGGCACCTCGTGCAGCCAGTGCGGCAGCACCGCGGTCAATGATCCGCCCAGCTGTTCCAGACGGCGTTCGACTTCGGCATGCCGACGCGGCAGCATCAGGGCATGGCTCTCCGAAGGGCGCCGCGAGCCGTGCGCGCGGACCGAAGCCGCCGACAGAGGATCGCCCGCCAGACGCGCCACCCAGCGCAGCAGGCCCGCGCCCTGTTCGACATCGGCCGCCGGCAGCCCACCCAGCGCCGCCAGCCAGTCCAACGGCAGCAACTGGCGCCCCGGCGGCGGAGCCGGCTCGTGGTCCGAGCCGTCGCCACGGCCCGCACGCGCGGCCATGACCGGCCGCAGCCGGGCCAGAAGGCCCTGGAAACGGCGGATGACCGCTTCGGCACGGTCGGCCGAGCCCACGCCCGGCCACGGCGCCGGCAGGGCCGCAGCCGCGGGTCGTTCGTCTTCCGGGATCGGCGTGCCGGCCACCGGGACCATCAGGCGGGCGCCACAGGCGCGTTCGACAAAGCGTATCCAGGGCGCGGGCATCGAAACCGTCTGCAGGATCACGCCGTGCGCGCGCGCGTCCAGCAGCGCCCGCAGCGCCAGCGCCGACTCCTGCGCCTCGCGATCATGCGCCGGCAGCCATTCGTAAAGTCCGGTGGCCACCACCGTGCGCGGCGGATGGGCGGCCAGGAACGCGCGCAGCTGGGGATCGCCGAAATCCGCGGGCGCCACCCGCAGCAGCGGTGCGGGGAAATCGGCCGGCGTCTCGCCACCCCAGACCGACACGCCGTCCACGCCGCCGGCCGCCACCAGGGCCGCGGCGCCTTCCGGACACTGGTCACTGACGAGCAGCACCCAGTGGTCGAGGTCGCCGCGTTCCCAGGACAACGTCGTGCGCGCCGACACGGCCGACCACACGGGATCCAGATCGCCCACCAGAAGGTGCACCCCCGCGGGCATGCCCGCGTCCCCTGCCGTCAGGGCAGCGGTGGCCGCGACTTCTGCCGCATCGCGGGAGGCCCACTGGCGTGCCGCGGGCAGGAAGCGGCCCCAGGCGTTCTCGCGGTCGCCGGGCGCGAAGCCCGGCAGATCGAAGGTGCGGCAGGCAGCGTCGGCCGACACCGCGGCCGCGCGAACGCCGCTCCAACCGCCGGTATCGGCGGTCTCGGAACCCGCGCCGCGCGAACGCAGCAGACGCCACCAGCGCGTGTCCATGATGTCCACGCCGGTCCACGGCCCGGCCAGGCGCGCGGACACTTCCAGCGCGCACAGCCGCACGCGCCACGCCAGATAGGTGCGACGTTCGGCGTCGGCGTCCAGCCACTCCTGCGTTCCGTCAGCGGCCGCCATCGGCACGGCCGCGCCCTGCAGACTGGTCAGCGCCGGCACGACCAGCGGTCCGCCCTGACCGGGCACGGGAGCCTGTCCGCTGTCCAGGAACCGCCAGCGCGGACCCGAGGCCGCGACCTGACCTTCCTGCACCTGCGACCAGAACGACCCGGCGTCCCCTTCGGCCGGGACGAGCACCGTCACCAGGCCTTCCTGTTCCGCGACCCGATCGGTCCACGCGGCCTGAGCCGCCATCGACTCGGCCAGCAGCAGACGGGCATCAGGCACCGCGCCGTGATCGACCAGCCGCAGCCGCGGCGGACGCGCGTCGCCCAGCGCCGCGCAGTACGGCGCGCCGAAGACGCCCAGCCAGGTCGCCAGCAGCGCTTCCAGTTCGCTCCGCAGCCAGACCGCTCCCGTCAGCAGCGACAGGTGCCGTCCCCCACGCGTGTGCAGCAGCGCGTGCAGGGCGCGGATCTGCATGTCGTTCCGCCTGAGCAGGTCCCAGTGCACCGCCGCGCTGTCCAGGAAGACCCACGACGCGTCGCTGCCTTCGAAGACGCCCCACAGCGCATCCAGCCGTTCGGCGTCGGCACCCAGATGCAGCACCGAGCCGGCGACCAGCCCGGCCTTGCGGACGCGCTGACTGAACTGTCCGGCCCAGGTGCGGCCCTGGCCATCCAGGCGCGGGGCTTCGCGCGGCAGGTCGGTCACCAATTGAGCATACCGGTCGTAGAGGGGCACCGCGCCGTCGGCCCGCGGCCGGACCTCGCGGAAATCCAGCAGGTCGCCGTTGTGCGTCTCGACCAGCCGCGTCCAATGCATCAGCGGCATCAGCGGATCGCGGCCATGCCCGCGGCCGGTCAGCAGGTCTTCCAGCAGGGCGATCGCCGCGTCCAGATCGTGGACCTCGCCGCCGGCGGGGATCAGCGTGATCGGCCCGACCACACCGCCGGCCACGCGGCCGAGCGCCTCAAGCCGTTCGAAGCGGTCCAGCACCACGCGCCATTTCTGGCGGCCTTCGCCCCAGGCCGCGATCACGGCCGGAGCGTTGCCGGTCGCGATGATCGCCAGGTCGGAGCGGCCCAGTTCCGGCGCCGCCGCCAGTTCCTCGGCTTCGGCTTCCGCCGTGACCGTTCGCGAAGCGGTCAGCGACCAGCCGTACGGATCCGGCCGCGTCCAGAGGACCGGCAGCGTCCACGGTTCGAAGGTCGCGTCCATCGCGCGGCCCGCTTCGTCGTTCAGGCAGATGAACGGATACAGAAAGCGGCAGACCGGATCGCCGCGGCGCGCCATCGCGCCCACGCCCGCGCGCAGCGCCGGATCGGCGGCGTGCAGGCGACTGCGGACCGCCAGCCAGAGCAATCCACCCAGCACCGCGCCGGCCGCCGGCCCCTGCGGCCAACCGTCGCCCAGCGAGGCGCGGCGCGGCGGCTCCAGCAGCGGATGCCCCAGCGCCGGATCCCAGCCCGAGCGCCAGGGCTGCGTCTCGCCCAGGCCGATGCGCACCAGCGCCGGGCGTTCGGCGCCCGCGCCCGGCAGGCGGCTCTCCAGCACGGCGGTCAGCACCGCGCCCGCGGACCACGGCGCCGGATCATGTTCCCAGGAGGCGCCGACCGCCTGCGCGACGTTGTCGTCGGCCGCGACCACGCGACCTGCGCAGGGACCCAGAAAGGCGTCGATGGCCGTCGGATCCTCGCCGGGGCGCCAGAACGCGAGATCGCGCGGCTCGGCGCCCCACCAGAACACGACCGCGACGCGTCCGTCGGTCTCGACCGCGGTCGAGGCCCAGGAGAGATTGTGTTCGGGCAGCGGTCCGCCCTCGGGACGCCGGTACTCGATACGGCCCAGCGCCCGTTCGAAACGCGGCGCCAGATCCGAGCCCGGCGCGAGTCCCGCCGACTGCATGGCGCCCAGCGCCTCGTCGTAGCGGGGCACCGGAAAATGCACGCGGTCGGTGTTGCCCAGCAGTTCGAGCAGGCGGACGCGCGCTTCGCTCGCCCGCGCGGCCGACCCGGGACACACCTTGAGGAAGGCGCGGTACAGTTCGACGCTGGCGGCGGCGCGTCCGAGCAGGCGATCGGCGGTGATCGCCTCAAGCCAGCAGCGCTCCTCTTCGAGCCGACCCGCCGAGCCGAAATAGCGCGGCTGCAGCAACTGCAGGAAGACCTGCGCCCACTCCTGGGATTCGGAAGAGCCCTGACGGAGCACGCCCTGCTCGACGAACGATTCGAGCAGTTCGCCCCCCTTGCGGGCCATCCACAGCCGATCCTCTTCGGTCAGCGGGATGTCGTGGCGCACCAGGTGCAGATCGAACGGGCGACCGGTGCGGCTGGCCGTGCGGAACAGTCCCTTCAGCAGAGGCACGGCCGACGCCGGCTCCTCGATGAAGACCCGGCTGCGCGCGACCAGGAACAGCGCCTTTTCCAACACCGGCTGGTTGCGCTCGGCATCGTCCTCGGGGCGCAGTTCGGCCACACGCACGCCCTCGCGCACGACCTTTTCGGCTTCGGCCAGGAAGTGCGCGCGGAACTGGTCGGCGTGCCGGGTCCAGCGACCGGGGCGCGCCTGCCCCCTGTGCAGCAGTCGACCGGCGCCGTCAGGCAGACGTTCGGTGAAGAACACGCGCAACCCCGAGCGCTCGCGCGTGTCGACGGCTTCCAGGAAGGCCTGCTCGGAGGCGGCAAAGTCCTGCGCCGAGAGCGCGCGCCCGGCCGCCGACAGGGATTGCCAATAGTTGATTCCGGAGCGCGGTTCGTTGTCCATGGCCGGAAGATACCACGCAGGCACCGACGCCCAAAGCGGCAAAAGACGGGTTGATCAGCGCACGATGGTCAGGCGTGCCGCGGCTTCGGTTCCGGCCCCTCTCGCGCGCACCAGATACGTGCCTGCCGGCAGCGGACGGCCGTCGTCCCCGCGGCCGTCCCAGGCGACGGTCTCCTGGCCGCCGTCCGGCTGGTCCAGCGCCCGCACGCGCCGTCCGCGCAGATCGTACACCTCGAACACCGTCGGCGCGCCGGTCGCCGCCCAGCGGAAACGGAATCGCCCGGCGCCGGGGTTGGGCTGCACCTGCAGGACGCCCGGCGCCGCGACGACCGGTGACACCGGCGATCCGCCGACGACCAGCGGGTAGGCCCCGCTGTTGCGCCCGTCGCCGCGGGCCGCGGCCCACAGCGGGTCCGAGGCGTAGAGATCCGCCACCGGCGTGATGGTGGCCACCCTGTCCTGAACGTCGATCCGCAGCAGCAGTTCGCCGCTGACCCGCGCCAGCGCGGCGCCGACCGCCGACACGGAACCCGCCGCGGAGCCGCCGGAAGTGGTCGGCCTTCGCACCGACAGCCCGTGGTCGTCGCCGGTGTCCACGAACCAGGCGGTCGTGGCGCCCGGCGTCGAGGACAGACCGTAGAGCAGTTCATACCAGGACAGGTGGGCCAGCACCGCCAGATCGGTGCCCCAGCCGCCGCGGTGATTCCAGGCCACCGGCGGTGCCAGCACCAGCGACGTCAGATTCAGTTCACCCTGGTCGCTGGTCGCCCGCACCCGCAGACCCGGCACGGTGCGCGAGGCGGCCGCGCCGTCCATGCCCAGACGGGCCTCGCCCAGTTCCCAGACCGCCTGATCGCCGACCTGCCCGTTGTCGACAAGGCCCACCAGCCCCACGTGCAGTTCCCCGCTGCCCGGCCGGCCGGCCACTGCCGCCAGCGACACCCCCTGCCAGCGTCCGCCGGTCGGCGCCGCCGCGATCGCACCGTCGCCGGGAGCCGGATCACCCGCGCCGTCCAGCACCCGGAACACCACCGAGCTCCGGTCGCCGCCGAACACGGGCACGACCACTTCGTGACGGCCGTCGCCGTCGAAGTCGCACAGCACGGGCGCCGACGCCGGCTCCGCCGCCAGGTCGCGCGGCCAGCCGGGCAGCGTGATCAGCTGGCCGTCCAGCGCCGTGACCACGCCGTCGGCGAACGCCACGACGATCGATTCCGAAGCCCCACCGGTCAACATGCCGACGGCCGGCTCCAGCGGCGCCTGATGGCCGAGCGCGGCCGACGCTTCCTGCACCGGCCCGTGGCGCCAGGCGCGCGCGTTGCCCAGATCGTCGACCACCATCACGCGGCGCCCGCCGGCCGCCGTCTCGTAGCCGACCGGCGAGGTCAGACCGCGGTTGAGCGCCAGATTCACCGTCTGGTAGCTGCCTGTTCCGCTGAAGAAGTAGACGCTGCCGAATGCCGCGCTGACGACGATTTCGTCGCCGGCCACACCGTCGAGATCCCACACCAGAGGCAGGTTGAGTCCGCCCTGCGCCGACGGATGCGGGAACACGAACACCGGCCAGCCGGGCCGATAGGCGCCATCGGGAGCCAGCACGTTCACCGAGCGCGCCACCGGATCGGCCGCCACCAGCGACGGCACCACGAACGACGGTCCGCTGAGATTCGCCAGTGCGCCGCTGGCCGGATAGCCGGTCAGCGGACCCGGCAGCTGGCGCCAGGCACCCTGCTGCGCGAATGACGAGGCTTCACGCACACGCAACACGACCACGCCGTCGCCGGCCAGTCGCTTGACCGCGAGCAATCGCCAGCTCGCGGCGTCCGCGGTGACGTAGGTGAATTCCGAAGTGCCGGCGCCGCCCTGGTCGAGCCGCACCACCGCCGCGCCGGTGCGGTCCGTGTCCAGGTCGCGCGGGTCGGCCACCACCAGTTCGATGTCGACGCCCGGCGACGGCAGCGCCTCGATCAGGTAGCGCACTCTCGGTTGCAGGTCCAGGCGCCGCGCGACCACCGGCTGCCGACCAGCGGACCGCAGCGAGTCGGTCTGGTCGACGCCCGGCCGCAACGGCACCAGAACCGCCTTCACCGCCGCGTCGATGCGCAGCAGTCCCCAGCCGCGGTCGTCGCGTGGCGACGTGCCCGCCGGCAGCGCCACGCTTCCCAGTCCATCGTCCGTCTCGGCGGCCGTCACCGGGGCTGCCGTCAGCTTCAACACGGCCTGCCGCGTGCGCACCGATTCGAGTCCGGGGGGCAGCACCGCGGCCTGTTCGCCCAGTGCTTCATCGAACAGGCAGAGCGCTCCGGCCACATGCGCGGCGGCCAGACTGGTACCCCAGCGACCGCTGTACGTGTCGTTGGGTTCGCTGTCGGCGCACTCGATGCGCCCCGCGCCGCTCAACAGGCCGCCGCCGGGCGCCACGAGGTCGGGCTTGGTGGCGATCCAGCCGCCACGTCCGCTGAAGGCCGCGACGGCGCCGGCGTCGTTGACCGCGCCGATCGTCAGCGCTTTCGGCAGCCGCGCCGGCCAGCCGATGGCCCCGTCGGCGCCGTGGTTTCCCATCGCCGCCACGGGCGTCAGGCCCGCATCGGCCAGGGCGCCCACCGCGCCGGCGATGCCCAGTTCCGCGTCCCAGTTGACGGCCATCAGCACCGGGCCGATACGCAGCGCCTCGTGCTGGTCCAGCACCCAGGCGCAGGCCGCCAGGAAATCGCCCGCCCAGGCATGCCAGACCTCGTCGAAGTCGTAGCACTTGACGATGACCAGGCGCGCGCTCGGCGACATGCCCCGGCCCGTCGTCGCGACGATGCCGCGCCCGGCCGCGACCGAAGCCAGCGCCGTCCCGTGGTGGTTGTAGTCCCAGGGACCGACAGCCGCCGGGAAATCGTCGGTCACATCGTGCCAGCCGACGACCTTGTAGCCGTCGAACAGGGGCCAGCCGTTGACCGCCGGGTACCAGTCGCCGGCGTCGCCCACGGCGGGGGGCGGTCCGTCGCGGTTGTCGCCCGACGGATCGCCGAGATCGTCATGCGCGGTGTCGCAACCCGAATCGAGGATCGCCAGCGCGAACGAACCGTCGTTGCCCAGGCGCCAGGCTCCCGTCTCCAGGCGATCGACGCCGACGGCGCGGCGGCTGGCCGCGAGCGCGGGCACGCCGTCGCGGTCCAGCAACAGCCTTCCCGAGACCTGCGCCTCGAGCAGGGCGCCGAGCCCGGCTTCGTCGACCTCGACCACGGTGACCCCGCCGAACCTCGGCGTGGCGAACAGCGTGCGGCAAACACCGACGCGGCCGGCCGCCTTCAGGGCGGTGGACTGCGCCGACGGCGGCGCGTCCAGGCAGAGCAGCCTGAGCCTATCCGGAGCCCCGGCGCCGTCGCCGGCTTTCGTGGCTTGAAGGAGATTGCCGGAAGCGTCGGCGGCCGTCGGCGCGTCTTCATGTCCAGCCGCGGCCGCGGCCGCCCGCGCCGCGCGCGCGCTCGCCGTCGCCCGGCCGCGCAGATCGTCGAACGAGCGTGCGCCGCGCCGCCACTGCTGGAGCAGATCCTCGATGCCGTCGCCATCGGCGTCGGCGATTCCGGTCTCTTCGTCGACCACGGCGTCGCTCGCGTCGTCAGCCGCTGTCGCGGACGCCGTGAAGGTGAACAGCACGCAGAAGGTCAGCAGGGTCAGCCACGCATGGACGGCGCTGTGCCGGAACCGAATCCGGTCGCCCGGCGCGGGATCCATCGTCGGCTGTCGGGACAGGAACATGCGCACCCCCGCTCCAGGTGGTCGGCCCGGTGGGCGACGGCCCGTCGACCGCCGCCGCTTTGATAGTACGGAGGGCAGGTGGCCGTCGCAATGACGTCTCCACCGCACCCTTTTTGTTCCTCGCCCGCTGCCGAACGGCCCGCCACCGCCTCAGAACACGTCGGCCAGGTGCCGGATGTCGACGCCGCCGCCGGTCCCGTGGTGGACGATGGCCACGACATCGAACCGCACCCGCGGCCCGCCCTGTCCCGGGTGCGCCGCCAGCCAGGCCACCGCCGCCCGGCGCACCCGGCGCCGCTGGCCCGCGTCGATGAAGTGCTCGGGCCCGGCGGCGCCGTCGGCACGGCGCGTCTTGACTTCGACGAACGCCAGCACCGAACAGTTGCGCACCACCAGATCTATTTCGCCGCCCCCCACGCGGAAACGGCGATCCAGACAGGTGTACCCGCAGGCGAGCAGCACGGCTTCGGCCAGCTGCTCGCCCCAGGCGCCGCGGCTGGCGGCTACGTTTCGCGGCAAAGGCATGCGGGAGCGGTCCGTTCCGGGAGGAGGTCGACAGCCACGGCAAATTCGCGGCCACCGCCGGCATATTAATACATTACATGATAGATATGCGCTTATTGGCTGTCATTGTTGCAATTACGGGTGCGTGCAGCGATCACGTTCGAACGGTGCGGACAAGACCGCCGTCAACCGGCGGCGACCCGTGGCCGGGCGCCGTCACGGCTACCGGAACAGGGAAGACTGGCCCCGCCCGGCCAGGGGTTCAAAGCTCAGGCGGTGCAGAGGGCAGGGTCCGAGGCGGTCGAGCGCGGCCCGGTGAGCGGCCACCCCATAGCCCTTGTGGGCGGCGAAACCGTAGCCGGGGTAGTGCCGGTCCCAGACGGTCATGACGCGGTCGCGCAGGACCTTGGCGATGATCGACGCCGCCGCGATGGCGGCGCTGGTGCCGTCGCCACGGACGAGCGACTCGGCCGGCATGGACACCACCGGAACCTGGTTGCCGTCGACCAGCAGCAGGTCGGGCGTCAACGAAAGGCGCGCCACCGCGCGGGACATGGCCCGCAGGGTGGCGCGCAGGATATTGCTGCTGTCGATCTCGGGCGCGCTGACCGCGCAGGCGGCCCAGGCCAGGGCGCCGGCACGGATTTCCGCATACAGGGCCTCGCGCCGCGCCGGCGACAGCTTCTTGCTGTCGTCCAGCCCGTCGGGGGCCCAGCCGGCCGGGAGCACCACGGCGGCCGCGACGACCGGGCCGGCCCAGCAGCCGCGCCCGGCTTCGTCGACGCCGCCCAGCACGAGACGGCCGTCCCGCGAGCGCTCGCGGTCGTGACCGGCCAGCGCGGCGGCATCGGCCCTCACGCGGGCACTACCGGCGCGCTTCGCGGATCCGCGCGCTGCGGCCGGTGCGGCCACGCAGGTAGAACAGCTTGGCCCGGCGGATGCGGCCCTTCTTCTTGATCGACACGGAGTCGACGTTCGGCGACTGGATGGGGAAGATGCGCTCGACGGACACGCCGCCGGACATCTTGCGCACCATGAACGTGGCCTCGCGGCCGGCGCCCGAACGTGCGATGACCACGCCGATGAAGTTCTGGATGCGGGTCTTGCCGCCTTCGACGATGCGCACGCCGACATTCACGGTGTCGCCGATCTCGAAGTTGGGCAGGTCGGTGCGCAGGTTTTCGGCCCGCATCTGGTCCACGATGTTCATCTCTTCCTCCTGTTGCGGTCTGGCCGCGGCACGCGGTCGCCGCCCTTGTCACTCGTACCGGTCTATCGAAGCCTTCAATCGGACAATTTCGTCTTCCCGTCGCGACCAGCGGCCAGGTCCGGCCGTCGCTGCCGCGTGCGCTCGACGGCCTGCCGCCGGCGCCACTGCTCGATGTTCGCGTGGTGGCCCGACATCAGCACCTCGGGCACCGTCAGCCCGCGGAACTCGGGCGGCTTGGTGTACCAGGCGCAGTCCAGGCCGCCGTCGCGGTCGGTGGTGAAGCTGTCGTTCGCCGCCGAGTCCTCGTCGTGCAGCACGCCCGGCAACCGCCGGACGATCGCGTCGACCACCACCAGGGCCGGCAGCTCGCCGCCGGACAGGACGTAGTCGCCGATGCTCACCTCGCGCGTGACGACCAGCTCGCGCGCGCGTTCGTCGATGCCCTTGTACCGTCCGCAGACCAGGATCAGTTCGCCCTTGGCCTGCAGATCCGCCAGCAGCTCGAGCGTCAGGTCTTCGCTGAACGTCTCGCCCTGCGGCGTGGTCAGGATCACGGTGGCGTCTTCGCGCCTGCGCACCGCCTCGACCGCCTCGACCACCGGCGGCGCCATCATGATCATCCCGGCTCCGCCTCCATAGGCGGTGTCGTCGACGGTCCGGTGCTTGTCCACGGCGAAGTCCCGGATGTCGGTGACCTCGTAGCGGACCTGCCCCTGCCGTTCGGCGCGTCCGGGGATGCTGGTGGCCAGCACCGCGCGGACCATGTCCGGGAACAGCGTCAGGACGCGGATGACCGGCGCCTGACCTGTCATCACCTCTTCCGCCGACCCGTCGGACTCAGCCCCGCTGGACATCGAGCAGCCCTTCCGGCGGATCGATCACCAGCGGACCGGTGAGTCCGTCGTCCGGCCGCAGGATCGGCGCCAGGGCCGGCACCAGGATCTCGCCGCCGCCTTCGGGAATCACCAGCATGTGCTGCGCGCCGATGCGCCGCACCTCGTCCACGACGCCCACGACGTCGCCGTCACCGGTGACCACTTCGCGCCCCAGCCACCGGAACGGCAATCCGCCGTCCGGCTTCGGGAACGCCGGGTCGCTGTAGCTGACGGCCATGAAACCGAGCTCGCGCCCGATCATCGCCTCGGCCGCGTCCCGGCTGCCGACACCGCGGGCCGTCAGCCCCCAACAGCCGCCGCTCATCACGCGGTGGCGGGAAAACGCCGCGGGCGCGCCGTCCGACCAGACCAGGAACGGGCTGCCGAGCAGCGGCTCGTGGAAGTCGAGCAGCGGGTAGAATTTCAGTTCTCCCCGCAGCCCGACCGCGTTGACGATTTCACCGATCGCGATGAACCGGTCGCTGTTCGTCTCCATGCTACTCGACGATGTCCAGTCCGATGCGCTGATCGGTTCTGGCGCTGACCGCCGTGAGCAGCACCCGCAGAGCGCGGGCGGTCTGTCCGCCCTTGCCGATCACGCGACCCAGGTCCTCGGGACTGACCCGCACCTGGTACACGTCGCGATCCTGCCGGTGCAGGATGTCCACCGTCACGTCAGCGGGACGGCTGACCAGATTCACCACGACATAGGAAATGAGTTCGAGCACGCGCTCCTGACCGATGGTCAGCTCATCGCCCTGGGGCAACCCCTCGGCTGCCACCTCGTCGGCGGCCGGGACCCCGTCCACCGGGAACTCGTCGCGCGGGGCGCTCAACTGTCGCCTTCCGCGGGCTTCTCGGCCGTGTCGGCTTCAACGGCACCGTCGGCGGCCTCCGCGCCGGCCGCTTCCGCGGCAGCGGCGGCGGCTTCCTCGGCGGCCTTCGCCGCGGCCTCAGCCTCTTCAGCGGCCTTCGCCGCGGCTTCGGCGTCGGCCTTGGCCTTCGCCTCGGCCTCTTCGGCGGCCTTCTTCTCGGCGGCGGCCTTCGCGGCGCGCGCCGACTTCTCCTGGATGCGCTTGGCCTCGCCGGCCTCGGCGCCTTCGCGCCAGGTGGCCAGGCGGGCTTCGATCTCGGAGGCTTCCACACCCTGCTTCACCAGCGAGAACTGGTACAGGATGCCTTCGCCCTTCAGCAGAGCGCGCGCCGTGTCGCTGATGGTGGCGCCGCGGCCCAGCCAGGTGATGATCTCGTCCGCGTGAAGCTTCACGTCGGCCGGCTCACAGAAAGGATTGTAGTAGCCGAGATTGGCCAGGTAGGCGCCGTCGCGCCGCTTGCGATGGTCCACGGCGACCAGACGGTAGAACGGACGCTTCTTGCGCCCCATGCGCGTCAGACGGATCGTTGTCGACACTATCAGCCTCCCCTTACTTGGTATCGCCCCGCGCGACATGCGCGAAGCGTGCGTGGTCCCGTCGCTGCCGGACTCGTCCGGCGGCGGCGCGACCGGTTCAGCCCTTGAAGACCTTCTTGCCGAAGGCTTCCAGGCCGCCTGCGGCGTTGATGTCGCGCATCATCCGCCGCATATCCCTGTACTGCTTGAGCAGTTTGTTCACCTGCGACACCGAGGTGCCGCTGCCGTTGGCGATGCGCTTGCGCCGCGAACCGTTGATGATGTCCGGCTGGCGGCGCTCCCTGACGGTCATCGAATTGATGATCGCCTCGACGTGCGCGAACTGCGAGTCGTCCACCTTGGCCTTGTCGAGCATGTCACCATTGACGCCCGGCAGCATCTTGAGGACGCCCTTGAGCGGCCCCATCTTCTTCATCTGCCTGATCTGCGCCTGGAAGTCCTCCAGCGAGAACTCGCCCTGCGCGAAACGTCCGGCCAGATGCTCGGCCGTCGCCGAATCCATCTTGTCCTGGGCCTGCTCGATGAGCGTCAGCACATCGCCCATGCCCAGGATGCGCCCGGCCATGCGGTCGGGGTGGAAGACCTCCAGGTCCTCCAGCTTCTCGCCGACGCCGACCAGCTTGACCGGCTTGCCGGTCACTTCCAGGACGCTGAGCGCCGCGCCGCCGCGCGCGTCGCCGTCCAGCTTGGTCAGCACCACGCCGTCGAAGTTCAGGCGCGCCGCGAAGGTGCTGGCGATGTTCACGGCCTCCTGGCCGGTCATCGCGTCGAGCACCAGGAGCTTCTCGTCGATCGGCACCATCTGCTCGATCGACTCCAGCTCGCCCATCAGGGCGTCGTCGATGTGCAGGCGGCCCGCCGTGTCGATGATCAGCACGTCGCAGCCGTTGTCCTTGGCGCGGCGCAACCCGAGCTTGGCGATCTGCGACGCGTTCTTCTTCTCGCGATCGCTGTGCACCAGCACGCCGATGCTGTCGCCGATCACGTGCAGCTGGTCGATGGCCGCCGGCCGGTAGATGTCGGCCGCCACCAGCATGGGCGTGCGGCCTTCCTTCTTCAACCGGAGCGCCAGCTTGCCACAGAACGTCGTCTTGCCGGAGCCCTGCAGTCCCATGACCATCACCGTGGTCATGCCCTTGGACTTCGCCTTCGCCGGATCCAGGTTCAGTTCGCGCGCGTGTCCGCCCAGCAGCGTGGTCAGTTCGTCGTTGACGATCTTGACCACCTGCTGCGCTGGCGTCAGGCTGCCCAGGACATCCTGGCCCAGCGCCTTGTCACGGATGTTGGCGACCAGGTTCTTGGCGACGTTGTAATTGACGTCGGCCTCGAGCAACGCCAGACGCACCTCGCGGAGCGCCTCCTTGACGTTGTCCTCGGTCAGGCGGTCGGCGCCGGACAGCTTCTTGAGCGTCTGGTCGAGCCGCCTGGTCAGATCCTGGAACACGACACTCCATCCGGACTTCCGGCCCGGCGCGCATTGGGTCGACGGCAAAAGGGCGTGCCCACCCGTGAGCATCGCCGCCAAAGTGACACCTAGACAAGGTAACACCTAGACAAGGCGACGCCTGCGGGGCCCGGCGCGCATCTTCCACAAATTCAATAACTTAAAGAGACTGCTTCTCCACGCCCATCGCGCGGACGCGTCCCTTTGACCGCCGGCCCGGGGCAGGCGGAACGGCCAATCTAGCATTCGGGGCCGTTTTGAGCAAGGACGGGCGATGTCATGGATGACTCCGGGGCACCGGGGACCGGCGGGCTCAGCTTCCCCGCAGCAGCGCGGTGCGGGCGGCGCGATCCGGCGCCTTCAGCAGCCAGGACCCGCTGACCAGGATGTCCGCTCCCGCGCCACGGCACAGCGCGCCGGTGCGGTCGTTGATCCCGCCGTCGACCGAGATGAGCCACCGGCCGCCCTGCTCGCGGCGCGCCTCGCGCAGCGCGGCGATGCGGTCGGGGGCCGCCGGATCGAACGGCTGCCCGCCGAAGCCGGGCGGCACGCTCATCACCAGCACCAGGTCGACGCGGTCCAGCAGCGGCAGGACCTCGTCCAGGTCGGTGCCCGGACGCAGCGACAGGCCGCGGCGGCACCCCAGCGCGCCGATGCGGTCGAGCGCCGCGCCGACATCGCAGGTCGCTTCCACGTGGATGGTGATCGCGTCGACACCCGCTTCGGCGAATGCCTCCAGGTAGCGGTGCGGATGGGTCATCATCAGGTGGGCGTCGAGCGGCGTCGGGGTCAGGCGGCGGATCGCCTCGCAGATGAACGGACCGAACGTGAGGTTCGGCACGAAGTGGCCGTCCATCACGTCCAGGTGCATGAGATCGGCGCCGGCGGCGGCCAGCGACGTCAATTCGCCGCCCAGGTCGGCGAAGTCGGCCGACAGCAGCGAGGGCGCGACCAGCGCGCA
>JAIFKS010000104.1 GCA_020049465.1 bacterium | reverse complement strand
GCCCATGAAGACAATCGCGGTCATCCTCAGCGGTTGCGGCGTGTACGACGGGACCGAGATCCACGAAGCCTGCGCCGCCCTTCTGGCCCTCCACCGTGAAGGCGCCCGGGCCGTGGCCTGCGCGCCCTCGGGGCCGCAGATGCATGTGGTCGACCACCTGCGCGGGGAACCGGTCGCGGGTGCCGCCCGGGACATCCTGACCGAGTCGGCCCGCCTGGTGCGCGGCGACATCCGCCCTCTGGCCGACGTGCTTCCCGGCGATATCGACGGCGTCCTGCTGCCTGGCGGGTTCGGCGCCGCCAAGAACCTGTGCACCTTCGCGACCGACGGCGCCGAATGCCGCGTGCATCCGGAAGTCGAGGCTTTCCTCCGTGCGGCGCACGCGCTGGGCAAGCCGATCGCCGCGATGTGCATCGCGCCGGTCATCCTCGCGCGCGTGTTCGGCCGGGGCGGACATCCGGACGTGACCATCGGCCATGATGCGGCGACCGCCGCCCTCGTCACGGCGATGGGCGCACGGCATGTGGACTGCGCATCAAACGGCGTCGTCGTCGATGAAGAGGCGAAACTGGTGACGACACCCGCCTACATGGGAACCGAGGATATCGGGGTCGTCTTCGAAAGCGCGGCCGCCGCAGTAAAGAAACTCCTGATGCTTGGCGCATGAAATCCGCGCACAACGTCCTCTGGCGCAAACTGTTACGCGGTTTTCCGGTTGCCCGGCCGCGCGCGTACTGCTAGCTTGCACCCTCCCCAGGACGGATTCGCATCCGAAGGAGAGGCATCATGGATGACCCGCGCTTCGATTCCGCCGGACAGCCGGTCCCTTCACCGCTGCCCGAACTGATGCCGCGCCGGCGCACGCCGTGGAACACGGTGGGTGGTCGCGTCATCAGCCTGGTCAGCCGCAAGGGAGGCGTCGGCAAGACGACATCGGCCGTCAACCTCGGCGCCGCTCTCGCCCTGTCGGGCCATTCGGTGCTCATCATCGGACTGGATCCGCAGTGCGGCGTGTGCCGTACGCTCGGCCTGCGTCCGCATGAACTGCCTCGTTGTCTCGATGAACTGTGGACCGATCACGCGCGCCTGGCCGAACTCGCGCAGCCGTCGACGGTGGACAACCTGTTCTACGTGTCGCCGCGCATCCTCACGCTCGCCGAAGAAGAGCGCTTCCTGGACCATCTCGAAAGCCGCGGCGGCGACCTGATGCGCGAAGTGGATCGCGCCCGCAGCCTGTACGACACCATCCTGCTGGACTGCCCCCCCGGACTCGGCTCACCCACGCGCGCGGCGCTGCTCGCGTCGGACGGTTATCTGGTCCCCGTGCAGAACGAGGAACTGTGCCGCGACTCGCTGGACGCGCTGCTGGAATTCATCGACACCTTCCGCGACCGCAACTTCGCCGAGGATCCGGCCGACGAACCGCAGGCTGCGCCCCTGCAGCTCGAGGGCATGTTCCTGACGATGGCGGCCCAGGGCACGCGCATCGGCCGAGAGGTGGCCGCGCGGATCCAGGAGGACTTCGGCGATCTTCTTTTCGAAACGGCGATCCCGCGCACCGTGCGTCTGGCCGAGATGGCGCTGAAGGGCCAGCCGGCGGTCATCTACGACCGGCGATCGGCCGGCAGCCGGGCCTACTTTGATTTGGCTGACGAGCTTGTCGCGCGTTACTGTGTAGACCAGTCCGCCGGGCAGCGGGGTTCGGCCGTGGATACAGGGGAACGTTCGTCCGGCGACGGACAACAGCCCCGCGTCGAGCGCTTCGCCGCCGGTGGTCTGGAACATTTCCTGGCCGCGCTGGCCGGGGGCGGCGACCGCATCATCGGCCGCGGCGAGACGACCGAGCGTGATGGCGGCGACCGCGAACCCGCGGAACGCGACAACGGCGATCTGCCGCTCGAAGCCTTCGGCGGCCCGGAGATGGTGTCGCTTGACGATCTGCTCGACGAAGAAGAGCGCCGCACCGGTTCGGACGACGGCTGGGGCGACGACAACTGGAGTTACGACTCGGACCGCTTGAACTGACGGACCCCGGACGGCCGTACCCGGGGCACGGAGGTACCCCTTGGCCGCCGACACCACGCATTCCGCCGACACGATGAAGTGTCTCGTCTACGACAAGTCCAGCATGCCCTGGGACTCCTCGCGGGGGTTCCAGGTGTCCCGCCAGCCTGTCCCCCGTCTCGACGAATCCGTGCGCCGCGCCGACGCCGATTGCGCGCTCATCAAGGTGCTCTACGCCGGATTCTGCGGTTCGGATCGGGGGATCTGGAATCGCGTCGCCTTCAAGGGCATGATCTTCGACTCGCTCAAGCGCGAACAGAGCACGGTGCGCATCATCGGCCACGAGCTGGTGGGCGAGATCGTGGCCATCGGCTCGAACGTCGCCTCGCGGTACAGCCTGGGCGTCAAGGATGTCGTCTCGACCGAGAGCCACATCATCTGCGGCACCTGCTACCAGTGTCGCATCGGCCAGACCCACATCTGCAGCCAGGACGTGATCATCGGGATCGGCCGCGACGGCTGCTTCGCCGAGTACATCAAATTGCCGGCCAACTCCCTGTGGCCGACCGACACCCGCCGCATCCGCACGAAGGTGGCCGCGGTGCAGGAACCGTTCGGCAATGCCGTGCACGCCTGCACGACGGCCGATCTGCGCGGGCGCACGGTGGCCGTCTTCGGCTGCGGCACCATCGGCCTGTTCGTGGTGATGGTGGCGCGCGCGCTCGGCGCGACGCGCGTCGTGGGCATCGAACCGAACCCACGCAATGCCGAACTGGCGCGCAAGCTGGGCGCCGACGAGGTCATCACCATCACGCCGACGGCCAACGGAGCCCAGCCCTGGAGCGCCGACAAGGACGTGGTGCAGGCCGTGCGCGAAGCCTGTGGCGGCATCGGCGCCGACGTCTCGATGGAGATGGCGGGCTTCAATTCCAGCGTGAACAACGCGATCCAGAGCACGCGGCGCGGCGGCGATGTCATCCTGTTCGGCCTGAAGCAGGGCAATTTCCACATCCAGGCCTTCGACCGCATGATCGTCAACGGCCTGAAGCTGCACAGCGTCATCGGCCGCCGCATCTTCGAGACGTGGTACATCACGCGCAATCTGCTGGAGGACCGCAGCAACGGCATCCAGGACCACATTTTCGAGGACATCCTCGGCGGCGGCGAGGAGTCGGTGGTGCACATCGACGATTTCACGCCCGAGTCGTTCGAGAAGACGCTGGCGGCGTGGCCGAAGCCCCTGATCCGGTTTTGACCATGAGGAGGCAAGCGGGATGAGAATTTCGATCGAGTACTGCCGCGTCTGAAACTACGAGCCTCGCGCTGCCGGTCTGGCGGAAGCCCTGCGAGGACGCTACGGAGTGGACGCCGAGATGATTCCCTCCAGCGGAGGGGTGTTCGAAGTGACCGTGGACGGTGAACTGCTTTTCTCCAAGAAGGCGCAGGACCGCTTCCCCGACCACGCCGAGATATTCCGGGAAATCGACGACCGCCGCTGAGCCCTGATCGGGGGCCCAGCGGCGGCCTGCATTCGGCGTTGCCTGAAGTTCGAAGGCGTCAGCGCGCGTCGCCGGTCCGGCTGTGGAGACGGCGCAGCTCCGCGCGCAGTGCGCGCATCTCTTCCTGGAGCCGGGCCAGTTCGAGCTGAAGCTCCTCGTCGTTCACGTCGCTGCCGGGGCCGGTCGCGGCCCAGGACGCGGTATCGACGCCCTCCAGACCCGACTGAACGGCTGCGGCCACCTGTGTCATGATCTGGTCCAGATCCACTTCGATCCGACCGTCGGCCGTCGTGATGTCCACGCGATTGTCCTGGCCCAGCCGCACCTGCAGTTGCAGCTCCTCCATGGCTTCCATGGCCTCGCCGACCGCGTCGCCGACCAGGCGCCCGACCTGGTCCATGTCGACCACCGTCGTGGTCACATGGTCGCCCTCGGTGCGCGTGACCGAAAGCTGCTGTCCGTCGATCTCGAGCGTCACCTCGCCCCGGCCGCTGCCGCAGACGTGCAGCCGGTGCGCATCGATGGTCGAGCTGCGGCACGGATCGCCGGCCGACCCGGCGATCGCGGCCGCCACCGGCGATGTGATCAGCAGGCCGCTCATCACGATGGTCATCAGGGCGGCCGGCAGGGCCGGAGCCCGCAGACCGGTGCGGCAGGAACTCGGATGCATCTTCATGACAACCTCCGGCGCCAGGCGCCCGACAGGAAAAGACCGGAACCCGTCGTGCGGATTCCGGTCTTCGTACGTCGGAAACCGGGCCGGGTTGCGCCCTGATTTCAGAAAGCCACCTGGGGAGCGGGCAGCGCCAGGGCGGCCCACCAGCCGGCGTCGACCTTCAACTGTACCGAACCGCCTTCACCCGGGTGCAGACGGCCGTAGGTACCGGGGCCGGCTCCGTCGGCCAGCGACGGCGCCGTGAAGTCCAGGAGGCGGCGTCCGTCGGCCGCCACCACGCGCAGAACCAGGGCCTGACGGGCGCCCAGGGGCACCGTCCAGTCCAAGGCGACATGACCCACCCAGCCCGTCCCGGCCGGCGCCGCCGGCCCCACGGTGAAGGCGCGCGATCGCCAGGTGGAGTCGCTGCCCGGAACGGTCACTTCCAGCACCGCCACCTCGGGCTGCGCCAGCGCGGCCGGCGTCAGCCGGATCGTGGCCCGCTCCAGCCGCAGCGGCAGGGGCCGATCCAGGAACGCCGCCAGTTCGGCTATCTCGGCAGAGCCGTCCGTGCCGTCACCCGAGGCCGAGGATTCTCCGAGGTACCGCGCCGCCAGTTCGCTCGTCAGCCGCCACTCCGGCGACCAGTCGCGGCCTTCGGCCGCCGCGCGGCGCAGGTCCCCCGCCGCGGCGCGCACGCCGGCGAACTGACTCGAGCGCTCGCCGCGCCGCTCGCCGGCCACCGTGACCGCGGCCCCCGCGCGCCGCCTGGCCCACTCGGCCAGGAACGGTGTCTTGAGGGAATCGGCCAGGTCCTGCCATTGCCGCGCCGAGCTGCCGTCGCCCGCGGCGCGCCCGAAGCGCGCCGCTTCGCGCGCCAGCACATCGGTCCCGTCGCTGCGCCGGGAGGCGGCTTCATAACGGATCCGATCCAGGAAGGGCCGGTAGGCCGCGGCATCGAACCGGAAGGCCGGATTCGCCTCGAGCCGGGCCAGCACCTGCGCGTCCGCTGAAGCCTGTCCCGACACGCGCACCGGATCGCAGGTCGGTGTGGATCTTCAGGACGCCGACCAGCAGTGCGGGCGCATCGGCGCGCGCGAAGGCGCCCACGGCACGGCGCAGGTCGGGCAACAGCGTGCGGATCGCCGGCGACGGCCACGACTGTGCGGCCAGATCCGCGGCATAGGGCAGGTTCCGATTGGCCGGAGCCCTTTCAGCTTCCTTGACCCGCAGCAGCTGGAAGGCGCCATTGCGGTAGGCGCGGGTCAACGGGCTGGCGGTCGGCGACACCTTTTCCGCCGCCACCTTCAGGTCGCCGGCCCACCGCGGGCTCCAGGCTGACGCCTGGAACAGATCCACGAGCGCCGCCATGCCCTCGACATTGCGACGGGCGTCGGCCAGTTCCCTGATCTTGTAGGTCAGCCCCATGCCGACGCGCGCTTCGTCCAGGGCGGTGCGATCGCGCGCGGTCAGGGAGTCACTGCGGGCGATCACGCCCTGATCCGGCAGCGCCTCCAGGTCGCGCCACAGGGTGCCGGCCGCCAGCGCGTACCACGCCAGTTCCAGTCGCTTCAGCTCGTTGCCGAGCACTTCGCCCTGCCGCGCCAACGCCCGCAGGCGCTCCGTTTCCCGGTCGGGGCGGCTGCCCTGCTGGATCCCGTCGGCCGAAAGCGTGACGAACAGGTCGATCTGCGCGACCAGGGGCGTGGCCCCGCGCGCGGTCAGATTGGCCAGCGCCTTGCGGCGCGCCTGGTCCGCCGATGGCCCCAGCCCACCGCCGGCACCGGCCAGCGACGACCGCTGGTCCTCATAGACCCGGCCGACATCCACGACCTCGAGCAGCGTCGTCGCGCGTTCGCCGTTTTCCGCGGCGCCGCTCATGCCGGGAATGCCGGCCCATTCAAGGCTCTGTGCGAGCGTTCGGCCATTGATCCGCAGCGTGATCACCCCACCGGCCAGGAAGAGCACGAACACGACCGCCAGGACCCGCGCCAGCCCCGGCCGCCGACTCACCGGGCGCCGGGGATTGCCCAGCCTCCGCACGGCGTCGGACCTGCTTTCAGCCACCGGCCGTCGGGGCGTCATGGGCTCGAACGGCGCGGCGCCGAGGACCGCCGCGGTACGGCCGGGGGTCGCGATGACCGCCGACAGCGGCGGCGCGAGCTTCCGCGGTTCGACGGCTGCACGCGTCTCGGACACGGCGGCCACGAACGCCTCCCTGTCGCGAACGCTCCCGAATTCGTGCCGCACGCTGAGCCGCGCGATGGCGTTGAGATCGCCGCCGGCCAGGGCCTGCCCGATGGCCGCCTGATAGGCGGCGATGTCCGGCGTGATGCCGCTGCTGGGTGTCGAGGAGAGCAGCCGCCGCCATCCGGAGAACGTCCCGCCGGCGGTGGCCAGTGCGCCCAGGGTGTAGCCGTTGGCCCCGCTGGTGGCCAGCGAGGCGAAGCGCAGCTCACGGCGCAGCTTCGCCGGCAGGCAGCAGATCATCAGGGCCAGGGCGCGGTCGCTGTCGGCGCCGGCCTGTTCGAGCGGCAGATGCAACCGACCGCCCAGCATCAGTTGAATCACCGCCTCGTCGATGAATCCGCGATCACCTTCACCGGGCACCATGGCTTCGGGGAATTCATGCGTGTCCGCCTCGATTTCCAGGCGGGGCGGCGCCGAGCCGGGCTGCCACTGCTCCTGGAACGTCAGGTAACGGGCCAGCAGGTAGGGATTGCGGTCGAACGAAACGTAGAGCCCGTCACCCAGGACGACGGCGTGGAACAGCGGCTCCGCGCCGGCTCCGACGCGGATGACGACATAGAGACGACCGCGGATCGACGGCATGGTCGCCGTGAGCGGGAACGACATCAGGGCCGGCCTCTGCAGACCGAACGGCGGCGGGTCGCCCCAGCCGCGGCAGAGCCGTTCGACTTCGGCGGTGACGTCGGCGCCCATCCCGGCGGACGCTCCGAGAACGCCCCGAACGGCGGGGTTCTGGCGATGGTCCCCACCGAAGAGCAGTTGTTCGACGTACGGCATGGACAGCCTCCGGGCGCGAGGTCGGACGGTGTTCCTTGAATGTATCGGCTGATCGGCGTGCGGCTTGAGGCTCGGGCGGGCACCATGGCCTCGCCGCGTCCGGCCGGAATGAAACGGCCGGTCGCGCCCGCGGGGCGCGACCGGCCATGAGGATCCGGCAAGGCAGGTACGGGGCGGCTAGACCTTCCGCTCCAGTCCCAGCCGCTTGACCTTGTCGACGTTGCCCGGCGACTGCGCGTCGGCGTGCTCGTGCTTGAACATGTCTTCGGGCATGGTGCCGGTCAGCCAGGACGGGTTCATCGGGTACACGTGCGGATTGAAGATCACGCCGTACATGTGCCAGATCAGGATCGCCAGGAAGGCGAGCCAGGCCTCGTAGTAGTGGATGACCAGGAAGACTTCCATGAAGCCCTTGCCGATCCTGGCCACGAGGGCCTTCTCGAACCACATCGACAGACCCGTCAGCACCATGACGACGGTGCCCCAGATCAGCGCCCAGTATTCGGCCTTCTCGACGAAGGAGAAGCGACGCATGGCAGGCGGGGTCTCGCGCTTGCCCAGGTTGTACATGACCATGCCCCAGGCCAGCTTCGCGTCGTTCATGGTCGGCAGCATATCGCGCAGGAACACGCGGCCCTTGATGGTCAGCAGATAGCCCAGGTGCCAGAAGGCGCCCACGATCATCACGATGGCCGCTCCGCGGTGGATCAGGCCACGCACCTGAGCGCCGCCCTCGCGGCCGAAGATCATCTTGGCCCACCAGGCGTCGTAGTAGCGCAGTGAGAAGCCGGTGACCACCAGGACCGTGAAGCTGATCGCCAGCAGCGTGTGCTGCACGACCTCGTCGGCCTCCATGCGCCGCACCTGCTTCTTGGCCAGAAGCCGCGTGACCTGCTTCAGGTAGTCGAGCAGGCAGTACGCCGCCATGCCGCCGATGATCAGGAAGATCATGACCTGGTACACGACCTTGACGATGTAGGCGACGCCGGCGCGGTGCTCGCCAACCGCGGCGTGGATCTGCGTCTTGGCCGCCTTCTCGGGCGACATGCCGGTGTGGCAGTGTCCGCAGGTCGTGATCAGGTTCGCGTGCGCCACCGACGAGCGCGGATCGCTCGACGGCAGGATGGCGTGCGCGCCGTGGCAGGAGGCGCAGTTGGCCACCGTCTTGTCGCCGGCGCGGCTCTTCAGGCCGTGGTACGAATCGACGTACGACTGCAGGCGTCCCGACGGCAGGTCGTACTTCTCGTTCAGGTTCGCCGATTCGTGACACGGCGTGCAGGTCGCCTCCGCCACGCGGAACGGGCTGACCGGCGACCGCGGATCGGAAGTGGCCAGGATGCCGTGCTCGCCATGGCAGTGCGTGCAGGTCGGCGCGTCGACTTCACCGCGCGCGACCAGTTCGCCGTGGATGCCACCCTCGAACTCCTGCTGGATCGTGCTGTGGCAGCGGCCGCAGGTCTTCGAGATGTTGAAGAAGTTGATCGGGCTGTCGGGGTCCCCGGGCGGCAGCATGCGGTGCGAGGAACCGCCGGCCGAATGACAGTCGTTGCAACTGGCGGCCGTGTCCTTGCCCCCGGCGGTGGCCTTGCCGTGCACACCCTCCTGGTAGACCTCGATCGGGTGCTTGAAGCGGATGTTCAGGCGGCTGAGGAATTCCTGATTCTCGTGGCAGGAACCGCAGGTCGCGGGAAGATTCGAGGAGTGCACCGTCGACTTCGGATCGCCGTGCGGCAGGATGTGGTGGCTGCCGTGGCAATCCTGGCAGCGCGGCACGCTCTCGGATTTCCCGACGAAACCGCGGCCATGCTGGGTGTACTGGGCGGCGACATCGTCGTGGCAGATCGTGCAGTCCGGGCGCGCCAGTTCGGTGCCGTGCGGGACGGACTGGATCCCGGTGTGGCAGTCCGTGCAGGAAAATCCCTCGTGCACGCTGCCTTCCAGCGACGAGAAGTTGACCTCGACGGGCTCGCCGCCGGTGTTGTCATGGCAGTCGGCGCAGACCGCATCGGGGATGTTCCCTGCCAGCGCGACGGCGGGAGCCGCCAGCAGAGCCAGGACCAGAAGCATCCGGCAGGCAGCGAGAATCAACATATTCGTCCGTTCCTTTCGCCGGCCCGGCGGGCCACCACCTGCTTAATATTTGACAGAACCGCTCCGGACCACCCGATCGCTCGCCTCGAAGGAGGCGCCGCCACAACCCCACCGGTCCCGTGGTTCCAAAAAATGGTAAGTCCCAGTCTTCGGACAGGCAAAGTAAAATGGCTGCAATACATTTTATAATAACGATTTATAGTATATATAAGAGGTATGATTTAACGGTTGGAAACGATCACCGGCGGCAGCGGCCAGGGAGCAGACCGGCACGAAATGGGCCACTGATATAGGCTTTGATTAGTCTTGTCTTTTTTTTGACATTTTTAATATAATGATTTTAAACAACTTATCCGAAAATAGGACCCGTCAAGGCGAGCGGACGGCGCTCAACCGAACCGCCCGGTGATGTAATCCTCGGTTTCCCGCAGCCGCGGATTGGTGAACAGCCGCGCCGTGGGGCCGTATTCCACCACTTGGCCCAGGTACATGAAGGCCGTGAAATCGCTCACGCGGGACGCCTGCTGCATGTTGTGGGTCACGATGAGAACGGTGTACTCGCCCCGCAGCGCCAGGATGAGCTCCTCCACGCGGCTGGTGGCGATCGGGTCGAGCGCGCTGCAGGGCTCGTCCATCAGCAGCACCTCCGGCTCGGCGGCGATGGCGCGCGCGATGCACAGGCGCTGCTGCTGGCCGCCGGAGAGCCCCAGGCCGCTCTCGCCCAGCCGGTCGTGAACCTCGTCCCACAGCGCGGCGCCCTCGAGCGCGCGGCGGCACACGGACTCGAGCACGGTGCGGTTGCGTTCGCCGTTGATCTGCAGGGCGTACGTCACGTTGTCGCGGATGCTCATGGGAAACGGATTCGACTTCTGGAACACCATGCCCATGCGCCGGCGCAGTTCGATCACATCCACGCCGCGGCCGTAGATGCTGTCGCCGGCCAGGCGCATGTCACCGGTGGTACGCACGCCGTCGATCAGGTCGTTCATGCGGTTGACCCCGCGCAGCAGCGTGCTCTTGCCGCAGCCCGAAGGACCGATCAAAGCCGTGACCCTTCCCTTCGGTATGGCCAGATCGATGTCATAGAGCACGCGCTTGGCGCCGTACCAGAGACTGAACTTGTCCACCTCGAGAACGGCGGCTTCCCCGGCCAGTTCGGGGTGGACGACTGCGGGCACGACCTCGCCCGCGGCGATGGCGGCCAGGCGGTCCGGGCGCGGACTGACGGCGGGTTGCGTCATCGGAGCAGCTCCCATCTCAGAACTTCGAGCCGCTGGAACCGCGGCCCATCCGTGTGCGGAACCAGATCGCCGCGCCGTTCAGCAGCAGAACGATCGACATCAGCAGCATCGTCGTGGTGAAGACCATGGGCTTGGCCGCTTCGCTGTTCTGGCTCTGGAAGCCCAGATCGTAGATGTGGAAGCCCAGGTGCATGAAGCTGCGCTCGGGGTGCAGGTACGGGAAGTGCAGGTCCACCGGCAGTTCGGGCGCGAGCTTAACCGCGCCGACCAGCATCAGGGGCGCCACTTCGCCGGCGCCGCGGGCCATGGCGAGGATGGCTCCGGTCATCACGCCGGGCATGGCGCGTGGCAGCACGACGCGGCGGATGGTCTGCCATTGCGTGGCGCCGCAGGCGTACGAGCCCTCGCGCATCGACGTGGGCACGGCGGCCAGCGCCTCTTCGGTGGCCACGATGACCACCGGGAGGGTCAGCAGCGCCAGCGTGAGCGACGCCCACATGATGCCGCCGGTTCCGAAGGTCGGGTTGGGCAGCTTGTCGGCGAAGAACAGGGTGTCGATGCCGCCGCCGACGATGTAGCTGAAGAAGCCCAGCCCGAACACGCCGAAGACGATGCTCGGCACGCCGGCCAGGTTGTTGATCGAGATGCGAACGATGCTGGTCAACCAGCCCTGGGTGGCGTACTCGCGCAGGTAGAGCGCGGCCATGACGCCGAACGGCACGACCAGGAGCGTCATGGCCAGCGTCATCACGACCGTGCCGAAGATCGCCGGGAAGACCCCGCCCTCGCTGTTGGCCTCGCGCGGTTCGGCGGTCAGGAATTCGCGCCAGCGCGACAGGTAGACGCCGGTCCGGCCGGCCGCCGACAACCGGTTCGCCGGGTAGCAGCGCACGATGGTCGCCAGCGGCAGGTCGGCCGTGGCGCCGTCGCCGGTGCGCACGCGCACGGCCGGCGCCTCGGCGTCGGACGGCGTCTCGCGCAGGAGCGCGGCGATGACCGCAGGGTCCGTCGCCAGCACCTTCTCCCCGTCCACGACGGCTTCCGGCACGCCGTAGAACCGGCCCCAGGCGGTGCGCTCGAAGACGTAGGCCCCGACGGGCCGTTCCTCGCCGCCGGCCGCCAGCCGGAAATCCTCCACCCAGCGGAAATGTTCACCGCTCAATTCGAAGTTCCCCGTGCGCACCAGTCGCCGACGAACCCTTCCGTCACCGGCCGCCATCTCGGCTGCCGCCGCGGCGGACGCCTCCGGCCCGAACGCCGCCACCTGCGTCGGGTCGGGAGCATACAGTTCGGTGCGCGTCACTTCACCCATCGCCACGGCGCCGTCGACGGTGCGCAGCGCCACCACGGGGCCGGGCCAGAACGTCACCAGTCCCTGCCAGAACACGAAAGCGACCAGCGTGACGACCATGAGCAGACCGACGACCAGCCCGCCGCCGGTCAGCCAGACCATGGGTTCGTTGCGCGCCAGCAGCGCGTTGGCCGGCCGCGAGCGCGAAGCGGCTTCGGAGACGCCCGCCGGGCGCGAACGGCTGTCGGATGCGGGCTTCACAGCTGCTTCGTCTTCCGTCGGAAGTGCAGGCGCACGGCTTCGGCCACGGTGTTCAGGATGAACGTCATCGTGAACAGCGTGAGCGCCGCCAGGAACAGGGTGCGGTAATGCGTGCTGTTCTGGACCGCTTCGGGCAGTTCCACCGCCAGGTTCGCCGAGAGCGTCCGGAAGCCGTTGAAGACGTTCCATTCCATGATCGGGGTGTTGCCGGCGGCCATCAGCACGATCATCGTCTCGCCCACCGCGCGGCCCAGGCCGATCATCGCGGCGGAGAACAGGCCGCTCATCGCCGGCGGGATCACCACGCGCACGGCTGTCTGCCATTTCGAGGCACCCGCGCCCAGCGACGCCGCGCGCAGGTGGTCCGGCACCGAGACCAGCGCATCCTCGCTGATGGTGTAGATCAGCGGGATGACGGCGAAGCCCATCGCCACGCCGACGACCAGCGCGTTGCGCTGCACATAGGTTCCGAACACGGCGCCGCGGGGATCCCAGCCGGCGGCGTTGGCGAGCCAGGCCAGCACCAGCGCCAGGCCGACGGTCGCCAGGGCCGCGACCAGGAACCGCGCCAGATCCAGCAGGGCCAGTTCCCGGTGCCGCCACCCGGTTCCGCGACCACGCAGGACGCCCGCGCCGTAGCGCGCGTTGAACCAGCCCATGCAGAGCGCGATGGGTGTCAGCAGCAGCACGAGCCAGCCCGAAGTGCCCGAACCGACCCGGCCCTCGAGCCAGGCCTTGAAATCGCCTGCGAACAGCAGGGACTCGACGATCGGGCCCGCCTGCCAGGCCAGCGCGGCTCCGGCCAGGAGGAAGAACAGGACGACCAGGGGTCGCAAGTTGGCCAGCCTCGGCGCGACATCGCGCGGCAGCACCTGCCAGAGGTGCGCTCCCAGGAGCACGAAGAACGGGCCGAGCAGGAGAACCGAAAGGACCCCTACCACATGCGCTTCGACCAGCGGCGCCACGACCAGCGCCGCCAGGAAGCCCAGCACGACACTCGGCAGGCTCGCCATGATCTCGATCACCGGCTTGACCCGCGCCCGCGTGGCGCGCGGCATGAACTCGCTGGTGTAGACGGCGGCCAGCAGCGCGATCGGCAGGCCGAAGATCATCGTGTAGACCGTCGCCTTCAGCGTGCCGAACACCAACGGGACCAGGCTCAGTTTGGGCTCGGCGCTGTCGACAGCCGACGATGACTGCCAGACGTAGGCGGGCTCCGGATAACCTTCGTACCAGACCGGGCGCAGCAGCATGGCGGGGCTGATGTCGGCATGCGGTGCGTCCAGGCGCCACAGTCCGCGTCCTGCATCGCCGATGGCCAGAAGGCGGTCCTGTCTCGGCGAGAGTCCGATCTGGCGCACGGCGCCCGCGTCGCTCGAGACCCGTCCCAGGCTGCGCGCGCTGGAAGCATTGAAGACCTGGAGAGAACCGTCGCCGTAGCCGACCGCCAGCATCCGCGAACGCTCCGAGACGCCCAGCGCCGTGACGGGCGCCGTGCCTTCGGCCAGCCGTCGGACACACACGAGTTCGCGGCTGCGGCCGTCGGCATCGGCCACGGGGAACCAGATACCGACACCGCCCCGGTCATCGCCGACGGCCAGCGAAACCTTTCCCGCGAGGAACGTCACCGCGGTGACCTCCACGCCGGAAGCGGGAGCCAGATCCTGGCGCCCGGCCACGGCGAAGCCTGCACCTTCGTCGGCAAGGCTGACCAGTTGACCGTCGTCGGTCACCAGCAGGGCGAACGTGCCCGTGTCGTTCAGCTTCAGGGCCGTGAAGGCGGCGGTGCCGTCGGACCCGAGGGCCACATCGTCGCCACGCACGCGAACCGAAGTTTCCCCGGTCAGCATGTTGCGCTTCCAGGTCACCAGGCGCTGGTGGAACACGGCGCTCGAGTCGAGCGCCGCCACCATCATGCCGCTGGTCGTGATCGTGACGTCGACCAGCGCGATGGGCGACGGCCCGAGGCTCACCGGCGGATCCACGACCAGGGACACTTCCTGGTGGCGCCACTGGCCCTCGGGCGTGCGCGCCACCAGGCCGGCGCCCCAGGGACGACTGGCTCCCACGGGCATCGCCCGCAGTTCGTCGGTCAGCGCCTCTTCGGTCAGGTAGTCGGCTTCGAATTCGACGGCAGCGGTGATCATCGTGCCGTCGGCGAACCCCAGCACGAGACGGTCGCCGCCGGAGGTGGCGGCCGTGGGAACGAGTCCGGGCGCGACCGTGAGCCGTTGCAGAAGGGCGCCGCTATCCAGGTCCTGCACCAGCACCCGGCCGTCCGGCAGCAGGCTCCAGGACATGGTGCCGTAGTTGTCGATACGCACAGCCACGGCAGAGGTCTCGTCCGGCGCGCCGGCGCGCACGCCCGCGGACTCGGGCTCCAGCCGCGCGGGGCGCAGCAGCGGCAACGACACCCAGACCAGGAACAGACCGACCAGCGACACGGCGGCAATGCCGCCGATGCCGCTGGTCGTGATCAGTCGCCTGGCGAACCGGTCGGCCAGCATGACCGACGTTCTGGGCTTGCGGCTGTAGCGCCGCCCCGTGAACGATCCGACCGGTTCCCCGGGAGTCTGACTCATGCGTGCCTCCAGGACCCTAGAAGCCCGGCTTGATGCCGATGGCCGTCAGTTCCTCGCGGGCCACCGCCGCGGGCACCGGCAGGTAGCCGTCCTTGACGACCACTTCCTGGCCCTCGCGGCTGAAGATGAACCGCACGAACTCGCGGCGCAGATCTTCCATCTGGCTGCCCGGCTTGTGGTTCACGACCAGGTAGAGGAAACGCGACAGCGGATAGTCGCCGCTGTAGGCGTTCTCGGATTCGGCCGCGACGAAATCGGTAGTGGCACCCTTCGCATCGGACAGGGGCAGCGCCCGCACGTCGGATGTCTTGTAGCCGATGCCGCTGTAGCCGATGCCGTACTTGTCCGAGGCCACGCCCTGGACGACCGAACTGCTGCCCGGCTGCTCCTTGACCTCGTCGCGGTAGTCACCCTTGAACAGGGCATGCTCCTTGAAGTAGCCGTAGGTGCCCGAGGCGCTGTTGCGTCCGTAGAGGCTGATGGGCTTGTCCTTCCACTCGCCGGCCAGAC
Organism: bacterium; assembly: GCA_020049465.1. Taxonomy (GTDB): domain Bacteria; phylum Krumholzibacteriota; class Krumholzibacteriia; order LZORAL124-64-63; family LZORAL124-64-63; genus CAINDZ01. The sequence goes on along the minus strand of JAIFKS010000104.1, from coordinate 661 downwards.
CCAGATCGCCCCAGGTGACGATCTGCTTGCCGTAGCCGCCCTTGAGCGTCTTGGAGAAGATGGCATCGACCTGCTGAAGCGTCAATCCCTTCAGCGGGTTGTCCTTGTGCACATAGACGGCCAGCATGTCGATGCTGGTGCGCAGCTGGGTCGGCTTGTAGCCGAACTGCTTCTCGAACTGGTCGATCTCCTCGCCCTTCATCGGGCGGCTCATCGGACCGAAGTTGGCGGTGCCGGCGATCAGGGCCGGCGGCGCGGTCGAACTGCCCTTGCCCTCGACCTCGACCTTGACCCCGGGGTGGAAGCCCCGGAAGCCCTCGGCCCACAGGGCCATCTCGTTGTTCATGGTGTCCGAGCCGATGCTCTTGACGTTTCCGGACACGGCGCCCGAAGCCTTGTAGGCGGGCAGGGCGGCGTCGACGACGACGGCGGCGCTGGCCGCGGCGGCGGCGCAGACGGCGATCGTCAGGAACAGGGTACGGATCAGGGTACTCTTGCGCGTCATTCCGCGCTCCTTTCGGTTGTGCTGGCTCCGGCCACCTTGGCCGGCTTCTGTCAGCCCCGGTTGTCCACGACATGTTAATCCGGCTTTGTGAAGCCGAAGTGAGCAGACTGTTAGGATTGCGTAAACGGAGCCGCACGCCGGCGCCGGCGCGATATC
>JAIFKS010000080.1 GCA_020049465.1 bacterium | reverse complement strand
ATCGTCAATTGGAACACCGCCGACCTGCTGCGCGGCTGTCTGGCCTCGCTGCCGGAGGCCTGCGGCGAACTGCGCGGTGAGGTGATGGTCGTCGACAACGCCTCGCGCGACGGCTCGGCCGACCTGGTCCGCCGCGATTTCCCCGCCGCCCGGCTCCTCGAAGCCGGCGCCAACCTCGGCTTCAGCCGCGGCAACAACCTGGCCCTGCCGCACTGCCGCGGCGCTTTCGTGCTGCTGCTGAACCCCGACACGGTGTGCCCGCCCGGTTCGCTGGCGAAGCTGGTCGCGTTCGCGCGCGGGCAACGGCGGCTGGGTGCCGTCGGGCCGCTGCTGACCGACGCCGACGGCCGGCCCACCATCACCTGGGGCTGGTTCCCGGCGCCGCGGCACCACTGGCTTGGCTTCCTGGATCCCGGGCGGCGCCTGGGTGGCGCCTGGTGGGGCGAGCGCGTCGTGCACGTGCCGCGGCGGGACGAACCGTCGCGCGAAGTGGACTACGTGGCCGGGGCCTGCCTGCTGATGCCGCAGGAAGCCCTGGCGGAAGTCGGCCCCCTGGACGAGCGCTTCTTCCTCTACTTCGAGGAAACCGACTGGTGCCGCCGCGCCCGCGATCTGGGCCTGTCGGTGTGGTACTGCGCCGGCTGCGAGGTGGTCCACCTGGAAGGCCGGGCCGCCGCCACCGTCAGCGCGTTCAGCCTGCGCCAGTTCCAGCTCAGCTACCGGCTGTTCCTGCGCAAGCACCACGGCCCGGGCCGCGAACTGGAGACCCGGCTGGCCCAGTTCTGCGAGTACGGCCTGAAGAGCCTGCTGCGGCAAGTTGCCGCCCTGCGCGGTGGACCGGACCGGGAAAGAAACCGGGCGCTGTCCCGCCAGTACGGGGACCGCGCCCGGTTGCAGTTGATCTCCAAGCTCGAGGCGAATCCGCCCTCCTGAGCCTTCACGAACCGGCGGGCCTAACGCCCGCCGCGCGCCTTCTTCTCGAATTCCGCGATCAGGTCCTTGCCCGACGTCAGGCTGACGATGCGGAACTCCTCCACGTGCAGCGCGGGGTCGTCCAGCACGTTCAGTTCAAGGTCGAACGAGCGCGACAGTTCGCGGAACTGCTCGGGCCGCTCCTCGAGCAGATACAGCGCCAGCACCGGGTTGGCCTGGATCTGCAGGCGCGCCTCGTGCGTCACGACGGCGATGCGCTGGATCAGGCGCTCGATGCGGTTGCTCATCGTCTCCATCGACAGCACCTTGCCGGTGCCCGTGCAGTACGGGCAGTCGTCCGACAGCTGCGACAGCAGCGACGGCCGCACGCGCTGGCGGCTCATCTCGACCAGGCCCAGGCCGCTGACCTGGAAGACCTTGTGCCGGGCGCGGTCACGGTGCAGGTGCAGACGGAGCTCGTTGAACACGCGCTTCTTGTTGCTCTCGTTCTCCATGTCGATGAAATCGATGACGATGATGCCGCCGACATCGCGCAACCGCAGCTGGCGGGCGACTTCGCGCGCGGCCAGCATGTTCGTCTGCAGGATGGTGTCTTCCTGGTTGCGCTTGCCGACGAAACGGCCGGTGTTGACGTCGATCGACACCAGCGCTTCGGTCTGTTCGATGATCAGGTAGCCGCCCTTTTTCATCCAGACGCGCTTGTCCAGCGTGTTCTTGATCTCGGCTTCGATCTCGAACTGGTCGAAGATGGGCAGATCGCCCTTGTACTCCTCGATGCGGCCGCGCAGCTCGGGCGCGAACATCTTCACGTAGTTGACCAGGCGCAGGAAGTCTTCGTGGTCGTCGATCACCAGGCGGGCGGTGTCTTCCTTGAAGATGTCGCGGATGAGCGCGACCACCATGCCCACGTCCTCGTGGACCAGGGCCGGCGCCTGCACTTCCTGGCCGGAGCGGTAGAGTTTGTCGAACAGGCCGCTGAGGTAGTCGACATCCTGCTTGATGCCGTCCTCGCTGACGGCGGTCGCGGCAGTGCGGATGATGAAGGCGCCTTCGGCCGGCCGGTGGGCCTGCAGCATCTGCTTCAGGCGCACGCGCTCGCGGCGGTCCTCGATCTTGCGCGACACGCCGATGTGCCGACCCTTCGGCATCATCACCAGGTAGCGGCCCGGCAGGCTGATATCGGCCGTCAGCCGCGGCCCCTTGGTGCTGATGGGTTCCTTGGTGACCTGCACGAGGATCTGATCGCCGACCTTCAGCACATTGCCGATGTCCGGCACGTGCCGCTGCCGACGCCGGCCTGGCGGACCGCCGCGGCCACCGGGCGCCGCCGCGGGCGCCGGAGTCGGCCCTTCCTCTTCGCTGTCGTCGTGCTCGAGGTCCGAGGCGTGCAGGAATCCCGCGCGCTCGAGCCCGATGTCCACGAACGCGGCCTGCAGGCCGGGTTTGACCGAAGTGACCTTGCCCTTGTAGACGTTGCCGACGATCCGTTTGGCGTCCGCACCCTCGACCAGCACTTCCACGAGTTCGCCATCTTCAAGCATGGCAATACGAATCTCGTGGGGGGACGAGTTGATGATGATTTCTTTTCTCATAGAACCCGCCCGCGGTCGGACGCAGCGCGCTCAGGTATTGAAGTGGCGCCCCATCCAGAACCGAAGGCCGGTCTCACCTACTTCCTCGAGGGGCGACAACCAGCGCCCGTCACGGTGGTGGCCCGCATATCCCGTTCGGGTCACGACGCAGAGCCCGGGGTCGGGCAGCGCCTTGCCGAACAGGCAGGCCAGGAATTCGTGCACGGGCAGTCCGGCGCCGGATTCGCTGCGCGTCAGGCTGACGCTGAGCTCCGGTCCTTCGTCCTGCCCGCCTACCCGCGCCAATCCCAGGCCACCTTCCGGCACCAGGGCACGGGCGTCGATCTCGATGTCACCCTTGGGACGCCTGCGCACGACCAGACACCGGTCACTGGTCAGGAACGCGTCCACGGCGGCGGCGACCGTTTCGGCCGACATTCCGCCCTCGAAAGCGCCGGGCAACCGCACCCGGTAATCGAACCGCGACACCGCCTGGTCGATGGACGGCGGCGTCTGGGCCCCGACCGCGACGGCGCGCCCGAAGCGCAGGCCCGGCGGCAACTCGTCGTTCAAGCGCTCGGTCCAGCCGGGCACCTGGTGGTCGAAGGCGATGTCAAGGCATTCACGCATGCCGGCGACCCCCACAGGCAACGGGGGTCCGAACTTCAGCATCGGGTGAGGATGATAGCCCTTGCTGTGGGCGACAGGCAAGCGCGACCTTCGCAGCCCCAGATGCAATTGCCGCTGGAAATCCAGATGGCCCAGGAAGACCAGGTCGCCGGTCTTGGCGTACTCCACCCGGTACCAGCATTTGGCGGCCGCCTGCTGTCGCCAGCCGACCCAGCGGGCATCCTCGGTCCCCAGTCGGGCCGGATCGGCGTTGCGGGGGTCGAAGGCGGCCTCGCGGTCCTGACCGACGGCCCCGGCCCCGGCAGGCGACGGCGTCTGCAGGCCGGGGATGGGATCGTCGGCCAGCCGCGTCGTCCCCCGTCCGTGCGACGGGATGGCCGGCCCCCGGCGCGCCGGCGCGCCCTGCAGGGCCTCCAGTTTCGAGAAGATGTGCTGCAGGTCGCCGTCGCAGGACGTGCAGTCGTAGCAGGGCCCTTCCAGCCGGCAGTCGGCCAGCGTCCGGGCCTGCAGGGCCCGCCGCCAGTCCCGGCGCAGGAAGTCCCGGTCCACCCCCACGTCGACGACGTCCCAGGGCAGCGGCGCCTCGGGATCCCGCGGCGCCAGGTAGTGCTCGCCGTCCACCCCGCAATCGGCCAGCGCCTGTTCCCAGACGCCGATCCGCAGGTACTCGGTCCAGCCTTCGAACCGGGCCCCCAGCCGCCAGGCGCGCTCCAGGACGTCGGACAGGCGGACGTCGCCCAGACCCAGCATCCCCTCCAGGAACGAGATCTCGGGGTCGCGCAGGCTCAGCTTCAGCTTGTATCGCCGCAGCAGCCCCGACACGTAGTGGTTGCGCCGCTCGATCTCGGCGCGGGAGATCTGCCCGGCCCACTGGAACGTGGTGTGGGCCTTGGGCGAGAACGGCGACAGCGAGATGTGCACCTGCGCGCCGCCGCGCGGCGCCTGCCCCACCACTCGGCCGATCAGTTCGGCCATCGCGTCCAGATCCTCGTCCGTCTCGGTCGGCAGGCCGATCATGAAGTACAGCTTCACGGTCTTGACGCCGGCCCGCAGCGCCCGGCCGGTGGCCAGGACGATCTCCTCGTCGGTGATGTTCTTGTTGACCACGTCGCGCAGCCGGGCGCTGCCGGCCTCGGGCGCGAAGGTGAAGCTGCCCGGACGCTCCAGGTTGATCCGGTCCATCAGGTCCGCGTCCACCGAATCGACGCGCAGGCTGGGCAGCACCAGGTTCGTGTGCTCCTCGCGGGCCAGGGCGTCCTGGATGCCGGTCACCGTCTCGCCGAGTCCCGTGAAATCACCCGTCGACAGGCTCAGGAGCGACACTTCGTCGTGCCCCGAGGCAGCCAACCCGTCGCGGGCGGCGGCCACCAGCAGGTCGGCGTCGCGCTCGCGCACCGGACGCGTGATCATGCCGGCCTGGCAGAAGCGGCAGCCACGCACGCAGCCGCGCATGACCTCCAGCGACACGCGGTCGTGGACCGGTTCGATCACCGGGACGATCTGCCGCGGCGGCGGATAGCTGTTCAGGTCCGCCAGCACGCGCGTGCGGACCGGCGCCCTGGCGCCCGGCCACCAGACCCCCGGCAGCGCGCGCAGCCGTTCCAGCCGGCGGGCGCGGTCTTCGCCCAGAGCCCGGGATTCGGTGAGCGCCGCGGCCATCTCCAGGATCACGTCTTCGCCGTCGCCCAGCACCAGAAGGTCCAGGAACGGTCCGACGACCGCCGGATTCAGCACGCAGGAACCGCCGGCGATGAAGATGGGATCGTCCGCGCCGCGGTCCCCGGCGCGCAGCGGCGCGCCCGACAGGTCGATCATCGTCAGCAGGTTCGTGTAGGTCAGTTCGTAGCCGAGCGAGAAGCCCACCAGATCGAAACGTCCGGCCGGCCGCCGCGATTCGAGCCCGTACAGCGGCATGCCGACGGCGCGCATGGCCTGTTCCATATCCGGCCACGGCGCGAAGGCCAGGTCGCAGAAGGCCCCGGTCCGCTCCATGAGCAGTGAGTAGAGGATGCGCAGTCCCTGGTGCGACATGCCCACTTCGTAGACGTCCGGGAACGCCAGCAGGATACTGGCGCGGTCCGCGGCGAAACCGTCCCGGTCGGCGCCGTGTTCGCCGCCGATGTAGCGGCCGGGGTTGGCCACGTTCGGCAGCAGGCGCCGGCGCAGCGCATCGGTCAGCACGGCGGGATCATCGAACGCGGACGCCGGCCGCCAAGGGGAAGCCGGCGCCTGTGCGCTGGTCGGGGTCATCGGGCGCGCGTCGTCCAGGTCAGGCTCCATCCGTCGGCAGCAGGGGTTTGACAGGGATGCGGACGGCGGCCGTGCGCTCGAGGGCGTCGCGGCCCGGCTCTTCCGCGAACGAGACCGGATAGTTGCCGGTGAAGCAGGCGTCGCAGTGGTTGTCCTGGTCGCCCACCGCCTCGAGCATGCCTTCCCGCGACAGGTACGCCAGCGAATCGACGCGCAGATAGGTGCGGATCTCCTCCACCGAATGGCTGGAGGCGATCAGCTCGTTGCGCACCGGCGTGTCGATTCCGTAGTAGCACGGATTGGTCACCGGCGGCGAGGCGATGCGCAGGTGCACTTCGGCGGCCCCGGCCGAGCGCATGAGCTTGACCAGCTTCCGCATGGTCGTGCCGCGCACGATGGAGTCGTCGATCATCACCACGCGGCGGCCGGCGACGACGTCGGCCACCGGGTTGAACTTGATGCGCACCGACATGTCACGGACCTTCTGCGCCGGCGAGATGAAGGTGCGCCCGACGTAGTGGTTGCGGATCAGGGCCAGTTCGTAGGGAATGCCCGTGACCCGCGAATAGCCGAGGGCCGCGGTGTTGCTGCTGTCCGGCACGGCGCAGACCAGATCGGCTTCGGCTGGCGCTTCGCGGCCCAGGATCTCGCCGCAACGGCGACGCGCCGCCTCGACGTGCTGGCCGAACACGATGCTGTCCGGGCGCGAGAAATAGACGTGTTCGAACACGCAGCGGCGCTCGGGCGCCGAGACCGGCAACCGGCGGCTGCTGAGTTCACCGTCTCCCAGGACTACCATTTCGCCGGGTGCGATATCGCGCAGGTAGCGGGCCCCGATGATGTCGAAGGCGCAGCTCTCGCTGGCCACGACGTAGCTGTCGCGGTAGCGTCCCAGGCACAACGGCCGGAAGCCGAACGGATCACGCACGGCGATCAGGCGGTCGCGGGTCAGGGCGACCAGGCTGTAGGCACCCTTGACGCGCGGCAGGATGTCGCGCAGTGCGTCTTCCACCTGTTCGCCCGGATGGCGCGCCAGCAGGTGCAGGATGACTTCGGTGTCGCTGGTGGTCGAGAAGATCGAGCCCTGCAGTTCCATCTCGCGGCGCAGTTCGTGCGCGTTGACCAGATTGCCGTTGTGCGCCAGGCTGACCGAGCCGCGATGCGAGGCCACCTGCAGCGGCTGCGCGTTGAGCAGGTGGCTCGCGCCGGAGGTGCTGTAGCGGACATGGCCGATGGCGTACGTGCCCGTCAGCGTGCGCGTGGTGTTCTCGTCGAAGATGTCGGCCACCAGACCCATGCGCTTGTGGGTCAGCAGGCGGTGCCCGTCGGCCACGGTGATGCCCGCGCTTTCCTGACCGCGGTGCTGCAGCGCGTGCAGGGCCAACGACGCCAGTTCCGACGCGCCCTCCACCGCGGCGATGCCGACCACGCCGCATTCCTCGCGCCAATGCCTGCCCGTGTTCATTGCGCCTCCCGGCCAATGGCTGCCGCTGCGTTCCGTCTCATGCGTCCGCCGGTCGGCCAGCGACCAGCCAGAATTCCAGATGGGGATTGACCAGCAGACCTTCGTGTCCGCTGCGCGCCACCGCCAACGCCGTCCCCGTCGCGAGAGCCTGATCGCCTTCGCCGCGGACGATCAGCCGCCAGAGCGTACCGCTGACCAGCCCGCCTTCCTGGCCGCGCCCCCAGGCCGCCACATCGACCGCGGTGTGATCCGCCGGCGCGCGGCCGCCCAGCAGTTCGTCCAGCAGGCCGTCGGTGGGCCCGCCCGCGTCGCCGGTCAGTGGACGGCCCGGCCACCCGGCCGGCAGGGCCTCGCCGGAGCCCTGGTCCCAGCGGAATCCCGATTCCAGCTCGAAGTGCCCGAAGCGATGCTTGTTCGGATTGTAGTAGCGGCCGATGCCCAGCAGCGAGGCCAGCGTCGGCGCCGGTCCGGCCGCGGCCGCAAGGGCGCCGCCGAACACATGGAACTCACAGCGGCGCAGGTCGGCCAGCCGTTCGCCGCCGGTCAGACGCTGCTGCATGACCCGCCGCGCCGTGGCCGCGTGCAGATCCACGCCCTTGTGGCTGGTCAGAAGTGTCTGCATGAGGTGCGCCGACATCCGATCCCCCGTCAACATAGTTCCACCAGCCGGTGCAGCAGGAACGCGCCCGGACCGGCGCCCTCCAGGGCCGCGGCATCGCCGGCCGCGCTTCGCCGCCGCTGTCCCCAGGCGTGGGGCAGATCCTCCGGCACCATCCTCAACTGCGCGGCGCGCTCCGGATGCGGCATCAGCGCGAGCACGTTGCCGCGCCCGTTGGTCAGCGCCGCGGCATCCAGCAGCGAACCGTTCGGATTGCTGTCGCTGCGGCCGCCGAGCGGCGCGTAGCGCAGCGCCACGTAACCCGCGGCGGCCAGCTTGCGGAACACCTCGGGATCCTCGTGCGTGAAGCGACCCTCGGCATGCGCCATGGGCAGCGGCAGGGTTCCGACCAGACCCTCGACGAACGGCGTGCGCGCCTGCGGGTGCGCCTCGCAGGCCACCCAGCGGGCCAGATAACCCCGACGGCCGGGGTTGCGGTTGGCCCCCAGCGCCACCTCGATGCGCCCGGGCTGCAGGCCGGGCACCAGCCCCGCCTCGACCAGCACCTGGCAGCCGTTGCAGATGCCCAGCACGGGCTTGCCGTGGCCGCTCTCTTCCAGCAGCACGTCCAGCAGGGGATCCTTGGCCGCCACCGCGCCGGCGCGCACGCGGTCCTGGTATGAAAAGCCGCCGGGTACGAGATAGCCGTCGAACGCGGCAAGTTCGCGGGCCGGCCGCGTCCAGCGGAAGATCTCCGCGTCGGCCCCCGCGATCGCGAGCAGCCGCGCCGACTCGTCCTCGCAGTTGACGCCCGGCAACTGCACCACGGCCACGCGCGGGCGGCGGGCCAGATTGATCAAAGGCGGCGTGAAGCAGGCCGCGGGCGTTTCCGCTTCGGCCGGCGCCGGCACGTTCGCCGCGGCCGCCGCGCCGCCCAGCAGCTTCGGCAGGGCCTCCTGCCACACGCGGGCCAGGCGCCGCACGCCGAGTTCGGCCAGCACCAGGCCATCGGCCTCGCGCACCACCAGGCGCGGCTCGGCCGTCACTTCGCCCAGGCGCCACCAGTCGAGATCCGCGGCGCGCAGCACGTCGGCCGCTGCGTCCAGCTTCGCCGCGGCCACCGTCACCACGAAGCCGCCGGCTTCGCCGAACAGGAATTCACGTGCCGTCAGGTCCGCGTGGGCGGGCAGCGTCAGCGCGGCGCCCAGCAGGCCGCCGGCTTCCAGGCCGACGGCCATCTCGGTCAGGCACACAACCAGGCCGCCGTCGCTGATGTCGTGGGCGGCGGTGACCAGTCCGGCCGCCACCAGGTCGCACACGGCGCGGATCTCGCGGCGCGCCGACGCGAAATCGAGAGGCGGCACGGCAGGCCGCCCGGCCGCGAAGCCGGCGTCGAGATACACGCTGCCGGCCATCTCGGGACGACGCCGTCCCACCAGCAGCACGACATCGCCCGGCGTCTTGAAGCGCTGGCTGCGGCAGTGAGCGTGGTCCGGAACCAGTCCGACACAGGCGATGATCGGCGACGGCGCCACGGCCCGGCCGCTGGAACTCTGGTTGTAGAGGCTCACGTTGCCCGACACCACCGGCAGGGGCACGCCCTCGCGAGCGCAAAGCCCGATGCCGCGGCAGGCGTCGCCCACTCCGCGCACAGCTTCGCTGAACTGCCAGAACGCCTGCGGATTCTCGGGATTGCCGAAATTCAGGCAGTCGGTGATGGCCGACGGTTCGCCGCCCACGCAGGCCACGTTGCGGCACGCCTCAACTACGGCCGCGGCACCGCCGGTCCAGGGATCGGCCAGGCCCAGCAGCGGATTGCCGTCCGCGCTCAGGGCCACCGCCCGCCGGCAGCCCGCCAGCGGCGCGACCACGCCGGCGTCCGCTTCACCCGGCCGCACGATCGTGTTCGCCTGCACCTCGGCGTCGTAGTGGCGGTAGAGGTATTCGCGGCTGGCCAGGTTCGGATGCGCCATCAGCGTCAGCCACTCGTCGCCGATGTTCGCGACGGGCGACTCAGGCAGACGCTCGTCCGCCGGCACTTCACGCCGGGCGGGCGCCTCGCTCAGGCGGTCGTAGCGGATGCCTTCGGTGATCGTCTCGACCGGCGCGTCACAGACGATGCGGTCGCCCATCCTCAGCACATAGCGCCGCTCCTGCGTCACCGTACCGATGCGCCGCGCGCAGGCGCCGTCGTACAGCGTCGGCAGCGCGAAGTCCTCGTTGTAGATCTTCAGCACGCGTTCGGTCAGACGTGCAGGTACCGCCAGACCGTAGCGTTCCTGCGTCTCGCTGCAGGCGCAGACGCGGGCCGGCAGTCCCGCCACCTGGTGCACCAGGGCCAGATCCACGTCGCAGCCGAAGCCGCCGGCGTCGACCAGTTCGCTGGTCACGCAGGCCACGCCGCCGGCGCCCAGATCCTTGAAGCCGATCTCGACGCCTTCGTCGCGCGCCAGCTTCAGCGCTTCGCGGTTGGCCACTGTCAGGATGCGCTTCAGGAACGGGTCGGGCGTCTGCACACTGCCCTTGTTCGCGGTCGCGGCCGCGGCGTCCAGGTCGGCCGAGGCGAACGCCGCCCCGCCCATACCCGACCAGTCGGTCGGCTTGCCGACCAGGATCAGGTCGTAGGGCTCGTCGGCCGCCTGCTTCGGCACGCGGCTGTGCGTGATGTGCGCCTGGTCCACCAGACCGACAGCCACCACGTTGACCAGGCAGTTCTCGTTGAAAGACTCGTGGAAGTAGACGTCGCCACCCAGGTTGGGCACGCCGATGGCATTGCCGTACTCCCAGATCCCGGTCACGACATTGCGCGCGATGTCCAACCGGTGCGCGGCGCCGCCCGCCGCTCCCGGCTCCTCGCCCTCGCCGTCCACCGGCCAGCCGAACCGCAGCGGATCCAGCGTGGCAATGACCTCGCCGCCCATGCAGTAGACGTCGCGCACGATCCCGCCGATACCGGTGGCCGCGCCTTCGACCGGCATGACCTGGCTGGGATGGTTGTGCGACTCGTGGGCGAAGATGATGCCCCAGCGGCGCCCGTCGTGCTCGCCGAAGTCGATGATGCCGGCATCCTCGACCGGACCCACGACGACGTTGGGGCCGTCGGTCGGCAGGTTCTTCTTCAGATGCGGGCGGCTGCTCTTGTAGGAGCAGTGCTCGCTCCACATGGTGTCGAACAGCGTCAGTTCGGTCAGCGAGGGATCGCGGCCGAGAAGCGCGGCCACGCGACGGGCCTCGTCCACCGAAAGGGTCAGGCCGTGGCCGCGCAGATAGGCGCGCAGACCGGCGTCGTCCTGGCGTTCGACCGGAACCGGCGAAAAACTCTCGTCGTGCGCTGCCATGCTGCTCCGTCGTGCGGATTCGGGGGGCGGCCGGGCCGGGACCCGTCGCGCCGGGCTCCGGGAAGCCGGTGTCGAGGGGCCGAGGCCCCAATCTAGCACCCGTGCGGCGGGCGGCAAAGAGCCGATTCCGGACCGCGATCATCGCCCCGACAGGCCCCGGAAACGAAGCGGGCCCCTTCCAGGGGAAGGGGCCCGCGAACCATCAACAGCCGTCCGGAGCGAAACCTAGGAGGCGGCCTTCGGGTGGCAGTCCAGGCACTTGGTCGGAGCCTTCGAATCAGCCTTGGCGGCCACGGCTTCCTTGTGACAACCCACACAGCCGATGTGGTAGTGGTTGTTCTTCATCGTCTTGCCGGAGCAGGACGGCGTCTCCGCCTTCTCGGGCTTGTTGTGGCAGCTGCCGCACTTGGCGACGGTCATCGTGGCCACGGTCTCGGCCGTCAGGCCTTCGGAAGTGTGGTGGCACTTGGTGCAGTCCTTGGCGGCCGCGACGTGGGCCTTGTGATTGAACTCGACCGGCGCTTTGGTGTCGGCGCAGTCCTTGATCGTGACCTTCTCAGGCATGTCGGCAGCCAGGGCCGCGACGGCCAGGGCCATGACGGCGATCACGGCGACCAGGAAGAACTTCCGCATTGTCGATCCTCCTCAAGGAGTGTTGCGGTGCCTGGATCTTCGACCGCCAGGTCACCTGTCGGGGGCAAAACTATGCGTCCCGCGCGAACCCGTCAACTGAATTAACTCAGCCTGCCGTCGTCAGTTATTGAAATTGAAACCGGACAACGACAATGTTTTAACACCGAGGCGGTCCCCGGGTTCCCGGAATTCACCAGTCCTTGCGCCGTAAAGTCCGCTCGAAGATATGGGGGATGTTCCGCAACTGCCCACGGACGTCGAAGCATGCGTCCAGCGCCGCGGGCGCCAGGCGGCCGGCGATGCGCGGGTCGGCGTCCACCATGGCCCGCAAAGTGTTGTCCCCGTCCCAGACGCGCATGGCGCATTCCTGGACCCAGGCGTAGGCGTCCTCGCGGCTGACGCCGGCTTCGGTCAGCGCCAGCAGCACCGGTTGCGAGAAATACATGCCGCGCACCTTGTCCATGTTGGCCTGCATCTGTCGGGGGTACACGACCAGGCCGGCGATGAGCCCGCGCATCCTCGTCAGCATGTGATGCAGCAGATGGCAGGCGTCCGGGAAGATGATGCGCTCGACGCTGCTGTGGCTGATGTCGCGCTCGTGCCACAGGGCGACGTTCTCCAGCGCCGTGTGCGCATAGCCCCGCAGCAGTCGCGCCATGCCGGTCAGCTTTTCGCTGACGATCGGGTTCTTCTTGTGCGGCATCGCGGAGCTGCCCTTCTGGCCGCGGCCGAAAGGCTCCTCCACCTCGTGCACGTCGGTGCGCTGGAGGTTGCGGATCTCGACCGCCATCTGTTCGATGGTCGCTCCCAGCAGCGCCAACGTCCCCAGCCAGGCGGCGTGGCGGTCGCGCTGGATGACCTGGGTCGAAGCGGGGTCCACCGCCAGTCCCAGCCGCTCCATGGTCAGGGCCTCGACGCGCGGATCCAGGTGCGCCAGCGTGCCGACGGCGCCGGACAACTGCCCGCAGGCGATGTCCAGCTGCGCGGCATCCAGACGGCGCAGCCCGCGCTCGAGCGCCGCCCAGTAGACCATCAGCTTCAGGCCGAAGGTGGTCGGCTCGGCGTGGATGCCGTGCGATCGCCCCATCATCACGGTGTCCCGATGCTCGGCCGCCTTCCGTTCGACGGCGTCCAGCAGTTCGACCAGCGCGGCGCGCAGGATCCCGCCCGCCTCGTGCGTCTGCAGCGCGAAGGCGGTGTCCAGCAGATCGCTCGATGTCATGCCCTGATGCACCCAGCGGGACTCCTCGCCCACGTGCTCGGCCACGCTGGTCAGGAACGCGATCACGTCGTGCTGGACCGTGGCTTCGATCTCCAGGACGCGCGCGGTGTCGAAGCCGCCGCGCGCGCGGATAGCTTGGGCGGCCTCGACGGGGATCTGCCCCAGTTCGGCGCGCACTTCGCAGACGGTCGTCTCCACTTCCAGCCAGATGCGGAAGCGGTTCTCGTCCGACCAGATCCGGGTCATTTCGGGGCTGGCGTAGCGGGCAATCATGGCGTCCTGCCTTGGTCAGCGGAAATCGGGGAAGCAGCCGGGACCGCTGCGAACTATACCCGGACAGGTCCCGCGGTCAAGCAGCGCGGTCAAGGCGCGGGCCGCGCCCTGCCGGGAAACCCCGGACCTGTCGCCCGCAGCCATTCCGGCATACATTGGCGCGACTTTCCCCCGCAGCCGCCAGGAGCCGCCTTGCCGCCCAGCCCACGGTCCCACGACCTGACCTCCGCTCCCATCCCGGAGCTGGTGCGCCGCCTGGCCGTGCCGGCGGCGGTCGGATTCTTCTTCAACACGATGTTCAACGTGGTGGACACCTACTTCGCCGGCCGGCTGTCGACCGAAGCGCTGGCGGCGCTGTCGCTTTCGTTTCCCGTGTTCTTCATGCTGATCGCCATCGGCGGCGGGTTCGCCACCGGCACGACCGCGCTGATCGGCCACGCCCTCGGCGCCGGCGACCGGCGGCGGGCGGCCCTGATCGCCTCGCAGGGCGTGGTGCTGGCCGTCGGGCTGGGCCTCGCGGTCTCGGCCCTGGGCTACCTGGTGGCCCCCGGGCTGTACCGCGCGTTGGGCGCCGACGGCGCCTACCTGGAGATCTGCCTCCAGTACATGCGCGTGATCCTGCCCGGCGGCGTGCTCATCTTCGGCGTGCACATGCTCAACGCTCTGCTGAACGCGCAGGGCGACACGCGCACCTTCCGCGACGCGCTGATCATGGCCTGCCTGCTGAACGTGGTGCTGGACCCGTGGTTCATGTTCGGCGGACTGGGCCTGCCCGCGATGGGCGTGGCCGGGCTGGCGCTGGCCACCGTGGTCTCGCAGTTCTTCAGCGTGGCCCTGATGAGCCGGCGCGCCTGGCGCTCGGGCATCCTCCATCGCAGCGCCGGCGCGCGCTGGCGCCCGGACCGCTCCGTCATGGCCGCCATCGCGCGGCAGGGCCTGCCCGCCGGCGGCAGCATGATGACGATGGCCCTGGGCGTGTTCGTGATCACCTGGTTCCTGGGCGCGATCTCGCGCGACGCGGTGGCGGCCTATGGCGTGGCCACGCGCATCGAACAGATCCTGCTCATGCCGGCCATCGGCCTGAACGTGGCGACGCTGGCCCTGGCGGCGCAGAACGGCGGCGCCCGCCGCTTCGACCGCGTCCGCCTCGCGGTGCGGACGGCGCTGACCGCCGGCGCGGTGCTGACCATCGGCGGCGGCGTCCTGCTGCTGCTTCTGGCGCGGCCGCTCATGGACGTCTTCACCGATGATCCGGCCGTGATCGCGATCGGCGCGCACTACCTGCGCATCGCCGCCTTCGTCGAGTTCGCCTACGTGATCCTCTTCATCAACACCTCGGCGCTGCAGGGGCTCAAGCGGCCGGCGCTGGCGCTGTGGCTGGGACTGGGCCGGCAGATCGTGGCGCCGGTGATCATCTTCGGTCTGGCCACCCGCGTGTGGAACGTGGGACTGGACGGCATCTGGTGGGGCATCTTCGGCATCACCTGGGCGGCGGCGCTGACGGCCGTCGTCCTGGCGCGCCGCGAGGTCGCCCACGCCGAACGACTGGCCGGCGCCGCGGCGCCGGAAGGGAGCATCCATGCCGGAGACACGGCAGCTTGACCGCAGGGGGCTGGCGCACCTGCTGGTGGTGTACCTCGCCTGGGGCAGCACGTACCTGGGCATCCGCCTGGCGGTCGATCCGGACGGCGGCTTTCCACCGTTCACCATGGCGATGCTGCGGGTCTTCGCCGCGGCGGCCATCCTGTTCAGCTGGGCCAAATGGCGGGGCGAGCGCATCCGGCTGCGCGGCCGCGAATGGCTCATGCTGGGCGGCAGCGGCCTGCTGCTGTGGGTCGGCGGCAACGGCCTGGTGACCTGGGCCGAACTGCGCGCATCTTCGGGGCTGGCGGCGCTGCTGGTGGCCGCCATGCCGCTGTGGGGCGAGTCGATCACCATGGTCATCGACCGCAAGGTGCCGTCACGCCTGCTGGTCGGTTCCATCCTGCTGGGCTTCGCCGGCGTCGCCACGCTGTCCTGGCCGGTGCTGCGGGCGGGCAACAGGTCCGACATCGCCGCGATCGTCGGCCTGCTGCTGGCGCCGCTGTTCTGGGCCATGGGCTCGATCTGGTTCCAGCGAAACAAGCCGGATCTCTCGGTGCGCGTCGTCTCCGGCTGGCAGCAGCTGCTCGGCGGCGTGGGCCTGGCGGCGATGGCCCTGGTCCGCGGCGAACCCTGGCCGCAGCCGGACGCGGCCGGGTGGGCGGCCTGGGGCTATCTCGTGATCGTCGGCTCGGTGTTCGCCTTCACGAGCTACGTCATCACGCTGCAGCGCCTGCCCTACCGCGTGGTGATGACCTACGCCTACGTCAACCCGGTCATCGCCGTGTTCCTGGGCTGGCTCATCCTGCACGAGTCGGTGACGCCGTGGACGATGGCCGGCGCGGTGCTGGTCGTCGCCGGCGTGGTCGGGGTGTTCCGGAACCGGGGCTGAGATCAGGGTCGACGGCGGCGCGGCGGGCCCTTGTGCGTCGGGCCCTTGGATGTCTGGCCCTTGGATGTCGGGTCCTTGGACGGCGCGCCGGGGCGCGTCGGTCCCTGCCTGGGCTGGCCTTGGCGCGCCGGAGCATGGCGGGCCGGCCCGCCTCGCACCGGCAACGGCACCACCGAAGCGCCGGAGCGCCCATCGCGCCGCGGATGCTCCGGCCAGGCGACGCGCACCAGATCGCCGGGACCCGGGCCGGCGTCGGTGCCGGGCTTCTGTTCCTCCAGCAGCACCAATCCGCGCGCCGCGCAGCCGTACCGCCCCCGGGCATCGCCCGGAAGCGGGAAAGATCCCGACACGACCAGCACATCGAGCTCGCCGGACGCGGACTTCGGCGCGGGTGTCGCGACGTCGGCGCTTCCGTCCGCGGGTGGCGCCAGCAGCAGGAACGACATGCTGGCCCGTTCCTTGTTCAGCCCCGCGCGGCGGCTGAGATCCTCCAGCCATCCGGGCGCGCCGGCGGCGTCGAAGCCGAAATGACACCACGGATGCTTGCCGATGCCCGATTGCGGGCAGCGTTCCTGATGCGGACACGGCGCCAGAGCCCGCCAGCGGACCTCGACGGCGCGCGCCCGCAGCGATACCAGCTGACGCGCCGCCGGGCGCGTTCCCGGCTCGATCACCAGCACGCGCCCGCCGGGCGCCAGCGACTGCTTCCAGCGCTCCAGCAGTTGCGTGGTCGGGTCGTCCTCGGCTTCGCGGTCGCCGCCGCCGGGGTGGTGGATTTCGTTGAGCACGTTGGCCAGCACCAGCAGGTCGGCCGCCGGCAGCGGGCGGGCGCCAGCCGGGCGGGCCAGCAGTTCGATCGTCCAGGGCGACTCCGGCGCCATCGCCTCCCACAAACGGCGACCCGCCTGCAGCGCCGCGCCGCCGCGGTCGACGGCCACGTAGTGCAGCGGTATCCCGCGCAGGTCCGGCCGGGTCAGCCACAGCGCCAGCGCGAACGTCAGCGGACCCGCTCCAACATCCACGATCCGCGCGCCGGGTTTCAGTTGCAGGTCCAGCCCCGCCATCAGGCGGCCCTGCCGGTAGATGTTCCAGGGCAGGAAGTAGTACAGGTACGCCGAAAGCAGGGCCGGACGGCTCAGGTAGTCGCGGGGCAGGTCTTCCCGCTCGCTGGTCAGCCACTCGCTCAACTGGGCCACCTGTCCGGGCAGTTCGCCGCGGTGCCGAGGCTTCAACGGCTGGGCGGTCTCGAGCGCGGCCAGCAGGTCGGCCAGACCGCGCGTCAGCGACGGCGGCGACGGCGGCAACAGGCGCGCGCCCATCAGACGCCCCGATGGCTGTGGTCGACCAGATGATTGCGCACGTAGTCGGCGACGGCTGCTTCCAGCGCCGTCAGCGGCAGGTCACAACCGGCGGCGCGCAGCTTCTCCATCCGGGCTTCGGTGTGGTACTGGTAGCGCCCCTTCAGTTCGTCGGGCATGGGCACGTAGTCGATGGCGGGTTCGCGTCCGAGCGCGGCGAAGATGGCGCCCATCAGGCGGTTCCAGGTGGCAGCCAGCCCGGTACCGACGTTGAAGACGCCGTTCGCCTGGCGATTGGCGCCGCACCAGAGCGTCAGGTCGACGGCGTCGTCGACGTAGATGAAGTCGCGCCGCTGGCCCCCGTCGGGAAACTCGGGACGGTCCGAGGCGAACAGGCGCACCCGACCGGTGTCGCGGATCTGTTCGAAGCCCTTGCAGACCATCGAACGCATGTCGCCCTTGTGCCACTCGTTGGGACCATAGACGTTGAAATACTTCAGGCAGACGATGCGGTCCAGCAGGCCTTCGCCCAGCGCCCACAGATCGAACTCGTGTTTCGAGCGGCCGTACAGGTTCAGCGGCCGCAGCGTCCCCAGCAGGGCGTGGTCGTCGTCGTAGCCGGCGCTGCCGTCGCCATAGGTGGCGGCGCTGCTGGCGGTGACGAACCGAACATCGGCATCCAGACACAGCCGGCACAGGTCCTGCGTGTAGCCCAAGTTGTTCTCGGCCAGATAGTCCCAGCGCGTCTCGGTGGTGCTGCTGCAGGCGCCCAGGTGGTAGACCGCTTCCAGGGAGCGGGCGTTGGCGTCGTCGCCCAGCCAGCGGCGGAAGGCATCCTTCGTCAGGTAATCGGCGATCCGCAGCGGCGCCAGGTTCGGCGACACGTCGGCCGCCGGGTCCAGGTCGACCGCGATGATGTCGTCGCGTCCGAGGCTGTTCAGCCGCCAGACCAGGTTGCTGCCGATGAATCCGGCCGCGCCGGTGACCACGATCATGGCCAACTCCATTCGGGTCCGGTGGACCCGGCCTAGAAGAACTTCTTGGCGAGCCCCAGTATGCCCTGTTTCCAGGGCACGCGATGCGAAACGCCCGACGCGTGCGCGAATTCGTCGACGTGGGCCAGGTACCATTCGAAGTTCCGGATCAGCGCCTGCTGATTCGAGAACTGCGGCGCGTAGCCCAACACCCGCCGTGCCTTGTCGATCGACACGAACGAGTCCTTGCTGGCCGTTTCGTAGACCCACTTGTACAGCGGTGAGATGCCCAGCTTCTCCAGCAGCCGCAGCGTCCAGATGAGCGGCGCCGCCGGCATGCCGACCACCTTCTTGCCGTGGCCCGCGTGGTCGAGCACCGCCTGCCAGTCCTGCTTCATCGTCGTGAACTCGCCGGCGCCGACGTTGAACACGTCGTTGACCACGGCGGCGTCCAGGGTGCTGCACAGCCAGATGGCCTGGCACAGGTCGGCGATGTCCAGCAGCTGGTAGCGGTTGTGCCCGTTGCCGATCATCGGGAAGCCGCGCCCGTCCTGCGCCCAGTCGTAGAGCAGCGCGAACACGCCCAGGCGCTCGGGGCCGATGAAGCTCTTGGGCCGGATGACCGGCACGACCAGGCCCCGCGCGCGGAACTCCGCGCAGACACCTTCGGCTTCGACCTTGGCCACGCCGTAGGGCCCGACTCCGTCCAGCCGGTCGTCCTCCACCAGCGGGTGGTGGTCGGGAATGCCGTACACGGCGGTCGAGGAGATGTGCACGAACCGGCCGACGCGCTCGCGCTCGGCCGCCGCCAGCAGGCAACGCGTGCCGTCGATCCCGGTGGTCAGGATGTCGCGCTCCGCGTACAGCGGCAGCGCCATCGCGCAGTGGATGACCAGATCCACGCCCTGCACGGCGCGCGCCACCGTGGCCTCATCGCGGATGTCGCCCTCGATGATCTCGATCCGGTCGCGGCAATCGGCGTACGTGAACGGCGCCAGATCCAGCGACCGCACGGCCACACCCCGCTCCAGCAGGTAGCGGATCAGATTGATGCCCGTGAAGCCGGCGCCGCCGGTGACCAGCACCTTGCGCCAGCGCGCTCCGCCCTTGTCTTCGCTGCTCAGGTCCACGATGTACTCCCGCCGTCCGGCTTCGTCAACGCGTCTCCTCGAGCACGATCTCGCCCGTGAAGATCCGACGATTCCGCTCAGCCTTGAAACTCAGGTGGTCTCCGACGTTCGAGTTGTAGATCAGGCGATAGATCGTATCCCTGGTCTCCAGGCGCAAGCCGCCCATCTCGCGCAGGATGTCGTGCGGACGCAGGCCCGCCTTCCAGGCGGGCGACCCGGGAATCACCCCGTAGACGTAGGCGCCGGCCGGATCGGTGATTCCCTGCGCGGCCATGATGCTTCCCGACAGCTGCGACAGGGTCAATCCCACGTTGGCCTCGCGGTAGTGGCCGAAACGGCGCACCTCGTCCACCACGGTCATGACGCGCGAGGCCGGCACCGCGAAGCCGATGCCCACGCTGCCGCCCGAACCGGAGAAGATGAAGGTGTTGATCCCCACCACCTCGCCACGCGTGTCGACCAGCGGTCCGCCGCTGTTGCCGGGGTTGATCGCGGCGTCGGTCTGGATCATGCCCAGGTACGCGCGATCGCGCTCGGAGATCTTGATGTCGCGATTCAGCGCGCTGACCACACCCACCGTGACCGTCGGTTGCGTGTCGGCCAGCAGGTAGCCGAACGGCGAGCCGATGGCGATGACCCACTCGCCGATCTCGAGATCGTCGCCGCGGGCCAGACGCGCCACCGTCAGGTCGTCGGCCTCGATGCGCAGCACGGCCAGATCGTACAGCGGCACCACGTCGAGCACCGAGGCCGGGAATTGCCGGCCGTCCGAAAGGTTGACGATGATCTGGATGGCCCCGTCGATGACGTGGTGGTTCGTGATGATCGTGCCGTCGGCGTCCACGATCAGGCCCGAGCCGAGGCTCTGCACATAGTGCTCGCGGTGCGGGAGCAGGCCCATGCGCTCCCAGAATTCCATCGACGGGTCGCGCACGGCCTGCTTCTGCACGACGTTGATGCTGACCACCGCCGGGGCCACTTCGCGCGTGGCCAGCACGATGGCGTTGCTGCGGCCGGTGCCCGGATCCTCCACCGGTTCGCGGACCGGAACCTCGACCGAGTCCCGTGCCGTCACGGCCGAGGAATCCGCCCAGTGGGGCCGCGGCCAGTTCCACGGGGAGCCGAAACGCAAACCCAGCAGAACGACGCCGATCAGGACGCCCAGCAGCAGTCCGGACAGCACCGGCCACCAGCGCGCGCCGCCGCCCACCTCAGCGACCGTCCTGCAGTTTCCGCCAATCGGCCAGGAAGGCCGCCAGCCCCTTGTCCGTCAGCGGGTGGGCGACGAGCTTGCGCACGACTTCGGGCGGGATCGTCGCGATGTGCGCGCCCAGCCGTGCCGACTCGACGACGTGCAGCGGGTGGCGCACCGAGGCCACGATGATCTCCGTCTCGAAGTCGTAGTTCGTGTAGATGTCGACCATGTCCTCGATCAGCTGCATGCCGTCCTCGCTCACGTCGTCGAGCCGGCCCACGAACGGCGAGACATAGGCGGCGCCCGCCTTCGCCATCAGCAGGGCCTGGCTGGCCGAGAAGATCAGCGTCGCGTTGACGCGGATGCCTTCGGCCGCCAGCGCGGCGGTGGCCTTCAGGCCGTCGTAGGTGGTGGGGACCTTGACCACCAGATGGTCGTCGATCTTCGCCAGGCGGCGACCCTCGGTGATCATGCCTTCGGCGTCGGTCGCGATCACTTCGCCGCTGACCGGCCCCTGCACCAGGCGGCAGATCTCCTTCAACAGCGCGTCGGTGTCCGTGCGGCCGGCCTTGGCCATCAGGCTGGGGTTGGTCGTCACGCCGTCGCACATGCCCATGGCCTTGATCTCGCGGATGGCTTCGAGGTCGGCCGTGTCGATGAAGAACTTCATGCGTCATCTCCTCCTGCGGGGGAAGGCGGGGTGTAACCGGGATCGAGAAGCTGCGGGGGATAGGTCACTTCCTCGAGGAACAGGCCGTGGGGCGGCGCCATGCCGCCGGCGGCCGAACGGCTGCGGGCGCCGAGGATGCGCGGGATGTCGCGTGGATCGAAGCGGCCGTAGCCGATCTCGACCAGGAGCCCCACCAGGTTGCGGACCATGTGGTGCAGGAACCGGTTCGCCCGCACGTGGAGCACCGCCGTGTCGGTCCCCCACTCGACGGCGCACAGGCTCACGTCGCAGGCATTGCCGTCGGCCTTGAGCGAAGAGGCCTTGCACAGGCTGGTGAAATCGTGCACGCCCTCGAACTGCGCCGCGGCCCGGTCGATGGCGGCTCTATCCACATCGCGGCCCAGCTGCCAGCAGAACGGACGGAAGATGTCGCGGCCCAGCAGGATGTGGTAGCTGTAGCGGCGCGCGGTGGCCGAAACGCGCGCGTTGAAAGCCGGGGACACGCGGCGGATGGCGGTGATGGCGATGTCGCCCGGCATCATGCCCGGCAGCGCGCGGACGAGGCGGTCGCACTCCGCTTCGGTCCGCAGCGCGACGTGCGCCACCTGACCGCGCGCGTGCACACCGGTGTCCGTGCGGCCGGCCCCCACGGGCGTCACGGGACGATCCAGCAGACGGCTGACGAGGGCGCGCAACTCTCCCTGCACGGTGCGCGCCTCGGCCTGGATCTGCCAGCCCTGGAAATCGCGGCCCACGTAGGCCAGGTCGAGGCGCAGCCGGTAGTCCTCGCGGTCCGCCTCGCGGCGGACCACCGCCTCCTGACATTCCTGCCAGAAATCCTGCGCCAATTCAGCGACCTCCGCGCAGCAGCATGAGCGCCACCACCGTCAACAGCCCTGTCCCGAGCAGCGCCCATTCCCCGGCCCGCGGTCCGCCGCCGACCGCAGCGGCCGGCCGCCGCCCGCGCAGGGCGAGTTCCAGCGTCTCGGCCCGGCGGCCCAGGGTTTCGAGGAGCGGCACGACCAGCCTTGCGCGGTCGAACCACCCGCGTCCCATCCGCGCGCGGAACGCCGCGGCCCGGTTCGGCGTTCCACCGTGGATGTGCCGGCGAAGCCTGGTCACGGCCTGCAGCCGGCGACCTTCGCCGATCACCTGCGGCACGGTGCCGCAGGCCACCGCCACGGACAGGCTCAGGTCATCGACCGACAGACCCGCCCGCCCGAGCGGACGCAGCCACCAGCCCAGCCCGGAAACCAGATCGTCCAGTGATCCGGATCGCAGGTAGACCGCCAGCGCGGCCAGCGTGGTCCCCAGGCGCAATAGCGCCCGCAGTCCCGCGCCCGCGCCGGCCCACGAGGGATGCCCCAGGGGGGCCGCCGCCGTGGTGGTCAGCGTGTGGATCAGCAGGGCCAGCGCGGCCATCGGCAGCCATGGCCGCAACAACCGCGCCTGGGCGCCGGCGCCGAGTCCCGTCCCGCCCAGGGCGGCCGCAAGCGCCAACGTGAGGGCCGCCACCGCCGGCCAGGGCGCGGCCATCGCCACGGCCACGGCCAGCACGAGCCAGCCCAGACGCGTGGCCGGATGCAGCGCGGCCATGAACGTCGGGCGCGTCGGCGCCGCCTCGAATGCCGCGGCGTTGATCATCGCCGCGCTCCGGTCGCCAGACGCTCCGCGATCTGCACGGCATTCCAGGCGGCGCCCTTCAGCAGATTGTCGGCGACGACCCAGCACAGCAGCGCCCGCGCGTCGTTGGGGTCCTGCCGCAGCCGGCCGACGTGAACCGTCCGCCGGCCGTCCATCTCGCGCGGCGTGGCGTAATCGTGCGGCCCGGGCGCCACCTCGACCCCGGGCCAGGCCGCCAGCGCGGCCGCCGCCTCGCCGGGCGTCACCGGCCGGGCGCAGACCGCGCGCACGGCCGCCGAGTGCGCGTTCAGCACCGGGACGCGCACGGCGGTGCACGTCACCTTCAGACTTTCGTCACGACCGAGGATCTTGCGCAGCTCGCGCAGGACCTTTTCCTCTTCATCGTAGGCCCCGTCCCCGACCGCGGCGCCGATGGCGGGGATCACATTGTGCGCGATCGGTCGCGGGAACACGCTGCCTGACGGCGCCTCGCCCGCGTTCTGGCGATTCAGTTCGGCAACGGCCTTCTGCCCCGCGCCGGACACGGCCTGGAACGTGGTGACGTGGACTTCGTCCAGTCCCCAGGCGCGTTCGAGGGGCGCCATGGCCTGCGCCACCTGGATGGTCGAACAGTTGGGATTGGCCACGATGCCGGCGCGCAGCCCGTCCACCAGCTGCCCGTTGATCTCGGGCACGACCAGCGGGATCCGCGGATCCTGGCGCCAGGCCGAGGAGTTGTCGATCACGACCGCCCCGGCGGCGGCCACGGGCGCCCACTGGCGGCTGGTGGCGCCGCCGGCGCTGAACAGGGCCAGGTCGATCCCCTCGAAGGATCTTTCGGTGACCGCGGCGCAGACCAGTTCGGTGCCGCGCCAGGGCAGGCGCTGGCCGCCGCTGCGCGGCGAGGCGAGCGCCAGCGGTGGGCCATCGACCCAGGCGCAGTCCTCCAGCAATCCGAGCATGGTCCGGCCCACCAGTCCGGTAGCGCCGAGCACGGCGATGCGCATGGCAACCCTTCGGTCCGGGAAATGCCGGCAGGACGCCGGCCATCGGCAGTTTAACACCGGCGCCCATGGCGGTCAAAACCACGCCTGCCGGCGGCCAATCCCGGCATCGACCCCTTGGGCCGCCGATGCTATGCTGGCGGCCTGCGGATAGCCTTCAAACCACGAGGATGTTCCATGATGCTCGGCCGACGGTCGATTCGCTGTTGCCTGGTCGTACTGGGTCTGGCCGGGGCGCTGAGCGCCTTCGGCTGCCGCGGCGACGATCCCCAGCGCCAGGAGCGCCTGCGGGACATCGCGCGCTGGCAGGACCGCCGGCTGGCGCCGGCCGATTCGCTGGCGCAGACTCTGGTCAGCCGGGACGCCTTCGTGCGCCTGGGTGCGGCCCGGGCGGCCGGACTGATCGGACGCGACGACGTCGTGCCGGCGCTCGAAAACCTGCTGAAGGATCCCAGCCAGGCCATTCGGGCCGAAGCCGCCTGGAGTCTGGGGCTTCTGGGCGATCCCCGCGCCCTGCCGGCCCTGGGACGGGCCGCGGCCGACACGCGGCCCGCCCTGCGGATGGCCGCTCTGGCGGCCCTGGCCCACGTGCCGAACGACGGTGCGGCCCTGCTCATCGCCACCCGCCTGCCCGCGCCCAAGGAAGCAGCGCTGGCCTGGGACGGGCTACGCCAGCAGGCGACGCGCGTGACACCGGATTCGCTGCGGACCGCCATCACCGCCGGACTGGAACGCTCCGAGTCGGATGTGCGCTGGCGCGTCCTGCGCTGCGCCGAGCAGGCGCCCGATTCGACGCTGACCACCACGTTGGCGCCGTTCGCGCGGGCCCCGCTGATCGAAGAGCGGGTCCACGCCTACCGCGCCCTGGGTCGGCAGCACGGGGTCGCGGCGCTGGCCGCGGTGCTCAATGGGTTCGAAACGCACAGCCGATTCCGCGGCCGGGACCGTGACCGGGCCGTTATCGCCGGCTGCCGCGCCCTGGGCGCCCTGGCGGCGCCCGCGGCCGCGCGCGGCAGCGAACCGGACGACGCGATGCTGGCCAAGGTGGCGGACATCCTGATCGCCGCCGCCAACGCCAATGCCGCCGGCGTGTCCGAGACCGCCTTGACGGCGATGGCCGCCATCGTCGCGCAGGCACCGCTGCCGGACGAAGCCGCCGAGATCGAGAGCCTGCTGCCGGTCTGGCGCCTGCGTCTGACGCGGGCGGCGGCCGAACGCCTGACCGACGAGCGCGTGGCCGTGCGCGCGGCCGCCGCCCCGACCTGGGCCGCGCTGCGCGGAACGGCGGCGTCGGACGGCCTGGCCCGCGCCCTGGCGGTCGAAACCAGTCCGCCGGTCATCGCCGCCCAACTGGCGGCCGTGGCGCGCCATCACCGCGATCCGGTCCCGCTGCTCAGCGCCCGCACGGGCGGACCGTTCGCGGCTCATCCGCTGATCCGGGCGGCGGCGCTGGAAGGCCTGGCCCTCGTCGCCGGGGAGCGCCCCCGGTCCATGCCGGCGGATCTGGGGCCGCCGCGCGTGGCCGCCATCCTGCTGGCGGCGACCGGCGACACGTCGTTCGTGGTCAGCGCCACGGCGGCCGACCTGCTGGGAGCGTTCCCCGGCGACGACGCCTGCGCCGCGCTGCTGCGGACCTGGGGCTCGGCAACCGGGCCCGGACTGGTCGACATCCGGCGCAGCGTGCTGACCGGACTGGAACGGATGCTGAAGCTACCGCCGCCGGCGGTGACACCGCCGGTGACGTCGGTTGCGGCCGTGACCCCGGCCGCCGGATCCGCGCCTGCACCCGTGGCGCCCCCTCCGCGGTGGGAACCGGCGGCGCCCCTGCGCGACCGCGCCGCGCACCTGCTGCTGGAGGCCTTCGGCGAGCCGGATCTCCGCCTGCGCCTGCAGGCGCGGGCCACCGCCCGGGGCACCGGCCTTCTGCCGGACCGGCTGATCCCCACCGAAGGCAGCCTCAAAGCCACCCTGCCGGCGGTCGCCCGCAGCACGGACCAACCTCCGGTCACGCTGGCCTTCAAGGCGCCGGATCTGCGCTGCGACACGCCGCGCGGTTCGTTCCGCATCCGCCTGCATCCGGACTCGGCGCCGAACACCTGCGCCCTGTTCGTGTCTCTGGCCGGCCGCGGCTGGTTCGACGGGCAGTCCCTCCACCGCGTGGTGCCCGATTTCGTCATCCAGGGCGGCGATCCCGGCGGCACGGGCTGGGGCGGTCCGGGCTTCAACATCCGCGGCGAGGCCAGCCGGCGCCCGTTCAAGCGCGGCGCGGTCGGCATCGCCGACGACGGCCGCGACACCGGCAGCAGCCAGTTCTTCGTCATGCTCTCGGAACAGCCCCACCTGAACGGCCGCTACACGCTGTTCGGCGACGTGATCGAGGGCATGGACGTGGTCGAGCGCCTTCAGCTGGGCGACAGCTACCGGTTCTCGCTGGTGCCCTGAACATCGACGACTGCGAAGGCGATGAAGAACCCCGGGGGCGGCGACGCCTCCGGGGTTCCTCGTTCACTCCGATGATGTCGCCTCAGGAGCGCAGCGCACGCCCCAGAGTAGCCCAGGTGGGCGCCTGGCCGTTCATGAGGATGCCGACGCGGAACAGCTTGCCCGCGGCCCGCGCGGCCAGCCAGATGGAGACCCCCATCAGCACCCACGACAGCCCGATCTGCCACAGCGGCGGTGTCTCGACACACACGCGCATGAACATCAGCACGGGCGAGAACAGCGGCACCAGGCTGAGCGCCGTGGCCAGCGGCGCGTTGGGCGACCGCAGGACCATGCTGAGGAGCATCATGGGGATGATGAGGCCCATCATCAGGGGCATGTGGAACTGCTGGCTGTCCTGCACCGTGTTGCACATGGCGCCCACGCCGGCGTAGATGGTCGAGTACAGGAAGAACCCCAGCAGGAAAAACATCACGAACGAAACCAGGATGACCGGCGTCAGGAAGCCGACGTCCAGCGTCAGTCCACCGACGGAAACCCCGCGCTGCGACACCAGAAGGAACGCCGACGCCCAGATGGCGAACTGCGTCAGGCCAGCCAGGCCGATGCCCAGCACCTTGCCCAGCATCATCTCGCCGGGCGAAATGCTGGCCAGCATGATCTCGACCATGCGGCTGCTCTTCTCCTCGATCACCGCCGTGAGGGTGTGGTTGCCGTAGATGAGGACCATGATGTAGATGATCATGATCAGCACGAAGGCCATGGCGATGGACACCGATTCGTCCTGCTTTTCCTCGCCACCTTCGGCGGTCACGGCGATGCTGCTCCATTCGGTGTGCGCCGACAGGTAGTTGAACAGCGAGTCGGGCACCTGGGCGCGGGCGAAGCGCTCTTCGCGCAGCACGCGGTTCAAGGCGGGCTTCAGCACCTCGTCGCGCACGACCAGGGAACTGACCGACTTGTTGTAGAAGCTGACCTGTCCGGTCTCGACGAAATCGGCCGGCACGACCATGCCGCTGTGGACGGTGCCGTCGACGATCATCGTCTTCATCTCGGCGATGGCCGCGTCCAGGCCGCCAGGGCCGACCGCCACCGGTTCGAGCGAGAGGCTCTTCCGCCCGTCCTCCACCAGCACGTCCGACAAGGCGCCGCGCACGCCGACGCTCTGGTCGATGACCGCGATGGTGCGCTGATCCTCGCCGCCGCGGTCGGCCACCAGGATCGGCAGTACGATGAACATCGCCATCATGGCCGGCCCGAGAACCGTCCCGATCAGGAAACTCTTGGACCGCACCCGCTCCAGGTATTCGCGGCCGACCACGGTAAGCACCTTGCTCATGCCGCCACCTCCTGCCGGCGGCGCGCCACGGCCGCAAGGAAGATCTCGTTGAGGCTCGGCCGGTTGGCCGAGTACAGGGTGAGCACGCCGACAGCCTGAAGGCGCGGCAACAGCGCCAGCGGATCGGCGCCCTCGTGCAGCGTCAGGCGCCAGCTTCCTTCGTGCAGTTCGCTGTGGATCACGCCCGGCAGATCCGACGGCGGCTGCAGTTCGCCCTCCCAGGCGGCGCGCACCGAACGCAGAGGGAAGTCGGCGCGGACTTTCGGCAGCGAACCGTCCAGGATCACTTCGCCGCCCTCGATCAGGCAGATCGCGTCGCAGATGCGTTCCGCTTCGGCCAGCATGTGGGTGGAGAACACGATGGTGGTCCCGCGCTGCTTCTGCTCGACGATCATGTCGCGCAGCAGTTCGATGTTCAAGGGATCCAGGCCGCTGAACACCTCGTCCAGGATGACCAGGTCGGGTTCGCTGATGAACGTGGCCGCGAACTGGATCTTCTGCTGCATGCCCTTGCTGAGGACATCGACCTTGCGGTCGCCGTATTCGCTCAGACCCAGCCGGCTCAGCCATTCGCGGGCGCGGGTCCGGGCCACCGCGCGCGGCACGCTCTTCAGTCTGGCCAGATAGACCAGCTGATCGACGCACTTCATCTTGCGGTAGAGTCCGCGCTCTTCGGGCAGGTAGCCGATCCGGTCGCGCATCGACAGGTCCAGCGGACGTCCGGCCAGCGTGATCTCGCCGGAGTCGGGCAGGATGATGTTCATGATGCTGCGGATGGTCGTGGTCTTGCCCGCGCCGTTGGGCCCGAGAAAGCCGTAGATGCTGCCGCGCGGGATCTCGAGGCTCAGATTGTGCACGGCGCGCTTCTCGCCGTAGGACTTGCACACGTTTTTCAGCGACAGGAGCGGCGCGCCGATCGGCGGCAGCGCCAGGGATGTTTCGGACATGGAGCCTCCACCGGAGTCGGGTCGGGGCAGGGCGTATCGGGGCCCATCCGGGCGCAATGACCGCATTATCGCGGCCGGCACCTCCCTTGGCAACCGGAGCCTCGGGGGACACCCGGGATCGCGCCCGCCGCACGGACCCCGTTTGTGGCGTTTTGTTCACGCCAGCCGACCGATTCCGTGACTCATTCGCCACAAACGACCCGCAGGGATCCCGAAATGCCGCCGTCGCGTCGATAGCCCCTTGAACCGACATCTAGGGCCATGAGATAATTGACGTTATGAAACCGGAACCAGAGCGGGTCCGTCGCCCGGCGGCCCCCGCTCCCGGCACTCCTTCGCAACGGAAGGCCGTATCATGGCCGTGACCACCGGAGCCGCCCGCCGTATTCTCGTCATCGAGGACGACGGCGACCTGATTGATCTGCTTTCGATGCACCTGACCGCCGAGGGCTATCAGGTGGACGCCGCCGCCGACGGCGAGGCCGGCCTGCGCGCCTTCCAGTCCGGACAATATGGACTCGTGCTGCTGGACTGGATGCTGCCGAGCACCAGCGGCATCGATGTCCTGCGTGAGATCCGGACCACCGACACGCGCACGCCGGTGGTGATGCTGACCGCGCGCGGCGAAGAGACCGACAAGGTCCTGGGGCTGGAACTGGGGTGCGACGACTACCTGACCAAGCCGTTCAGCATCCGCGAACTGGTGGCCCGCATCAAGGTCGTGCACCGGCGCATCGAACGCGCCGAGGAACTGGCCCGCATCTCGTCGGGCGACCGCATCCTGGACCTGGGTCCGCTGAAGATCGACCACGGCAAACGCAAGGTGCAGGTCGGAACTGAACAGGTTCAGTTGACGGTCAAGGAATACGACCTGCTGTACACGCTGGCCAGCCGGCCCGGTCGCACGTTCAGCCGTCGGCAGCTGCTCGATCTGATCTGGGACCAGGACGCCGAGGTGTTCGAACACACCGTCAATTCGCACGTGAACCGGCTGCGCAACAAGGTCGAGGCGGATCCCAACCGCCCGCGCCTCATCCTCACGGTCTGGGGCGTCGGCTACCGATTCACCGAGGAATTCAATTGACCGCATGGCGCACCCCACACTTTGCGAAGTCGCTGCTGTTCAAGCTGTCGGCGCTGTTCCTGGCGTTCCTGGGACTGTGCCTGGGCGGGTATTTCCTGTGGATCGATGCCACGGTCTTTTCGCCGTACACCGACAGTGACGAAAAGAACTGGTTCGAGAACCGGGCCACGAAGGAGCTCGACTCCCTTGCCGTGGACCTGGCGAACGGCCGGCGGGACGTCAACCGCACCCTGGACGATGCGGGCGACCGCGTGGCGCGTTACGGCGTCGAGTTGATGGTGTTCGCGCCGGACGGCTCCGCGCTGGCCGGCGCCCACGGCGACAGTCTGCTGGCGGCCGTGCCCCACATCGATCCCGCCCTGCTGACCGCCATGTCGGATGACGGTTGGGATTACGCGAGCTATCCCGACAAGTCCCACGTCGACGCCTTCGAGAACCGCATCTTCGCCGTCAACCTCATCGGCGCGCCGGAAGCGCCGCGCGGCTTCCTGGTTTCCAGCTACCGCCCCATCGTCCTGGACGCCACCGAAATGGAAGCGAGTTCAGGCCTGATCGACACGCAGCAGCTGCTGGTCAAGGTCATGGTCGGCATGCTTGTGCTCGCGGCCGTCGCCGCACTGATGCTGATGGGCTGGACGAGCCGCCGCATCCGGCGTCTGTCGGCGGCCATGGAAGCCTTCACCCGCGGCGATCTCGAGCGCCGCGTGAGCAATGGCGGCACGGACGAGATCGACGATCTCGGGCGCCATTTCAACCACATGGCGCGGCACATCGCGACCATGGTGGATTCCCTGCGCCAGAA
>JAIFKS010000103.1 GCA_020049465.1 bacterium | reverse complement strand
CACGCACACGTTCCCGTCCACCGCGCTCGCCTGCGCCCGGCACCCTATCCCAATCCGATATGCTCGTGGATCAATCCCAGCCGTCGTCCGTTCCCGCAGTCTGATCCATCTCCGGCCAGTCCGTGGTCGCGACCGTCTGGTCGAACCCGAACGCGAGTTGCGGCGGCGAGCGCGCCGGCAGCACCTGGGGCGGCTGCGTGGGCTCACCGATGTGATCGAGGATGCGCTCGATCGTCGGCCGGTCCAGCACGAAGGCGATGATCCGCATCGGCTCGCCGCACTTCGGGCATCTCAGGGGGAGACATTCGTAGATCCGCACCAGCAGCAGCGCCCAGCAGCGGGACGCCGCGCACTGCTTCACCGTGATGATGGAGATGACGAAGATCGTCATCGCGGCGATTGAGACGGCGCGGCGCGCCTGAGGCGCCGCCCTGGGACTTGCGCCGGCGCAAGTCTCACGATCTTGCGATCACTTGCGCCGGCGCAGGCGCGCCACGCCACTACCGCTTCCGGATCGAGCCACGCCGTTTCGCAAAAGCAGGTAGTCATCGGCGGCAACGGAATTGCTGACGCGAACGTGGGGTGGCCCAGACGGCGCACCGCCCGCTATTCCATTGTGATTAACCTTTTCGGTTAACTTTTATTGCTAGCGGAGCAGGATTTGCATATACTCATCGAAGGCCAAGCCAATCGGGCTCTCTGCGAATGCCCGGCCACGGCCGACCGCAAACTGGGCCGTAAATGCGCCAAGTCGCTGCGCAAGCGATTGGCGGACCTTGCCGCGGCGCAATCGGTGGTCGAACTCGTGGCTGGGCATCCGCACCCGTTGAGGGGTGACCGAAGAGGCCAGTTCGCATTGAAATTGGAGGGCGGGCGCCGGCTCGTGTTCCGGCCCACCGAGGATCCGCCGCCCCTGAAGGCCGACGACACCATCGACTGGTCCAGAGTGGGCAGCATCACCATCATATTCATTGGAGACTACCATGACTGACACCTATACCTTCAACCCCGCGTGGGCGTCACCGCCGGGCGACACGATTGCCGATGTACTGCGGGAACGGAACCTCACGCAGGCAGATCTGGCCGAGCGCACGGGCTACACGCGCAAGCACATCAACGACCTGGTCCGCGGGCGGGCCTCGATTTCCTTTGAGGCCGCGCTGAAGCTCGAAACGGTCCTCGGTTCGACGGCGGACTTCTGGATGCGGCGCGAGGTGCAGTATCGCGCGGCGCTCGCCAGGCAAGAGTTCGACCAGCTGAACCGGATTTCGGCGCAATGGCTGAGGCGGCTGCCGTTGGCCAGCATGATTGCGATGGGCTGGATCGAGCCACACGCCGACAAGGGCCGACAGGTTGCTGAGTGCCTGCGCTTCTTCGGGGTGGCCTCAGTTGAAGCCTGGGACAACACCTACAACGGGCCGTTGGCTGCTTTCCGGGGGTCTCCAGCCTCGTCCATGGCGGGGCCGGCGGCGGCGGCCTGGCTGCGCCAGGGCGAGCGGCTGGCCCAGAGCATGCCGACAGCGGACTACAGCGCAACGGAACTGCGCCAGCGACTGCCCGCACTGCGCTCCCTGACAACCCTGGCCGAACCCGAAGCTTTCGTGCCCGCACTGACGGCGCTGTGCGCGGAAGCCGGCATTGCCGTCGTCGTCCTGCCCACACCGAGGGGCTGCCCCGCCTTCGGCGCCACGAAATGGATTTCGCCGACCAAGGCCCTGCTGTTGCTGAGCAACCGCTTTAAGACCCATGACGTGCTGTGGTTCACGTTCTTCCACGAGATCTGCCACCTGTTGCAACACAGCAAAAAACTGACTGTGCTCGAAGGCGCCGACGACGTGGACGACCAGCTCGAGTCGGAGGCCGACACGTTCGCCGCCAACCTGCTGATCCCTCCCGCAGCCGCCCAGCGCCTGGCCGACCTGCCGCACAATGCCCAGGCGATTGCCGCATTTGCGCGGGAGATCGGCGTGGCGCCCGGAATCGTGCTTGGCCGGATGCAGAAGCAGGGGCTGATGGCCTGGTCGCGGTGCGGGGAGTTGAAGGTCAGATATGAGTTTGCGGAGGTGTAGGGCTGCACTGCCAGCCTGCGATGGGACCTCTATTGGACAACGACAACACTGCCGGCACGAGCATTCCAGGGACGGCAGCATCTGCACCGACAGGAGATCAGTCCCCACGACCTTCCGGCTTAACCTCGCGCCTGGCCGCCTCCTCAGCAGCCACCCGCCGATAGGCATCCCGGAACGGCACCCCTTCACTGACCAGCTTCATCGCGCGCTCCGTCGCCCGCATCTCGTCGGTAACGGCCGCCGCGCAGCGGTCGACGTCGATCCCCAGGCCGGCCAGAACCATCGCCATCGCGCGCAGGCTGTCGACCGTCGCGGCAACGCCGGCGAACAGCGGGCCCTTGGTCAGCTGCACGTCGCGATTGTAGCCGGACATCAGGCCCGCGGTCATGGCGCGCACCTTGGCCTCTTCGCCGGCCACGACGTGGAAGCGGGCGCGGATCAGTTCCAAGACGTCGGGGTTGCGCTTCTGCGGCATCAGCGAGCTGCCGGTGCACAGCGACGGCGGCAGCGCGAGCAGCCCGAACTCGCGCGTGGAGAACAGCAGCAGGTCGCTGGCCAGGCGGCTCAGGCCCAGCATCACCTGGCTGCAGGCGGCCAGCAGCAGCGCTTCGACGCGGCCGCGGCTCAACTGCGCGTACATGGGGTTGGCCAGCACGCTGGCGAAGCCCAGTTCGGCGGCCGTGCCTTCGCGGTCCAGCGCCAGCACCGGCACGCCGAAGCCGGCGGCGGTGCCGAGCGGGCAGCGGTCCACCAGGCGGCGGACCAGCGACAGCAGTTCGTGGTCGTCGCGCGCGGCGTCGGCGTAGCTGCCCAGCCAGACGTCGACCGTGGTCGGCATCGCCGCCTGCATGTGGGTGTAGCCGGGCAGCGCGACATCGCCCTGAGCCTTGCGGATGGCATAGAGCGCATCGAGGTACGCCACGAGCATGCCCAGCAGCTGGTCGACGTGGTCCTTCTCCCACAGGCGCAGCGCCGTCAGCACCTGGTCGTTGCGCGAGCGGCCGGTGTGGATCTTCCGGCCCGCCTCGCCGCAGTGCTGCGTCAGGTGGTTCTCGATGGCGGTGTGGCAGTCCTCGTCGGCGGCCGTGATCGGGAAGCGGCCCTGCGCGGCCAGTTCCTCGATCTCGGCCAGCCCCTCCTCCAGGCTCTGCAGTTCCGCGACGGTCAGCACGCCGATGCGCTCCAGCATCCGCGCGTGGGCCAGCGATGCCCGGCAATCGTAGGGCACCAGCTGCAGGTCCAGCACGTGGTCGTCGCCGGCCAGGAACGATTGCAGCCAGGGATCGGGCTGGTCGGCCCGCGTCCACAACGTGCTCATGAGACGGCGGCCGCGGCCGTGGGCGAAGCGGCCGCGGCCGCCTGTGCCGCGCGTTTGCGGCAGATCGCGTTGTGCGCCTTAAGCCGGATCGCGTTGATGCGGATGAAGCCGGCCGCGTCCATCTGGTCGTAACCGCCGCCCTGGTCCATGCTCGACAGCTCCTGGTCGTACAGAGAACTGGGGCTGGTACGCGCCAGCGGCCAGACGCCGCCCTTGTAGAGCTTCACCGTGACCTGACCGTCGATCAGCTCCTGGCTCTTGTGGATGGCCGACATCAGGAAGTCCATCTCGGGGCTGAACCAGAAGCCGTTGTAGATCAGCTCGCTCAGCTTGGCCGCCAGCATGTCGCGCAGGCACATCACCTCGCGGTCCATGGCCAGGCCCTCGAGGTCGCGGTGCGCCGCCAGCAGGATGGTGCCGCCGGGGGTTTCATACACGCCGCGGGACTTCACGCCCACGAAGCGGTTCTCGACCATGTCCACGCGGCCGACGCCGTGCGCCGCGCCCACCGCGTTCAGATACGTGAACAGCGGCAGGGCGCCGGTCACCTCGAAGCCCGTGTCGACATTGGTCACCTTGGTCGGCAGGCCGTCGGTGAAGTCGATGCGCAGCAGGGCGGCCGTGTCGGGCGCCAGTTCGGGCGCGATCGTGCGCGAGTACACTTCGGGCGGCGCGGCCAGGCCGGGATCCTCGAGGATGCCCGCCTCGTGGCTGATGTGCAGCAGGTTGTCGTCCTCGCTGTAGGGCTTGGCCAGCGACGACTTGATCTCGATGCCCTTGGCCTGCGCGTAGTTGATCAGGTCGGTGCGACCGCGGAACGCCGCCAGGAACGTGGCGTCCTTCCAGGGCGCGAAGACCTTGATGTCCGGGGCCAGCGCGTAGTAGGCCAGTTCGAAGCGCACCTGGTCGTTGCCCTTGCCGGTGGCGCCGTGCGACACCCAGGTGGCGCCTTCGCGCTGCGCGATCTCGATCTGCCGCTTGGCGATCAACGGGCGCGCCACGGCCGTGCCCAGCAGGTAGCGACCCTCGTAGATGGCGTTGGCGCTGATCATCGGGAAGATGTAGTCGGTGACCAGCTCCGCCTTCAGATCCTCGACGAAGACCTTGGTCGCGCCCAGGGTGAGGGCCTTGCGTTCGGCGGCCGCCAGGTCCTCGTCCTGCCCCACGTCGGCGATGTAGGCGATCACGTCCCAGCCCTGCTCGATGAGCCAGACGAGGATGACCGAGGTATCCAGCCCGCCGCTGTAGGCCAGGATCACCTTCTGTTTACCGTTGTCCGCCGATGCCTTCTGGGTCATGTCTGCCTCCTGCCGGGGTCCGCTGATGGAACGGGCAAGATAGGCCGGGCGATTTGATTTGAATAATTGAATGATTTCAGTTATTGATGACTCAGAATGAGTTTACTCCATCCGGGACTCGAGGCCTTCATGGCCATCGTGCGCCACGGCACCGTCCACGGGGCCGCGCGCGAGATCGGGCTGAGCCAGACCGGCGTCACCCAGCGCATCCGTGTGCTCGAGCGCGAGCTGGGCTGCACGCTGTTCATCCGCTCGCGCCGCGGCATGCGCCCGACCGCCGAGGGCGAGGCGCTGATCCGCTACGGCCAGAGGGCGGGCGACCTCGAGGGTGAACTGCTGGCCCTGGTCAGGCGCGGCGATCCGGCCGCCAGCGTGCGCGTGGCCATCACCGGGCCTTCCAGCCTGATGCGCAGCCGCGTGATCCCGGCGACCACCGCCGTGTTGCCGGATTTTCCCGGCGTGACGCTCAGCTTCGTGCTCGACGACCACAACGCCGGACTCGCGGCGCTCAAGTCCGGGCAGGCTCAACTGGCGGTGCTGCCGCGCGACGATGTGGTGGACGAACTGGACGCCAAGCCGCTGCGGCCGAGCCGGCAGGTGCTGGTCGGCCCCGGCGCCTGGGCGAAGCGGAGCCTGGCCGATGTCGTGGCCCGCGAGCGCATCATCGACTTCAACGAGGGCGACGACGCCACCTTCGCGTTCCTGCGGGAGCACGATCTGCTGGGCACGGCGCGGCGCCGGCGTCACCTGGTGAACAATCCGGACGCGCTGGCGGCGATGGTGGCCGAAGGATTGGGCTACACGGTGCTGGCGGAGGATTTTGCCGCGCCCTGGCTGGCCGACGGACGGCTGGTGGACCTGTGCCCTGATCGGCGGCTGGATCAGGAGATCGCGCTGGCCTGGTACCCGCGGCACGAGATGCCGGCCTATTTCCGGGCGCTGATCGACGCGGTGATATAGACGGGATCGGCCACCGGAAATCCCCCTTCCGGCGGCCGATCCACGGCGCAAGACGCCCGCTCCCTTGAAGAGCCGATTCCCGGCGGGAAATCACAGGCGCCGCTGAATAATTTTCCCGGCCAAAACCGCAGTCGACCAGACCGCTACTCGACCAGGCCCCGCTCCCGCAGGTAGCCGCGGAACCGGGCGACCAGTTCGTCGACCGCGTGCAGATCGGTCTCCAGCACGAGATCCGGCCGGTCCGGCGCCTCGTAGGGCGACGACACCCCCGTGAACTCGCTGATCTCGCCCGCCTCGGCCTTGCGGTAGAG
Organism: bacterium; assembly: GCA_020049465.1. GTDB lineage: Bacteria > Krumholzibacteriota > Krumholzibacteriia > LZORAL124-64-63 > LZORAL124-64-63 > CAINDZ01. The sequence goes on along the minus strand of JAIFKS010000103.1, from coordinate 4,711 downwards.
CCCCTTGGGGTCGCGCCGACGGCACACGTCCAGGTCGCACTTGACGAAGACTTCGTGGAACACGCCCGGCGGCATGATCGAGCGCGCGAAGGCCCGGTCGGCCTGGAACGGCGAGATGAAGGTGCAGACGACCAGATTGCCCTGCTCGTAGAACAGCTTGGCCGTCTCGGCCACACGGCGGATGTTCTCGGTGCGGTCGCGGTCGGAGAACCCGAGGTCGCCGCACAGGCCGTGGCGCACATTGTCGCCGTCCAGCAGCATCACCTGGCAGCCGGCGGCGAACAGTTCGCGCACCAGCGCCTTGGCCACGGTGGACTTGCCGGCGCCCGAATAGCCGGTGCACCACAGCACGCCGCCCTTGTGGCCGTTGCGCTTCTCCCAGTCGGCCTGCGCGATCAGGCCGCCTTCCCACTGCACGTTCAGGGAACGGTGGGACACGGCCTGCCCCGCGCGCGCCACGTCCCCCACGCCGCGCGAGACGCCGCGGATCATGCCGGCGGCGGCGGTGCGGTTCGTCACCGGGTCGATCAGGATGAAGCTGCCGGTGGCGCGGTTGGCCTTGTACGGGTCGAAGAAGACGGGCCGCGCCGTGCGGATCGCCACCCGCCCGATCTCGTTCAGCGCGAACGAATCGGCCGGCTCGCGGTGCAGCGTGTTGACGTCGATGCGGTAGTGCACGTCGCTGACGAAGGCCTTGACCTTGTGCGTCGTGTGCTTCAGCACGTAGTGCGTGCGCCGGTTCAGCGGCTCCTGGTCCATCCAGCACAGCGTGGCGTCGAAATCGGTGCCCACCTGCGGCAGGTTGCGCGCGCGCACCAGCATGTCGCCGCGGCTCAGGTCGATCTCGTCGGCCAGGGTCAGGACGACGGCCTGCCCGGCGAAGGCCTCGGGCAGCTGTCCGTCGAACGTCTCGATCGACTTCACGCGCGTGGAGCGGCCGGACGGCAGCGCGACCACCTCTTCGCCCGGCCGGATCGTGCCCGAGGCGACGGTGCCGGCGAACCCCCGGAAATCCAGGTTCGGCCGCAGCACGGTCTGCACGGGAAAGCGGAAGTCCACGTAGTTGCGGTCGGCGGCCACGTGCACGTTCTCCAGCGTGTGCAACAGCGTCTGCCCCTGGTACCAGGGCATGCGGTCGCTGCGCCGGGTGACGTTGTCGCCGTCGCGCGCGCTCAGCGGGATGAACGTGACGTCGTGGATGTCGAGCTTCTGCGAGAAATCCTGGTAGTCGCGCACGATGGCGTCGTAGACGTCCTGCCGCCAGTCCACCAGGTCCATCTTGTTGACGGCCACCACCAGATGCGGGATCTGCAGCAGCGAGATCAGGAAACCGTGGCGCTTCGACTGGGTGATCACGCCGTGCCGGGCGTCGATCAGGATGATGGCCAGGTCGGCGGTCGAGGCCCCGGTGACCATGTTGCGCGTGTACTGCTCGTGGCCCGGCGTGTCGGCGATGATGAACTTGCGCCGCGCCGTGGCGAAATAGCGGTAGGCCACGTCGATGGTGATGCCCTGTTCGCGCTCGGCGGCCAGGCCGTCCAGCAGCAGGGCCAGGTCCACGCGTTCGTCGCCGCGCTTCTCCGAGGTGCGCGCCACGGCCGCGTACTGGTCCTCGAAGATGCAGTTCGTCTCGTAGAGCAGGCGGCCGATCAGGGTGGACTTGCCGTCGTCCACGCTGCCGCTGGTCGTGAACCGCAACAGGCTCTTCTCGGCGTCGGGCAGCGCCGGCGCGGGCTTTTCGGAAGGGTGATCAAGCGGTTGGTCCATCAGAAGTATCCCTCGCGCTTCTTCTGCTCCATCGACGAATCGCTGGTCAGATCGATCAGCCGGTTCTCGCGCTCGCTGCGCCGGGCGGCCACGACTTCCTCGATGATCTGGTCGATCGTCGTCGCATCCGACTCGATGGCCCCGGTGCAGGGGATGCAGCCGAGGCTGCGGAAGCGGCAGTTGACCTCGACGATGTCGCTGTCGGCGAAGCCCAGCTTGCCGTCGGGGTCGACGATCGCGCGATGCTCGCAGGGCACCAGGATGCCGCCCAGGCGCACCACCTTGCGGGGCCGTGCGTAATACAGAGGCACGATGGGGATCGACTCCTGGCGGATGTACTGCCACACGTCCAGCTCGGTCCAGTTGCTGAGCGGGAACACGCGCACGTTCTCGCCGTCGTCGATGTTCGCGTTGTAGAGGCTCCACAGCTCGGGGCGCTGGTTCTTCGGGTCCCACTGGCCGAGCCGGTCGCGCACCGAGAAGAAGCGTTCCTTGGCGCGCGATTTCTCCTCGTCGCGGCGGGCCCCGCCGAAGGCGGCGTCGAAACCGTGCTTGCCCAGCGCGTCGAGCAGTCCGCGCGTCTTCAGCTGCTGGCAGCACTTGTCGTTGCCCAGACGCGTGGGGTGGGCGCCCTTGGCGATCCATTCCTCGTTGCGCTCGACGAGCAGGCGCGCCCCGATGTCGGCCACGTGCCGGTCGCGAAAGGCGTACATCTCGGGGAACTTGTAGCCGGTGTCCACGTGCAGCAGCGGGAACGGAAAGCGGCCCGGGTGGAACGCCTTCTGCGCCAGGCGCAGCATGACCGCCGAGTCCTTGCCCACGGAATAGAGCATCACCGGGTTCTTGAACTCGGCGACGACCTCGCGCATGACGTGGATGGATTCCTGCTCGAGGTGCTGCAGGTGGGTCAGGGTGTAGGAACCCAAGGCGATTGCTCCCTCGACGATGGCATCCGGAGGAACGGCTGCGGACCGGTGGCCGCGTCCCCCCATGGTGGGCGCGCGGCGGCGGGATGTCAACGGGCGCGCGCCGCCGCCCGGCCGGTTCAGGCGGCGTCCAGCGGCACCTTGACGACGATCTTGCGCAGAATGCCCTCGCCCACCAGCGGCAGGTGGGCGTCGCCGGGCAGGAAGACCGCGAACTGGCCGGGGCGCAGGCCGAACCAGACCTGCGGCGCGTCGGCGAAGAACTGCAGGTCCGTTTCCGCGTCGTACCCGGCAACCGGCTGCGCGCAGTCGGCCAGCGGCCGCCAGCCCATGGTTTCCCGCCCCTCAAGCAGCACCTGGATGTCGGCGAACCGCCGGTGCGCCTCCAGTTGCCCCTGGTCGGCGTGGCGGGCCGGCACGCAGGCGACCGTGGCGTGGACGCCGCCGGCGCCCGCCTCGTAGCGCCCCGGCGCCAGTTCGGCCAGGTCCGGCCGGCCCAGCCAGGCCGCCGCCTCGGCGAACGCCGTCGAAAACGACGCCAGCTGCGCGAGGTGGTCCAGCGTGTCGAGCATCATCGCCGTCGCCTCAGCTTTCCTGTTCCGCCAGCAGTTCGTCCAGCAGCGCGCGGGCCCGCCGCAGGTGCGGGATGACGATGGAGCCGCCGACGATCAGGCCTACGTCGAAGATCTCGAGGATCTCGGCCTCGCTGACGCCCTCTTCGGCGCAGCGGATGACATGATAGGCGATGCAGTCGTCGCAGCGCAGCACCAGCGAAGCGGCCAGGCCGGCCATCTCCTTGGTGCGGGCCGGCAGCGCGCCGTCCTTGTAGGTGGCGGTGTCCAGGTTGAAGAAGCGCTTGGTCGTCATGGTCGCGGTTTCGAGGACGCGCGCGTTCAGGCGCTCGCGTTCTTCACGGAAGGCTTGCAGGCGGCCGCTCATCGCGGGTCCTTTCGGTTCGGGCGGGGGGGAGCGATCCCACGGTCGGCAGGGCACGATACCATGGCCGGCCGTGACGCGCCAACCGCGCGGCAGTTGCCGCCTTCGCCCGGTGATGATAGCATCGCCGGCTCATGGCTCGCGCGCGCCGACCGACGAAAGGACCACGCATGGCCCGCCGCACCCCCGACCGCTCACCCGACCGCTCACCCTGGACCGCGGCCGAGCGTCGCCTGCTGGCGCGCCTGAAGACGCCCCTGGCCGTCCAGCAGTTCCTGAATGACCTGCCGTACGACGCCGACTATCGTGCGCGCTCGCCCCGGCGGGTCATGCGCGAACGCAAGGCCGCCTGCTTCGACGGGGCGATGTTCGCCGCCGCCGCGCTGCGTGAGCTGGGCCACCGGCCGCGCCTGGTGGACCTGCGCGCCTGGAACGACGACGACCACGTGCTGGCCGTCTACACGGTCGATGGGCGCTGGGGCGCCGTGGCCAAGTCCAACACCACGGTGCTGCGCGCCCGCGAGCCGGTCTACCGCAGCCTGCGCGAACTGGTGATGTCGTACTTCGAGGTGTATTTCAACACCGTGGGCCAGAAGACGCTGCGCAGCTATTCGCGCCCGTTGGATCTGGCGGCGCTCGACAAGCGTGGGTGGCTGACCGATGAGGACGACCTGAACTGGATCGGCGACCGCCTGGACGAGTTGCAGCATCTGCCGGTGGTAACGCCGGCGCAGATCAGGCGGCTGGCTCCGGTGGATCCGGATCTCATGCGGGCGGGATTCCTGGGTGCGGTTGAGGCGGGGCTGTACCAGGCGAAGTATCGGAAACCTCTGGCTTGAGCACAGACGCGAGGAACACCGCGGCAACGGGCCGGGGCTACATTAAGAATTCTGTAAGATTGTCTTAAAGCAGACACTTATCTACTATTTGCGAACCAGCTTATGATGATGGCTGTTCAAATGAATGCCGTAATGTTAAATATAGATCCTATATGTCGATTTATAGGCTCCCGGGCCTGGCTGAGCTATTAAAGAATCCGCGTATCGTTCTTGCACCTCCGGAGTAGCCCCTCGACCTGACGA
>JAIFKS010000132.1 GCA_020049465.1 bacterium | reverse complement strand
GCCGCGACGGCGCGGGAAGCGCGGGGGCGCGGCGGCGTGGCCCCAATCTAATGGACGGGGCCCCGGCGGACAATCGCCGGGGCCCCGCCGTGGGTTCGCGGTGCGGTCGCGGCGTCGGTGCGCCGGTCCCAGGGGTCCGCGGGTCTCAGGGGGCCGCAGGGCCGGGGTAGCTGTCGTTGATGTACGCTTCGAGCGTGCGCAGCTTCACTTCCTGGTCCTGGGAGAGCCGCTTCACGCAGTCGCCGATCGACACCAGGCCGAGCAGCGCGTCGGCCTCCATGACCGGCACGTGCCGGATGCGGGCCTCGGTCATGATGGCCATCACCTGCTGGACGCTGGTGTCGGGCGTGACGTAGATGACCTTGCGCGTCATCAGGTCCAGCACCGGCGTGTCGCGGGCGGTGCGGCCGAGTTCGGTGACGAAGCGCAGATAGTCGCGTTCGGTCATGATGCCCCGCACCCGGCCACCGTCCATCACCAGGATGGCGCCCACGTTGGCGCGCACCATTCGGGTCACCGCTTCGAACACGGTGTCATCAGGACCGACGTAAACCAGGGTTCGGTGGCCCTTTTCGGCGAGCAGTTCCCTGACCGTGTGCATGGCGTCCTCCGGGACCGGATGGGATTCCGCGATTCGCGATGTGAGAGTGAGTCTAGCCTTTTTCGGGCCCGACGGCTACAGCTGTGCGCGGCCCCCTTGCCTGGGGGCTTCCGGAGCAGTAGCATGCGGGTTGCCGCCACGATGGATCCTCCGACCAAGGGTGCCCCGATGTACAGGGATTTCGAGGACTTGCGCGACAACTGCCCGGTGAGTCTGCGGGCGGACATCGCCATCGACCTGACGCATGACGACCCCCGGCACCTGGCGGCCACCTGGCCAGCCACGGCCGACGGCGGTTTCCGCCTGGCCCTGACCGACGCCGTGACGCGCTTCTGGGAGGACGAGGTCCGGCAACGCGCCGGCGGCAAACTGGATGACGATGCGCTGGCCATCGAGATCATGGTCGACTCGTACACCGACCCGGACATGGGCTCGTCGCTCTATCTGGAGATGCACGCCTACTGCGGCACCGAAGGCGTGGGCGACCTGTGCTGGCGCGTGCTCGACGACGACGAACTGGAACTGCGGTTCGGCGCGGCGATGAGCGCGCGCGTGGTGGAGCTTCTGGAAGCGGTGGCTCCCGGCCACGGCCTGGGTTGCGTGGTCGAGGTCACCGAGGTCGAGGAAGAGTAGACCGGTCTCAGAACAGCCGCTGCAGTTGCGCGGCGAGTTCCTCCATCGCCACGGGCTTGCGCAGGAATCCGGCGAAGCCCAGTCCGGCGGCCGTCGCTTCATCCATCGATTCGCTGTAGCCGGTCCAGATGACCAGCGGCAGATCCGGCCGTGTCCGGCGGATCGCCAGCAGCAGGTCGCGGCCGGACATTCCCGGCATCGTCTGGTCGGAGATCACCGCGTCGAACACGCCGGGTTCGGCGCGGAAGGCGGCGAGGGCCGTCTCGCCGTCGTTGAAGACGCGCGCGTGGTGACCAAGGCTCCGCAGCATTTCTCCCAGCAGCCTGGCGATCTCGGGCTGGTCGTCCACCACCAGGAGGGTCCGTCCGGTCGTCGCGGCCTCGGCCGGGGCGGAGGGCGCGGGTGCGGCGATCGGTGCCGCCGCCGACGCGGGGGCTGCGCCGGCGATGGGCAGCAGCAGGGTGAAGGTGGTGCCGGTCTCCGGTCCCGAGGCGACAGCGAGATGGCCGCCGACCGTGTGCACGATGCCGTGCACCACCGAGAGCCCCAGCCCGGTGCCGCGCCCCACGTCCTTGGTGGTGAAGAACGGCTCGAAGACGCGGGCGAGCACTTCCGGCGGCATGCCGACGCCGTCGTCGGTGATTTCCAGGGCGACGAAATCGCCGGTGATGGGCAGACTGCAGCCGGCGCAGATCGCGTCTCCCGACCGGCGACGCAGGGCGATCGCGATCTGGCCCTGCTGACCGGTGGCCTGGGCGGCGTTGAGCAGCAGATTGGCGATCACCTGCTGGAATTCCATGGGGTCGATGGCGACGGCGGGCAGTCCGGCCGGCAGGTCGGTGACGATCCTGACGCTGGCCGGAATGGTCGGACGCAGCAGGCGCAGGGCGCTCTGCACCAGGTCCAGCGGGTCCTGGGGCGCCCGTTGCGCCTCGGGGCGGCGCCGGCTGAAGGCCAGCAGTTTGGCCACCAGATCGCGGGCGTTCTCGCCGGCGCGGCGGATCGAACCCAGATAGTCGATCAGGGCCTCTTCGTTCTTTTCCGCGGCGATATCACTTGCCAGCGACGCATAGCCCAGGATCACGCCGAGCATGTTGTTGAACTCGTGCGCGATGCCGCCGGTCAACTGGCCGATGGCGTCCATCTTCTGGGCCTGCAGCAGCTGTTCCTGGAGCTGCTGCCTTTCCTCGTCGGCGCGCAGGCGGTCGGTGATGTCGCGCACCGTGCACAAATACTGGGGCTGTCCCTCCCAGTTCAGGGTGCCGGTCGAGATCTCGGCGTCGAATCTGGAACCGTCGCGCCGGCGGTGGCGCGTGCGGAACTGGTGCGGTTCCAGGGGCTCGCTCAGGAACCGCTGGCGGATCGCCTCGCGGGACATCGCGTCGTCCCAGTCCCAGACGTGCATCGCCGCGACCTCGGACACTGCATAGCCCAGCATCTCGGCGAACCGGCGGTTGCATTCGACGACCCGGCCCTGCATGTCGATCTCCACGATGCCGTCGCGCGAATGTTCGAACAGGGCCCGGCGGCGGCGGGCCTCGTCGGCCAGGGCGGCGGCGGAGCGTTCGCGGGCGGTGACGTCGCGGAAGCTCCAGACCCGGCCGACCACGTCGTCGCCCGTGCGCTGCGGCCGGGAATAGCGCTGGAAGACGCGGCCGTCCTTGAAGCGCAGCACATCGAAGCTCTCCGCTTCGGGGTGTGCGTACAGGTCGGTGACCTTGGCGAGGAACTCCCCGGGGTCCGTCAACTGATCCAGCACGAACGCCAGGGCGGCCTTGTCGTCGGCGCTGTCCAGGACATCCTGTGGCAGGCGCCACAGTTCGGCGAAGCGCCGGTTGAAGGTCTCGATGCGCCCCTGCCCGTCGGCGACCAGCAGGCCGTCCGCCGTCGAGTCGAACGTCGCGCGAAGCAGCGACAACGACCGCGCCAGGCGGCTCTCCGCGTCGGCGTGCCTGGTGATGTCCACGTGGGCGCCGATGATCCGCCGCGGGGTCGTTGGCCGGCCGTCGGCGTCACGCGCCAGGGTGCCTCGCGACAGGATCTGGCGCCACCCGCCGTCCGCGTGGCGCATCCGGAACTCCAGCTCGAACCGGCCCTGATCCCCGGTCAGCCAGGTTTCGACCGTGTGCAGCGCGCGCTCGCGGTCGTCGGGATGGCAGAGCCGGCGCCAGGTGTCGAGGTGGGGCGGCAGTTCGTCGTCCCGGTAGCCCAGCATCCGTTTCCAGTCGGAAGAGAAGAGGAGTTCGTCGGTTTCGAGATTCCAGTCCCACAGGGCGTCGAAGAGGCCGTGCAGGGCGGTGCTCAGCGAATCATCGATCTCGGACCGGCATACGGGGTCGTGTGGCGATTGGTCGGCCATGGGGTGTCTTCCGTCAGCGTCGACACGGCGGCGGAGCGCCCGTCGCCCGCCTGATTCGGCGAGCATACTGCCTACCGGACTGCCGGGCAAGCACTTGGAGGCGCCAAAGATCCGATTCAGCCGCCCAGCTGCGCGCGCAGCGCCGACGCCTCCTGCACCGGGGCGTCACAGGTGCGCCCGCGGCAGGCATAGGCCGTCGGCCGTCCGGCCCGTGCCGACTTGCCGCCCAGGGCGGGCGCGATCGCCGCGAGATCCGCGCCGGCGCCGTCGGCGGGCACGCGCACGACCAGCACCTGGACCGGGCGGACACGGCCGGCTTCGGAGGCCAGCGCGTCCGTGTCGGGGCTGCCTTCATCACCCGCCACGACCACCGTGAACGGCGGCGTCAGCGTCAGGGCGGCGGCCTGCAGCCAGCCCGCCACCTCCAGACCGCCGCGTTCGAGCAGGCCCGCGCGCGCGGCCAGCGTGGCAGCGGCCTCGTCGGCGAACTCCGTTTCGCCGGTCAGGGCGGCCAGCTTCAGCAGCGCCTGCAGCATCACCGCGTTGCCCGACGGCACCACGCTGTCGAACAGCTCGATCGTCCGGCCGAGCGGGGCCTCGTCCCCTTCGGCGGTCAGGTACCAGCCGCCGTCCGGATGCGCGAAGCGGCGCCGCGCGGTGTCGATCAGCGCGCGGGCGGCGGCCAGCCAGCGCACGCCGCCGGTGGCCAGGAAGAGTTCAAGGAGGCCGTCAGCCAGGCAGGCGTAGTCGTCGACGATGCCTTCGCCGGCCGTCCGTCCGTCCGAACTGGCGCGCCACAGCGTGCCGTCGTCGCGCAGGTGGCGGGTCAGCAGGAAATCGGCGGCCGTCGCCGCCGCTTCGGCGAACGCCGGATCGCCGCAGGCCACGCTGCCGCGCGCCAGGGCGGCGATGGCCAGTCCGTTCCAGCCGGTCACGACCTTGCGATCCAGGTCCGGCGGCGTGCGCAGCGCCCGGGCGGCCAGCAGGGCCGGGCGGTGGCGTGTGAAAAGCGCTTCGTCGGCGTCGCCGCTGTTCAGGCGTCGGCTGAGCACACTGCTGCCGGAGTTCTCGAAGTTGCCCGCCGGCGTGACCCCCAGCAGCGCGCAGACGGCCGCGCCGTCGGCCGGTCCGGTCACTGCGGTGATGCCTTCCGGCGACCACACGTAGTACGAGCCCTCGTGCCCGCCGCTGTCGGCATCGAAACTGGCGAACAGGCCGCCGGCGGGATCGCGCATCTCGCGGCAGAGGAACGCCAGCGTGTCGCGGGCCACCGCGGTGAAATCCGGTCGGTCCAGCGCCTCGCCGGCTTCCAGGTACAGCGAGGCCAACTGCGCGTTGTCGTAGAGCATCTTTTCGAAATGCGGAACGGTCCAGGCCGGATCGACGGTGTAGCGGTGGAAGCCGCCGCCCAGGTGGTCGCGCAGGCCGCGGCCGGCCATGGCTTCCAGAGTGGTGTTCAGCATTTCCCGCAGGCCGCTGTCGCCGGTCTGCCGCCAGCGCTGCACCAGGAACCGCCATTTGATCGGCGTGGGGAACTTCTGACGCTGGCGGAAGCCGCCGTGCTCAGCGTCGAAGTTCTCGGCGGCCCTGTCCGCCGCGGCGCCCAGCCAGCGATCGTCAGGTCCTTCATGGGCGGCGACGGCCCACTCCGGCACGGCCGCCACATGGGCGGCCACCTTGTCGGCCTGCTCGCGCAGATCCTGCGGCCGTTCGCGCCACAATTGCGCGACCTGCCCGAGCAATTGGCTGAACTGCGCGGGCGGAAAATAGGTGCCGCCGTGGAAGGGCCGGCCCGCGGGCGTCAGGAACGCGGACATCGGCCAGCCGCCGTGGCCGGTCAGCGCCTGCACGGCGTCCATGTAGACGGCGTCCAGATCGGGGCGCTCTTCGCGGTCGACCTTGATGCAGATGAAGTGGCGGTTCAGGAAGTCGGCGATGGCGTCGTCATCGAACGCTTCCTTTTCCATCACGTGGCACCAGTGGCAGCTGGAGTAGCCGATCGACAGGAAGATGGGCCGATCCCTGGCGGCGGCTTCGGCCAGCGCCTCGACACCCCACGGGAACCACTCCACCGGATTGTGGGCATGCTGGCGCAGGTAGAGCGACGGCTCGTCGCGCAACCGGTTGCCCTGCTGGCGGATAACGGAAGTGGGGCGGGCGTCGGCGGACATGGTGGGCTCCGGGGCCAGAGGATGAACATGACTCTCAGTGTCGCCAAGGTACACGCGTCCCCGGGTATGTGCCGCCGGGAATCTGACCGGCACAGGCAGGGGTTCGCGGTTGCATCGGGGGACCTCACCGGATAGGTTTGGTCGGCAATTGCGGAATGATCAGAAGAGGGGCGGAAGGGTGGGCCCGCACATGATCACATTCACCCCCGAAGCCTTGGCACAATGGCGGAGTGAGCATCCGGATCAGGCCGGCGCCGGAGGTGCGACCGTCCGCGTTGCGGTGGCGCCAGGTGGTTGCGCGGGGCTTAAATACGTGATGGAAGCGGCGGGCGAGCCGTCCGCCGATGACGTCGTTTTCCGGCAGGACGGCCTGACGGTGCTGTGCGCGCCGGCGGATCTGCCGCGGTTGGCCGGATTGACGGTCGACTATGTGGACGCCATGGTCGGCGGCGGCTACCGCTTCGGGAATCCGAATGCGGGCCGTTCCTGCGGTTGCGGCGCCAGCTTCGCCGAGCCGGACGGGCCGGGCGACCGCTGACGGCGCGCGCGACCGTCGGAAATGGCGGTGCGGGGCCGAATTATCGGCGCCCGGGGTCCGAGTTTTCCGTTGTCAGGTCCCGGGGCGGCCACTAGTATCGGCAGCCGCAAGCCTGAACCACGCTGATCGCCACGGTCCCGCGGGTCGGCCCGGTCCGGGTCGCCGTGCGGTGTGTTATTCGCGGATGCAGGGGGGAGAGTCGTTTGGCACCGGACAACAACGCTCACGATCAGGGACAGAGCCCCGGTACCGGCCCCGACCATCACGACAGGTTCGTCTTTCCCAAGTGGACCAACCGCCTGCGCGAGGCCGTGGCCGTGGCGGCGCTCGGCGGCGTGGTCTACCTGGTGGTCCTGGTGGCCGGCGTGTTCTCGCCCCAGAATTCGGCGATCGGCTACGCGCCCGAACAGCCGGTGCCGTACAGCCACTCCCTGCACGTCGGCGAGCTGGGCATGGACTGCCGCTACTGCCACGTGACGGTCGAAACCTCGGCGCGGGCGAACGTGCCGCCGACGGCGACCTGCATGAACTGCCACAAGACGGTCCGGACGACGAGCGACAAACTGGCGGCGGTGCGCAAGAGCGCCGAGACGGGCGAGCCCATCCACTGGACGCGCGTCCACGATCTTCCCGATTTCGTGTACTTCAACCACGCCGGACACGTGCAGTCCGGTGTGGGTTGTGTGAGTTGCCACGGCCGCGTCGACCGCATGGAGGTCGTCGAGCAGGTGGCGCCGCTGACAATGGGCTGGTGCCTCGAGTGCCATCGCAATCCCGACCCCAACCTGCGGCCGCGCGAATTCGTGACGGCCATGGATTGGGTGCCGGAAGGCGATCCGGCGGAACTGGGCGCGCGGCTGCGGGCCGAGCGCAAAATTTCGCCGTCGGTGGACTGCGCCACCTGTCACCGGTAGGAAAGGAACCACATGTCCGCATACAGCCTGGAACCCGGCAGCGGCTCTCCCTACTGGCGCAGCCTGCAGGAACTGGCCGATACCGAGGAATACCGCCACCTGATGGAACACGAGTTCCCCGGCGGCATCGAAGCGCCCGACGGCATGTCGCGGCGCCGTTTCCTGCAGATCATGTCGGCGTCGATCGCCATGACCTCGCTGGCGGGCTGCCGCTGGCCGGTCGAGAAGATCGTGCCCTACGCGGCCAACACGCCGGGCATCGATCCGGGAACGCCCATCAAGTTCGCCACGACCATGGAGCTGGGCGCCGCGGCGATGCCGATCATGGTGACCAGCTACGACGGTCGGCCCATCAAGATCGACGGCAACCCCGGCCACGCGCTCAGCGGCGGCGCGGCCAGCGTGTTCGCGCAGGCCAGCGTGCTGGGCCTGTACGATCCGGATCGCAGTCAAACGGTGCGCCGCCGCGGCGGCGTCATCGGCAGCGACAGCGACTGGGCCTCGTTCCTGGCCTGGGCGCAGACGCGGTTCGCCGGCGGGTTGCAGGGCGTGGCGATCCTGACCGGCGCCACCACGTCGCCTTCGACCCAGGCGTTGCTGCGCCAGGCCGCGGCGAAGGGCGCGCAGATCTACCTGCACGAACCGGTGTGCCGCCTGAACGAGATGCGCGGTCTGCGCCTGGCCTACGGCACGGCGGCGATGGCGCAGCTGGACCTGTCGACGGCCTCGCTCATCGTCGACTTCGACGCGAACTGCCTGCAGGACCACCCGACGGCGCTGCGCAACGCGAAGGCGTTCGCCGCCGGCCGGCGCGCCGAAGCCGGCAGCATGAACCGTCTCTACAGCTTCGAGAACACGTTCAGCACCACCGGCGGCATGGCGGACCATCGCTACCCGACCGCGGCGCGCGACATCGGTCCCGCGGTGTGGGCGCTGGCGGCCGAGCTGGTGCTGGGCGAACACCTGGAACTGCCCCTGGGCGCCGGCGTCAACGCCGCGCAGCTGGGCGCCTGGCGCGGCCACGCGGCCGGCGGCCCGCACATCGCCCATCTGGCGCGCGACCTGATGGCCCACCGCGGCCACAGCGCGCTGGTGACCGGTCTGCGGCAGGATCCGGACGTGCACGCGCTGATCCACACGCTGAACGCGGCGCTGGGCAATGTCGGGCACGCGGTCAGCTACCTGCCCTTCGAACTGCCGCCTTTCGGGCTGATCGACGAACTGACGACGCAGCTGAACGGCGGCCGCGTCGCGACGCTGGTCGTGCTGGGCGGCAACCCGGTCTACGATGCGCCGGCGGACCTGAACTTCGGCGCGGCGATGGCGCGCGCCGGCGAGCGCATCCACCTCGGCCTGCACGACGACGCCACCGCCCAGGTCAGCAGCTGGCATCTGCCGGCCGCGCACTACCTGGAAAGCTGGGGCGACGCGCAGGGCTGGGACGGTTCGCTGCTGGCGGTGCAGCCGCTCATCGCTCCGCTCTACACGGGACATACCGCGACCGAACTGCTGTCGGCGCTGGTCGACGGCACGCCGCGGGATGCCCACCGGATCACGCGCGACACGTTCTTCGCCCTGGCGGGCGGGCAGGGCGCCTCGCCCGCGTCCGAGGCCGACCCGGCTTTCGAAAAGCGTTGGCGCGCTTTCCTGCACGACGGCTTCCTGGCCGGCAGCACGCGGGCCGGCGTGGCCCTGCCCTTCACCGGCGCGGCCCTGACGGCGCCGGCGAACGGTCCGGCCCTGGGCGGCGACAATCTCGAGCTGACCTTCCTGCAGGACCAGTCGGTGTACGACGGCCGCTTCGCCGACAACGCCTGGCTGCAGGAACTGCCCGACTTCATGACCAAATTGACCTGGGACAACGCGGCGCTGCTGAGCCCGGCCACGGCGAAGGAACTGGGCGTCGTGCACTCGGACCTGGTCGAACTGCAGTACAAGGGTCGTTCGCTGCAGGCTGCGGTCTACGTGCTGCCCGGGCAGGCCCGGCACTCGGTCACGCTGACCCTGGGCTACGGCCGCGACGACGCCGGCCGCGTCGGTCAGAACGCCGGCTTCAACGCGTACAAGCTGCGGACCTGGGACGGTCTGCACCGCGGCGACGGTCTGAAGCTGGGCAAGACGGGCCGCCAGTACCAGCTGGCGATCACGCAGGATCACCACGCCATCGACAAGGTGGGCGCCGCCGAGATCCAGAAGCGCGTGCCCGGTCTGGTGCGCGAAGGCACGTTCGAGCAGTACCACAACGAGCCGGACTTCGTCGACCATCTGGGCATCCACAGTCCGCCGCTGATCTCGCTCTGGAAGGAATTCGAGTACACCGGCCACAAGTGGGGCATGGCGGTCGACCTGAACACCTGTACCGGTTGCAACGCCTGCGTGCTTGGTTGCCAGTCCGAGAACAACATCCCGGTCGTGGGCAAGGACCAGGTCGCGCGCGGACGCGAGATGTCGTGGGTGCGCCTGGACCGCTACTTCCTGGGCGATCCCGACGATCCGCGCTGCGCGCAGCAGCCGGTCGCCTGCGTCCAGTGCGAGATGGCGCCCTGCGAGCAGGTGTGTCCGGTGGCCGCAACCGTGCACACGCGCGAAGGCCTCAACGCGATGGTCTACAACCGCTGCGTGGGCACGCGCTACTGTTCGAACAACTGCCCCTACAAGGTGCGGCGGTTCAACTGGTACAACAATTTCGAGGACCTGACGGAAACGCAGCGCCTGGTGCTGAACCCCGACGTGACGGTGCGCGCGCGCGGCGTCATGGAGAAGTGCACCTACTGCGTGCAGCGCATCGAGGGGGGCCGGTCCATCCGCGACGGCGACATCACGCCGGCCTGCGCGCAGACGTGCCCGACCGACGCGATCGTCTTCGGCGATCTGAACGACAAGGACAGCCGCGTCAGCAAGCTGCGGGAGCTGACCCGCTCCTACGACCTGCTGGACTACCTGAACATCAAGCCGCGCACGTTCTACCTGGCGCGCCTGCGGAATCCGAATCCCGCCATCGCCGGAACGGAAGGCCACGGCGGGGACCACGGCGGCGGGCACGCCGAAGCGGCGCACGGATAACGTCGCACAGGTAGCGGCGGCAACGGAACCGAAGGATCTCGAGCGGCCGGAAGACCGGTAAGCTGAACTGGAGCCTGAATGAAGAAACCGCAGGTTTCGCAATTGGCGGACAATACGGTGGACGACCCCACCCGCCCGGTGGAGTTGATCCTCGGCGGGAACGACTTCACGTCGATCACCGCCACCGTTTCGGACATCGTCCTGGAGCGCAAGACGCCGCGTGCCTGGTACCTGGCGTTCTTCGCGACGGCCGGCCTGACGGGCGTCCTGTTCCTGATGATCGCCTGGCTGTTCATCCGCGGCGTCGGCGTCTGGGGCCTGAACAACCCGGTCGGCTGGGCGTGGGACATCACGAACTTCGTGTTCTGGGTCGGCATCGGTCACGCCGGGACGCTGATCTCGGCCATCCTGTTCCTGCTGCGGCAGAAGTGGCGGACGTCGATCAACCGCTTCGCCGAGGCCATGACGATCTTCGCCGTGGTCTGCGCCGGCATCTTCCCGGGCATCCACGTCGGCCGCGTCTGGGTGGTCTACTGGCTGTTCCCGCTGCCGAACAACCAGGCCATGTGGCCCAACTTCCGCAGCCCGCTGCTGTGGGACGTGTTCGCCGTCGGCACCTACATGACGGTGTCGCTGCTGTTCTGGTACACCGGCATGGTGCCCGACCTGGCCACGCTGCGCGACCGGTCGAAGACGCGGATCCAGCAGGCCGTCTACGGTTTCCTGGCCCTGGGCTGGCGCAACAGCCACCGCCACTGGCACCGCTACGAGAAGGCGTACCTGCTGCTGGCCGGCCTGGCCACGCCGCTGGTGCTGTCGGTGCACTCGGTGGTGTCGTTCGACTTCGCCACTTCGCAGATCCCCGGCTGGCACACGGCGATCTTCCCGCCGTACTTCGTCGCCGGCGCCGTGTTCTCGGGTTTCGCCATGGTGGGTACGATCCTCATCCCCGCCCGCAAGTGGTTCGGGCTGGAACAGATCATCACCAAGCATCATCTCGAGAACATGAACAAGATCATCCTGGCCACCGGCAGCATGGTCGGGTTCGCCTACGCGACCGAGTTCTTCATCGCCTGGTACAGCGGCAATCCGAACGAGAGCTTCGCCTTCATCAACCGCGCCTTCGGCCCCTATGCCTGGGCGTACTGGACGATGGTCACCTGCAACGTGATCACGCCGCAGCTGTTCTGGGTCAAGAAGCTCCGCACGAACCTGGCCGTGATGTGGATCATGTACATCTTCGTGAACATCGGCATGTGGTTCGAGCGCTTCGTGATCATCGTTACGTCGCTCAGCCGCGATTTCCTGCCGTCGAGCTGGGCCTACTTCCGGCCGACGCCGGTCGACATCCTGACCTTCGTCGGAAGCTTCGGCCTGTTCTTCACGCTGGTGCTGCTGTTCATCCGCTTCCTGCCGATGATCGCCATGGCCGAAGTCAAGACGGTGATGCCGATCGCCGACGCCCACAGCGGCGAGCGCCGCTCGGTCGGCGACTACCACGGCGACATCCCGGCCCACATCCGGGACGGAGGTGACCGCAAGTGAGTGCCACGAAAGCAACCGGCGGCCTTTACGCGCTTTTGACCGAGTTCGAGAGCCCGGCGCAGTTCATGCACGGCTGCGAACGGGTGCGCGACGCCGGCTTCAAGCACTGGGACGCGCATTCGCCGTTCCCCGTGCACGGGATGGACGACGCCATGGGCATCCGCGGCACGCGTCTGCCCTGGCTGGTGCTGGTCGGCGGCCTGAGCGGCCTGAGCCTCGGCGTGCTGATGCAGTGGTGGATGAACGCGGTGGACTACCCGTACATGATCTCGGGCAAGCCGATGTTCGGCCTGCCGGCGGCCGTGCCGGTCATCTTCGAGTTGACCGTGCTGCTCAGCGCGTTCGCCTGCTTCTTCGGCATGTGGGGCCTCAACGGCATGCCGCGGTTGAGCCATCCGCTGCTGGCGCACGACCGGTTCCGGCGCGCCTCGCAGGACCGTTTCTACATCGTGATCGAAGCCCGCGACCCCAGGTTCGAGACCGAGAAGACCCGCGCCTTCCTCGCCTCGCTGGGTGGCAGCGTCGTCGACGAGGTTCGCGAAAGTGTGGAGGGCTGACCGATGCCGCGCCCGATCATCTACGTGCTGCTGGTGCTGGTCGCGGTCAGTCTGGTGCCCATGGGCCTGCTGTACCGGGCCAACCACCTGCCCAAGAACCAGCCGCGACTGCAGGTCGTCCCGGACATGGACCAGCAGTTCTACTACAAGGCGCAGACGGAGAACCCGTTCTTCGCCGACGGCGTCACCATGCGCAAGCCGCCCGCAGGCACGGTGGCCCGCGGGATGCTGGCCGCGGACGACGCGTATTTCCGGGGCATCGCGCGCGACACGATCTTCGTCGCGGAGATTCCCGCGACGGTGACGCGGCCCATGCTCGACCGCGGCCGCGAGCGCTTCAACATCTACTGCGCGCCCTGCCACGGGCAGAGCGGCAACGGCAACGGCATGGTGCACGCGCGCGCGCAGGCGCTGGGCGAGGGTACCTGGACGCCGCCGACGGACCTGACCAGCCAGACGGTGGTCGACCGGCCCGCCGGGCACATCTACAACACCATCGCCAACGGGATCCGGACCATGCCGTCCTACGGCGCTCAGTTGAGCCCCGAGGACCGCTGGGCCGTCACGGCGTACGTGCGGGCGCTGCAGTTGTCGCGCAACGCCACGCCGGCCGATCTGCCGGTCGAGACGCGGGCGGCGCTGGGTCAATAGACCCGGAGCGGCCGCTGGAATCGGAACCGCCCGCCCCGCGGGCGCAGGGAAAGCGCCGGTCCCGGAGGACCGGCCAGCACGGGAGAAGTGGAATTGGCTCATCACCGCGTTCCCACGCTGCAGGATACGCGCACGACGCTCGACGGCCTGGGGCCGCGTGTGCTGGGGATCAGCGTCGCCGTCGGTCTGGCCGGGCTGGCCGCCGCCGTCGGGCTGGGCCTGGCGCAGGGCGACGGGCTGAAGCACTTCTCGTTCGCCTACCTGCTGAATTTCGCGTTCTTCCTGGGGCTGAGCCTGGGAGCGCTGTTCTTCATCGGCATCATGTTCGTCACGCGCGCCAGCTGGAACGTGGTGATCCGCCGGCTGGCCGAGGTGATGGCCGCGGTGATGCCGCTGATGGCGGTGCTGGCCATCCCCGTGATCCTGCTGGCCGGGAACATCTACGGCTGGATGGATCCCGAGGTGGCCAACAGCCACGCCATGGCCCACAAGACCGGCTACCTGAACCTGGGCGCGTTCACGGTGCGCTGGATCATCTACTTCGTCATCTGGAGCGGCTACTCGCTGTTCTACTGGCGCAGCTCGCTGGCGCAGGACAAGACCGGCGATCTGGCCATCACGCGGCGTTTCGAGAACCTGAGCGGTTTCGCGCTGCTGGCCTGCGGCATTTCGATGGCGGCGGCCTCGTTCGACCTGGTCATGAGCATCGATCCGCTGTGGTTCAGCACGATGTTCGCCGTCTACTACTGGGCCGGCGGCTTCGTGACGTTCTTCGCGGTGATGACGCTGGTGACGCTGGGACTGCAGCGGACCGGCCGGCTGACGCGCATCGTCAGCCCCGAGCACTTCCACGACCTGGGCAAGGCGATGTTCGCCTTCACGTTCTTCTGGGGCTACATCGCTTTCAGCCAGTACATGCTGTACTGGTACGCGAACATCCCCGAGGAGACGGCCTGGTACCTGCTGCGGTCGCAGAACGGCTGGGGCGAGCTGGGCAAGGTCCAGCTGTACTGCACGTTCGGGCTGCCCTGGCTGGGCCTGGTCTCGCGCTGGGCCAAGCGCAGCCGCAAGGTGCTGGCCTTCTGGGCGGTGTGGATCATCGTGGCGCAGTGGCTGAACCTGTACTGGGTGGTCATGCCCGAGTACAGCGAGCACTTCGTGTTCAGCCCGATCGCCGTGGTCTGTTTCCTGGGCATCGGCGGGCTGTGGCTGGCGGGAGTCACCCGCCTGGCCATGGGCGGTTCGCTGGTGCCGACGCGCGATCCGCGGCTGGACGAGTCGCTGCGGTTCGAGAACGCCTGACGCAGACGCGCTGATCCCCAGGCGCGCTGGATTCAAAGTGCCTTTGGCGGCACGCGGGAGCAATGGTATGGCTGCAGCCGATCGCAAAGCGAACAACGGCTTCAATACTCCGGCGGTGGTCCTGTGCGGCGCCGCGGCGCTGGTGTTCATCGTGGCCCTGTCCCTGTTCCTGCACGGCGGCTACCTGGCCGCGCAGGCCCGTGAGACGCGCGCCAAGACGGAGACGCCGGTCAACGAGGCGCTGCGGGCCGCCGAAGCCGAACAGCAGGCCCGGCTGCAGGAAGCGCCGCGCTGGCTGGACGACGGGAAGACGAAGGCCGTTCTGCCGATCGGGACGGCCATGGACCGGCTCGCGGCCACGGCATCGATCCAGACCCTGCCCGCGGCCCCGGCCGCCGAAGCAGCGGCAGGAAACGAGGTGACGGATTGATCGGCAGCGCCAACATCTCCAACTGGCTTCCCCAGGCGGCGTCTTCGCAGGCGCAGGGCGTCGACGCGGCGTTCTACGGCGTCTATGTCGCCGGGGCGTTCGCGGTGGTGCTGGTCGTCGGGCTTGCGCTGACCTTCGTGCGCCAGTTCCGCCGGCAGCGCGACGACGAGCGGGGGACTCCTGACGGCCGCGCGCATCCGCTGTACCAGGGACTGTGGGTCCTGGCCGCCGTCGCCGTGGCCGTCTATGCCTTCGCCGCCGGGCTGCCCGGCTTCCTGGACGCCCAGTCGGCGCCCTGGCTGTCGTACCGCGTCCTGGTGAACACGAGCCAGGAAGGCTACAAGTTCACCTACCCGAACGGCCATATCGCCGACACGCTGCACGTGGCGACCGGCCGTCCGGTGCGCCTGGACGCCACCACGGTCGACGTCATCCACTCCCTGCAGGCGCCGGCGCTGCGGCTGAGCGAAACGGTGGTCCCCGGCCGCACGGCGCAGGCGTGGTTCACCGCCTCGACGCCCGGCACCTTCGACCTGCGCAGCGGTGTCTACGGCGGCGAACGCTACCAGGACATGAAGACCGCCGTCGTGGCGCACGCGCCGGCCGATTTCGAGGCCTGGATGCAGCGCGTCTCCGACATCTTCGCCGGCCGCACCATGGAACAGGCCGGCGAACTGCTCTACGGCACCAAGGGCTGCCGCGCCTGCCACAGCCTGGACGGCTCGAAGCTGGTTGGCCCCAGCTTCAAGGACGTGTACGGTTTCGAGTTCGACACGCGTGAAGGCGTGCGGATCACCGCCGACGCGGCCTACATCAGGGCCTCGATCCTGACTCCCAACGTGTCGGTCATCGCCGGCTTCGAACCCGTGATGACGCCGTACGAGGGCAAGATCACCGACAAGGAGATCGAAGCCATCACCGCGTGGCTGAGGACACTGTCCAGCAAGGGCGGCGTCCCGGCCGCCGCCGATTCGACCGGGGCGGCGCCCGTCGCCGCGACCGTGGCCGAAGCAGCCGCGCAGGAGGGCAAGTAGATGAGCACGGCCACCAATCGGCCCGGCGCCGCCGGCAACTGGCTGAACACCACCGACCACAAGCGCATCGCGATCCAGTTCCTGTGGTGGACCTGCGGCGCCTTCCTGCTGGGAGCGATCTACGCGATCATTCTCCGGATGCGCGTGACCAGCGGACTGGTCGAGCCGGAACTGTACCGCCAGATGCTGACGCAGCACGGCGTGCTGATGGTCTTCCTGTTCCTGGTGCCGGCCATTCCCACGGTGCTGGGGAACTACGTGCTGCCGCTCCAGCTGGGCGCGCCCGAACTGCGCCTGCCCTGGCTGACGCGGCTGTCGCTGCGCCTGCAGATCGCCGGGACGATCCTCCTGATCCTGTCCATCATGTTCGGTGCCGTGGGCTCCGGCTGGACGTTCGTGACGCCGGCGAGCCTGCAGGCCTCCGGCGCCTTCGGCCTGTTGACGCTGGCGCTGGTCTGCGTGGCGGGCGGCTGGCTGGCCACGGGCCTGAATTTCATCGTCACCGTGCACCACGGACGCCGGCCCGGCCTGGGCTTCTTCCAGATGCCCATCCTCAGCTGGTCGCTGTACCTGACGGCGTACGCCCTGGTCGTGGCGGGCACGCTGTTCGCAGTGCTGGTCATCTATCTGGCGGCGGCCCGCGGCGCCGCCCGCGGCCCCTTCGGCGCCGATGCCGACCCGCTGCTCTGGCAGAACTACTTCTGGTTCGCGACCCGTCCGCTGGCCTTCTTCGCGCTGCTGCCCGCGGTCGGCGTCATCACCGACGTCATCGCCGGCATGAGCCGCCGTCCGGTCGTCGGCTACCGCACGGTCGTCGGTTCGCTGATCGCGCTGCTGGGACTGGGCTTCTGCACCTGGGGCGTGCACCTGATCGGCAAGGGCCAGTCGCCCGCCGCGAGCTTCGTCTTCGCGGCCCTCAGCCTGTTCACCGCCGTGCCGGTGGCGCTGCTGAGCTTCAGCTGGCTGTCCATGCTCTACCGCGGTTCGGTGGCCTGCGCCACGCCCACGACCTTTGCCATCGGCTTCCTGCTGAACGCGGGCATCGCCGTGATGAGCGGGCTGATGCTCTGCACGCTGTCGGCGTCGAGCTACCTGGCCAACACTGTGTTCGTCACCGGCCACCTTCACTACGTGATGATGGGCGGCGTGCTGACGGCGCTGCTGGCCGGCCTGCACTACTGGTGGCCGAAGATGTTCGGCCGCATGTACAGCCCCCTGCTCGGCCGCCTGTCCGGTTACGCCTACATCGTGGGCCTGAACCTGGCGTTCCTGCCGCAGCTGATCGCCGGCGCGCGCGGCCTGCCGCAGGGCCTGGCCAAGCTGCCGGCCGGCCTGGAGGGGCTGGACACCATCGCGACGGTCGGCATGTGGATCCTGACCACCGGCCTGGTGATGGTGATCTCGAACCTGTTCGGCTCGCTGCACGACGGCCCCGAGGCGGGAGAGAACCCGTGGGGCGCGGCGACGGGCGAATGGAACGGCGCGAAGGGCCCGGCGGCGGAAAGCCCGTACGGGGGCTGATCGTCCCGACACGAAGGAAGCGCAATGAGCGCCGGCTCCCGCGAACGTCCCTACTGGAACCCGTACCTGACGGGATTTCTGCTCGGCCTGGTGCTGCTTCTGGCCTTCGTGGTCGCCGGCCGCGGGCTGGGCGCCACGGCGGCGTTTTCGGCCGTGGCGACCTGGCTGGTCCAGCTCGTCTCTCCCGCCCACGCCCAGGCCAACCCGGTCCACGCCCGCTTCTGGAACGAAGGCTCGCCGCTGCTCTCGTGGACGCTGTTCCTGCTGGGCGGCGCCGTGGTCGGCGCGTTCCTGTCGGGCTGGCAGGGTAGGCGCCTGGCCTTCTCCGTCGAGCGGGGCCCCCGGATCACCGACAACCAGCGACTGCTGCTGGCGCTCGTGGGCGGCTTTGTGGCCGCGTACGGCGCCCGTATCGCCCGGGGCTGCACCAGCGGCCAGGCCCTGTCCGGCGGCGCGATGCTGAGCGTCGGCGGTCTCGTCTTCATGGGCGCGGTCTTCGTCGCCGCGTACGCGCTCGCCTGGTTCGTCCGCCGGGAGTGGCTGTGATGCTGCCGCTGACGTCCTCCTACCCGTTCGGCACCGCGGCCTGGCTGGGAGCCGCCGTCCTGCTCGGACTGGGTTTCGGCTTCTGCCTGGAACGCGCGGGCTTCGGCAGCGCGCGCAAGCTGACCGCCGTGTTCTACCTGTACGACATGGCGGTGGTGAAGGTGATGTTCACGGCCATCGTCACGGCGATGGTCGGGTTGTTCATCCTGTCGGCCGCGGGCCTGCTGGACCTGTCGGAGATCTTCGTCGAGCCCACGCACATGGCGGCGCAGGCGCTGGGCGGTCTGCTCTTCGGCGCCGGCTTCATCGTGGGCGGCTACTGCCCCGGCACGGCCATCGCGGCTCTGGCCACCGGCCGCAGGGACGGCCTGGCGTTCGCGCTCGGCATGCTGCTCGGCGTTCTGGCCTATGCCGAACTGACGCCCGGCCTCGAGGCCTGGATCAGCGGAGGCGGCAGCGAAGGGATGACCCTGCCGGAAACCACAGGTCTCGGCCGGGGCTGGTGGACGCTCGGCTTTGTGGCTTTTCTCGCGGCCGCGGGCTGGGGGATGGGGCGGCTGGAAACGAAGTTCGCTGGCCGGCGGCCGCGGTGTTGATCCGCAGCTTCCCGTCTGCCATTCTGCGCCCAGGTCGTCGGCGACCACCGGTGTCGTCTGAAACCAGACAATCCTATCTTTTTTCTGGGATTTGACACCGCCGATTCATAAATTTCCGGCGTCACGAACCCCGGAGGCCCGCCCGTGTCCGCGAATCACGAATCGCCGAAGCATTCCGCCGGCACGCCCGGAGGCAAGCCGACCCGCCTGCCGTCGTCGTTCTACAACGTCATCTCGCTGTCCGGCGCCGCTCTGGCCGGGCTCAGCGTGGTGCTCATCCTGTTCCTGTTCGCGCTGGAACACTTCGGGAACACCGAAAGCCCGTACATGGGGATCATCGCCTTCGTGATCCTGCCGGGCTTCCTGATCATCGGACTGGCGATGGGCGCGATCGGCGTGCTGCGGCAGCAGCGCCGGCGCCGGCTGGGACTGGCGCACACCGAGCGCCTGCCCCGCATCGATTTCAACGACCCGACCCACCTGCGCGCCACGTTCCTGGTGGGCGGCGGCTTTCTGGTCTTCCTGGCCCTGTCGGCCTTCGGCAGCTACCAGGCCTACGAGTACACCGAGAGCGACAAGTTCTGCGGCACCACCTGCCACACCGTGATGAAGCCCGAGTACACGGCCTTCAACGCCTCGCCCCACCAGCGCGTGGGCTGCGTGAAGTGCCATATCGGCTCGGGCGCCGAGTGGTACGTCCGGTCCAAGCTGTCGGGCGCCTACCAGGTGTATTCGGTGATGTTCAACAAGTACTCCCGGCCGATCGAGACCCCGATCAAGAACCTGCGCCCGTCGCGCGACACCTGCGAGCAGTGCCACTGGCCGGAGCACTTCAGCGGCGAGAAGCTGAAGTCGTACGACTACTACGGCCGCGAAGAGGGCAACACGCACTGGAGCCTGAAGTTGGCGATGAAGATCGGCAGCGGCGGCGCCGGCGGGGCCGAGGCCCACGGGATCCACTGGCATACGGCCAACCAGGTCACCTACGTGGCCACCGATCCCAAGCGTCTGGACATCCCCTGGGTGAAGATCGTCGGCAAGGACGGCAAGGAGAAGATCTACCGCAGCACGGAGTCCGACCTGACGGACGAGCAGGCCGCGGGCCTCGAGCAGCGGCTGATGGACTGCATCGACTGCCACAACCGGCCGACGCACCACTACAATCCGCCGTCGCGTGTCGTCAACAAGGACATCGCCAACGGCCTGATCGCGCATGATCTGCCCGGGATCAAGAACCTGCTGGTCGACCTGATGCAGGCCGAGTACAAGACCGAGGACGAGGCGCTGGCCGCCATCGACGCAGGCACGCGCAGTTTCTACAACGAGGAACACGCCGAGGTGGCGACGGCCCGCGCCGCGGACATCGACGCGGCCATCGGCCGGGCGCAACTGCTGTTCAAGACGAACATCTTCCCGGAGATGGGCGTCAACTGGCGCGAGTTCCCCGACCACATCGGCCACCTGACCACGCCGGGCTGTTTCCGCTGCCATGACGGCCAGCACCAGACCGACGACGGTGAAGTGCTGCCCCGCGACTGCAACCTGTGCCACACGATCCTGTCGCAGACGCGCAAGACCGGCGAAGAGACCATGTCGCTGGCAAGCGTCGAGTACGTGCACCCCGAGGACATCGGCGACGAGTGGAAGACCACCAACTGCAACGAGTGCCACGGGGAATAGCGGATTTTCGGCCTCCGGGCGGGCAGGCGGCGGGGCCGCTTGACTCCGCCCGGGTGCCGGATGATTCTTGTTGAGAATGTGAATGCAACGCCCTGCGGCCACGCGCCGCCACGGCCCTGCCCATGACCCCCAGCCCAAGCCGAGGGAAGCACATGCCGAATTCCAAGATCGTCTGGACCAAGATCGATGAGGCGCCCGCGCTGGCGACCTACGCCCTGTTGCCCATCGTCCAGGCCTACACGAAGGGCACCGGCATCGACGTCGAGGCCAGCGACATCTCCCTGGCGGGGCGCATCATCGCCAACTTCCCCGAGAAGCTGACCCCGGCCCAGAAGCTGCCCGACGCGCTGAAGTTCCTGGGCGACCTGGCGAAGACGCCCGCGGCGAACATCATCAAGCTGCCGAACGTCTCGGCTTCGATCCCGCAGCTGCAGGCCGCCCTCAAGGAACTGCAGGAGCACGGCTTTGACGTGCCCAACTATCCGGAAGAGCCGAAGAACGACGAGGAGAAGGCCCTTCAACTGCGCTTCACCAAGGTGCTGGGTTCGGCCGTGAACCCGGTGCTGCGCGAAGGCAACGCCGACCGCCGCGCCGCCGCTTCGGTCAAGAAGTTCGCCCAGAAGAACCCGCACCGGATGATGAAGGACTGGCCGAAGGAGGGGTCGAAGACCCGCGTCGCCCACATGACCGCGAAGGACTTCTACGGCACCGAGAAGTCGGTCACCCTGGCCGCGCCGACCGAAGTGCGCATCGAGTTCACCGGCGCCGGCGGCGAAGTGAAGGTCCTCAAGGAGGGCCTGGGCCTGCTGGCCGGCGAAGTGATCGACGCCGCGGTGATGAACGTGGCGGAGCTGCGGAAGTTCTACGCGAAGACGATCGACGAGTGCAGGCGCGACGGCACGCTGCTGTCGCTGCACCTGAAGGCCACCATGATGAAGATCTCCGATCCCGTCATGTTCGGCCACTGCGTGTCGGTGTTCTTCGCCGCGGCGCTGGACAAGCACGCCGGTACGCTGGCCGAAATCGGCGCCAACGTGAACAACGGCCTGGCCGGCGTCATCGAGAAGCTGGACAAGCTGCCGCCCGCGAAGAAGGCCGAGATCGAGGCCGACATCGCCGCCGTCTACGCCACGCGCCCGGCCATCGCGATGGTCGACTCGCGCAAGGGCATCACCAACCTGCACGTGCCCAATGATGTCATCGTCGACGCCTCGATGCCCAACATCGTGCGCGACGGCGGCCGCATGTGGAACAACGACGACCAGCTGCAGGACACCGTGGCCATGGTCCCGGACCGCTGCTACGCCACGATCTACCAGACCATCATCGAGGACTGCAAGCAGAACGGCCAGTTCAACCCGGCCACCATGGGCGCGGTCTCCAACGTGGGCCTGATGGCGCAGAAGGCCGAGGAATACGGCTCGCACGACAAGACGTTCATGGCGCCCGGCAACGGCGTCGTGAAGGTGATCGACAAGAACGGCGCGGTGCTGCTGGAGCAGGCCGTCGAACCGGGCGACATCTTCCGCATGTGCCAGGCCAAGGACGAAGCCATCCGCGACTGGGTGAAGCTGGCCGTGACCCGCGCCCGGGCCGCCGGCACGCCGGCCATCTTCTGGCTGGACCCGAAGCGCGGCCACGACGCGCAGATGATCGCCAAGGTGAACGCCTACCTGCCGCTGCACGACACCAAGGATCTCGATCTGAGGATCATGGCCCCGGTCGAAGCCATGGCCTTCACGCTGATCCGCACGCGCCGCGGCGAGAACACCATCGCGGTCACCGGCAACGTCCTGCGTGACTACCTGACCGACCTGTTCCCGATCCTTGAACTGGGCACCAGCGCCCGCATGCTCTCGATCGTCCCGCTGCTGAACGGCGGCGGCCTGTACGAGACGGGCGCCGGCGGTTCGGCCCCGAAGCACGTGCAGCAGTTCCTGCAGGAGGGCCACCTGCGCTGGGACTCGCTCGGCGAATACTGCGCCCTGGTCCCGTCGCTGGAGCAGGTCGCGGCCACCGGCAACGCCCGCGCCGCGCTGCTGGCCGAGACGCTGGACACGGCCATCGGCGGCTACCTCGAGAACGCGCGCTACCCGAGCCGCAAGGTGAACGAGATCGACAACCGCGGCAGCACCTTCTACCTGGCGATGTACTGGGCGCAGGCCCTGGCGGCCCAGGACAAGGACGCCGAACTGAAGGCCCGTTTCGCGCCGGTGGCGAAGACGCTGACGGAGAACGAGGCGAAGATCGCCGCGGAGCTGCTGGCCGCGCAGGGCAAGCCGACGGACGTCGGCGGGTACTACCACCCGGACGACGTGAAGGCGGACAAGGCGATGCGGCCGAGCCCGACGCTCAACGCGGTGATCGATGCGTTGAGGTAGGGGCGGCGGAAAACTGCGGGATGGGGAATGGGCGGCCGCCGGCGTTAAGTCGGTGGCCGTCTTCCGCACGGAATGGTTGCCCCGGGAGCCTCCCGGCGTGCTATAATCACGACGAATAGTGCCTTTAATTGGGGGGAGGACCCATGCCGCGCCGCATCCACTTCGTCATTGCCCTTTCCCTGCTGCTCGCCGCGGCCGGACCGGCCTGGGCCCAGTTGACCAGTTCGTTCAGCGACGCCGCCGAGGGCTGGTTCGTCCGCGATCTCAATTGCAGCAACTACAACACCATCGTCGCCACGCACAGCCTGATCTGGCAGGGCGTCGCGGGCGACCCGGATGGCCACGTGACCCACCACGACGTCACGAACCAGTGCGCGTTCTTCGTCGCCCCGCCGACATGGTCGGGCGATCGGTCCGCCTATGCGGGCGGCAGCCTGGAGTTCTCGCTCACTTCGACCGAGTTCGACTGGTCGGGGTCGGACGTCGTGGTGTTGATCGGCGCCGGATGGGTCATTTGTCACGAACTGCCGCAGTTGCCGCCGCAGCCGCCGGTGTGGGGCCGCTACGCGGTGCCGCTGGAAGCCGGTGTGTTCCGCTACAACAGCAGTGCGGGCGCCATCGTATCGGCGGCCCATTTCGACGCCGTGCTGGCGGACCTCGACATCCTGATGCTGCCGGCGGAATTCGGGAGCGAGATCGAGGAAACGGTGGGGCTCGACAGCGTGCGGCTGCTGCCGCCCGCCAGCGCCACGCCGGAGCTGCCTCAGGCTGCTGTTCGCCTGCTGGGCGCGCAGCCGAATCCGTTCAATCCGTCCACGCGGATCGTGTTCGAAGTGCCCGAAGCCGTGCCGGTGCGTCTGGCCGTGCACGACGCCGGCGGACGCCTGATCCGTGTCCTGCGCGACGGCCAGATTGCCGCCGCCGGGCGGCACGAGGCCACCTGGCTCGGCCGCGACGACGACGGTCGCCCGCAGCCCTCGGGCGTCTACCTGGTGCGCCTGGAAGCTGCGGGCGTGGTCTCGTCGGCGCGCGTCACGCTCGTGCGCTGACGAACGCCCGGCCACGTCCCGGTTGCCTGATGTGGCGGGGTCATCATCGTCGCCACGCAGGGTACGGGCGGTAACCGCTCCGACTTGCGCCGGCGCAAGTCCTACAACCGGACCCGCACCGTCTGGACCGAGTTCGCAGGAATCGTGATCTCCGCGTACCGATCCGCGATCTGCAGCTTGCAGGCAATGGCGTTCTTCGTGGTGTTCAGCAACTGCACGCTGAGCAACCCGTCGCCGTTGACGGTGGCGCAGGCATGCAGCGCATCGGGATCCAGAGCGTCCAGCACGCGCCGGGTCCGGACCGCCTTGTCTCCCGGACGGATGGTCCGACTGAACTGCGACAGGATGTGGAAGACGGGGGTGTAGTAGACCTCGCGCGTCCCGGTGTCGATCATGATGGGGGCGCCGCAGAAGTTGCCCACATGGTTGGGCCCGCCGTTCCGGTCCAGGACGATGTTCCAGTCCACCCAGCCGCCGACCCAGTGATCCAGGCCGACGATGATGTTGCGCGCATAGCGATGGACGGGTGTGTAGACGGGATGGTCGGCGGCGCCCGCTCCCGCCCATTCCGCCGTGTAGGCCCAGTCCGTGGCGGTGGCGTTCCACCAGAATCCGTCGTTCTGAAACCAGCCGGACTCCTTGTATCCGGCGGGATCGCCGATACCGCCGGTTGCGGCCGTGCCCAGGTTGTCGATGCAGCCCTCGGTATGGATGATGGCGAAATCCGGGAACCTGGCGTGCACCCTGTCGAGGACGTCCTCGAAGACGTTGAAGGTGCTGGCGTACCAATGGACGGCGGCGCCGTACACGTAGGGGGTCGTTTCCGGGTCCGCGAAGATCACGTCGGCCCAACGCTCCAGACCGTCCATGTTCTGGTCGTAGACCAACAGCCGGGTCTCCGCTTGCCGGCTGTTCAACAGCCGCGGCCCGAGATGATTTTTGACGAAGTCGTTCTGCGACCCGGGCGTGAAATCCATGCTTTCCCAGTTGCCGCCGTTGCCGTGGGGTTCGTTCACCGGCGTCAGGCCCCAGAGCGCCACCCCGGCCTGCGCATACGCGTCCAGATACCTGACGAGATAGTCGGCGTAGGTGGACACGTATTCGGGCTTGAGCGAGCCTCCGGTGCCCTGCCAGTTGTTCGCCGCGGATCCGGGGATGTACCAGGTCCCGATGTCCTTCATCCAGGCCGGCGCCGTCCAGGCCGAGGCGATGATCTTCAGTTCCTGGTCCCGTTGCTCCCGCTTGATCGCGAGCGCTTCCTTGATCATCGGCAACAGGTCGTAGTCGGGGTCCGCGATCCCCGGGTGGCCGACCGGGTCGAAGCCGGCGACGTCCTGAGCGATACTGAAGGCCTTCAGCTCCCGGTCACCCGGTTCGTCGGCGTAGGAGTACCTGCCGTCCACTGAGAAATCGCAGGCCCCGATAGGGGTGCGGGTCAGCGTGAAGTTGGCGCCGGCCTCACCGTACACCTTCTGCATCAACTCCCGTCGCTGCTGCGGTTCCAGGTGCGCCAGGACGAAAGCGGACGATTCCGTGAACGAGGTGCCGATCCCGTGGATGGTCTGCTTGGTGCTGTCGGGGAAGACCGAGATCACGGTGCCCTCGGCGAGGCCCATCCGGAAGGGCACGTTCTCCAGCAAGGACTGGCGGGCCCCGCCCTCGGAGGTGAGCAGGATCTCGCTGGTGGCGGCCGGCGCGCGAGCAGCCATCTGCGCATCCGCCGAGGATCCCGCCGAAAGCATGGCCAGAAGCAGCGGTGGAACGGCGAGATTTCTCATTTCGGCGCCTCTGGTTCGAGGGAGTGCGGCGTGGGCCGGCGACTCCCCGGTCTTGTCGACGGGCTGCGACTCGGAGTCCGAAGTTGTTGCGCCATCAAAGCGTGGGTTGGATTCCGTGTCCAGCCTGGGTTCGTTCCGGACCTGCCAATATCCCCTCACGCAGCGCGTCCCACCCGGGGGGCCAATCCATTTCTGACGGAAATCAGCAAGCTCCACTTCTAGGATGTCTGCTCTCGTGCGAAGCTCACGATAGGATCGGTGACCTTGAGCCGTGGCCGTCGGGCCGTCCGCTGCAGCACCTGGAACCGTGGCACAGGATGAGTTACTCAAGAGCGGGCTGACAGGGTTTCCGGGAGGCGAAGGAGAGCAGGATGATGCGGATACTCGTCCGATCCCGTCGGCGTCGCCTTCCGGCGCTCCTGATCGCGATCGCCTTCACCGGTCTGCCCCTGGCCGGATCGGCCCAGTCCCCCGACCACGATTCCCCGGCTTTGCCGCTCGGTCGGATCCTCCGCCCGGACGGCACGCTCGACCTTCATGGCGGCCATTACGGCAGCGTGTCGGCCGCGGGGTGGCGGATGGTGTCGAGGACCGGGGAGGCGCCTCGTTTCGAGCGCACGGAGTCGCCGGACGCTCCCTGCGTGGTGGGGCGCGTTGCCGACCCGGCGACGACGGCGGTCCCTGCTGATGTGCACTGGGATGACCGTTTCTCCATGTGCTTTGGCGCACGGTGCCTCGCCGCGACCGGAGATGGCGACTTCTACGCTGCTTCATCCGGACTTGTCTCCAGGTGGGACGGCGCGACCTGGTCAGCAATCGGCTCGGCGCTGAACGGGTATGTGTCCGTCCTGGCGGTCGACGGTGTCGGCAATCTCTACGCCGGAGGCAGCTTTACCGCTGCCGGCGACGTGCCGGTTTCCTGTGTCGCCAAGTGGGACGGGACGGCTTGGTCGGCACTTGGCTCCGGCATGAACGATGACGTGCTTGCCCTGGCCCTGGACGGAAATGGAAATCTCTACGCCGGGGGGCGTTTCACGACAGCCGGCGGGGTGTCTGCGCCACGGGTCGCCAAGTGGAACGGGGCGACCTGGGCGGCGCTCGGCTCGGGAATGGAAGACGACAGTGCCGTGTATGCCCTGGCCCTCGACGGGAACGGACATCTCTACGCCGGTGGCGACTTCATGACGGCGGGAGGCGTGCCCGCTTCCCGTCTCGCCATGTGGGACGGGAATGCCTGGTCGGCGCTTGGCTCGGGAACGAACGGTACCGTGGAGGCCCTGGCCAGCGACGGGAACGGCAACCTCTACGCCGGGGGGCTCTTCACGGGTGCCGGAGGTGTGATCGCTTCCATGATCGCGAAGTGGGACGGGGCCGGCTGGTCAGAGCTTGGTTCGGGAATGAGCAATCGCGTGGTGGCCCTGGCCTGCGACGGAAACGGCTCTATCTACGCCGGGGGCGAATTCTACTACGCCGGCGGCACGCCGGTCACTTGCATCGCCAAATGGAACGGGGCTGCCTGGTCAGCGCTGGGCCCGGGCACGGAACACTTCACATACGTGTATGCCTTGGCCGTTGATGGGGCAGGCAATCTCTGCGCCGGGGGCGTACTCACGATCAGCGGTTGGGGCAACCCCTTCATCGTCAAGTGGGACGGGGCGGCCTGGTCGGTGCTCGGCGAAGGGATGAACCAATCCGTGGCGGCCCTGGCCGTCGACGGGAACGGCAATCTCTACGCCGGGGGACGGTTCACGACCGCCGGCGGAGTGTTCGCTTCGCATGTCGCCAAGTGGAACGGGACCAGGTGGTCAGCGCTCGGCTCGGGGACGGCCAATATCGTCGAAGCCCTGGCCGTCGACGGGAGCGGCCATCTCTGGGCCGGAGGCAACCCCCCGATCTACGGATCTTTTGGCCTCGTCAGGTGGGACGGGACGACCTGGTCAACACCCGGCTCGGGAAAGAGAGCGTTGGATGCCGTCTATGCGCTGGCGGTCGACGGGAGCGGCAATCTCTACGCCGGAGGTGCCTACAACATCATCAAGTGGGACGGGGCGTCCTGGTCGACACTTGGTTCGGGAGTGAACGGCGGTGTGTCGGCCCTGGCCGTCGACGGAAGCGGCAATCTCTACGCCGGCGGACGGTTCACGACCGCCGGGATTGTGCCTGCTTCCAACATCGCCAAGTGGAATGGGGCTGTCTGGTCCGCGCTCGGCACGGGAATGGACTACGACGTATACGCCCTGGCCGTCGACGGGGGCGGCAATCTCTACGCCGGAGGTGACTTCACGACCGCCGGAGGCATGCCTGCTGCCCACATCGCCAAGTGGGACGGGGCTGCCTGGTCAGCGCTTGGCTCAGGCATGGACAGGAACGTGCTCGCCCTGGCCGTCGACGGGAACGGGGTTCTTTACGCCGGAGGAGCCTTCACGACCGCCGATGGTGTGCCGGCTTCCGGCATCGCCAAATGGGACGGGGCTGCCTGGTCAGCGCTCGGCTCCGGCGTGGACGGCGCTGTGTTCGCCCTGACCGTCGACGGGGACGGCGGTCTGTGCACCGGGGGAATTTTCTTGAAAGCAGGCGCCAAGCTCTCGGGTTGCGTCGGCATCTGGCACGAACCCACCCCCGCCGCCGTGCCCTCCCACGGGCGGCCGCAGCCAGTCGTGCTGCTGAGCGACGCCGTCCCGAACCCGTTCAACCCGCTGACGACGCTTCGCTTCGTGCTCACGGGGCCCGGGCACGTGCGGCTGTCCATCTACGATCTTCGTGGCCGGCTCGTCCGCGCGCTCGTGAATGAGCATCTGTCCGGCGGAGACCATCAAGTGACATGGGACGGCTTGGACGAGCGAGGAGCGGCGGTCGCGTCGGGGACCTATTGCGCGAGAATCGACGCGGATGCGCTGCACGACATGCAGCGGTTGACGTTGGTCAAGTAGACGTTCAAGGGGCCGTACGGGAACGAGTGGCGCATTTCAAATGCGGGCACCTGTGTTGTCGTGGGTGTGATCCGTGATTCACGCACGGAATCAATGATTGCCGGGAGTTGGAGCAGCTCTGCGCGGCCCGCTTCCCGAATACGGACGCACGGGCAACTTCACCCCTGTGCAAATCGCGCCGCCCCGACTTGCATCGCCCCGACTTGCGCCGCCCCGACTTGCGCCGGCGCAAGTTGCCGCTCGCCCCGGTTGGTCACGACCGCGGCAACCGCGCATTCGCCTTCGCTGAACTTGGGCACGATGAGGGCGGCCATGGAAGGCACGCCTTTCCAGGAGGAGGATGTGCGCCTGCGTATCGCAAAAAACACAGCGCAAAATATCTGTAATCGCTAGGGATAAATAAGGTTAGATCGACGATCAGTGGGACGCCGCGCAGCCGGGTTCGAGTCCCCGGCCAAGGACCGGTACGCACGCCAACCTATGGATTCTCTTCCGCCCCGGTGTATAATGACGCCATCGCCCTCCAGTGCCCCGCACGGGAGGAGACCGTCGATGCTGCCGACCGGCACGGCCCTCGGCCCCTACCAGATCATCGCCCCGCTGGGAGCCGGCGGCATGGGCGAGGTCTACCGCGCGCGCGACACGCGCCTGGGCCGCGACGTCGCCCTCAAGGTCATCGCCGGCGACCTCGCGCGCGACCGCGACCGCATCCGCCGCTTCGAGCAGGAAGCCCGCGCCGCCGGCGCGCTGAACCATCCCAACGTCTGCGCCATCCACGACATCGGCACGCACGAGGGCTCGCCCTTCGTGGTGATGGAGTTGCTGGAGGGCGAGTCGCTCCGCGCGCGGTTGAAGCGCGGGCCCATTCCCGCGCGCAAGGCCATCGACTACGCGGCCCAGGCCGCGCATGGGCTGGCCGCCGCGCACGAACGAGGCATCGTCCACCGCGATCTCAAGCCCGACAACCTGTTCCTGACCAACGACGGCCGGGTCAAGGTGCTGGACTTCGGGCTGGCGAAGCTGACCCGGCCCGACCTGCTGGCGCCGGCCGGCGAAGAAGCCGCCACGATGACCGCCACCGGGACGGGGGTGGCCTTCGGCACGATGGGCTACATGGCGCCGGAGCAGGTGCGGTGCACGCCGGCGGACCACCGGGCCGACCTGTTCGCGATGGGCGCCATCGTTTACGAGTTGCTGACCGGCAGGCGGGCGTTCCCGGGCGATACGTTCTATGACACGGGGCACCGCATCCTGCACGAGGATCCGCCGCCGCTGAGCGTGCCGGGAAAGGAGATTCCGGCCAACGTCGAGGCGATCGTGCGGCGGTGCCTGGAAAAGAGTCCGCAGGAGCGATTCCAGAGTGCGGGCGACCTGGCGTTCCACTTCGAGTCGTGCCTGGGGTCGGGACAATCGATACCGGTGAAGGCGGGTCGCCGCCGGCCGTCGTCGCGATGGCTGGTCGTGGGGGTGCTTTCCCTTGTCATTCTTGCGGCTGGAGCAGGCTACCGGTTGCGGCCCTCGATGCCGGCCGCGCCCACATTCCAGAAACTGAGCTTCGGCAAGGGAGCGGTCGGCAGCGCGCGCTTCACCCCGGATGGCAACAGCGTCATCTACAGTGCGCGCTGGGGCGACTGCGAATCGGAGCTGTTCAGCACGCGCATCGATGCGCCGGGCGTCACGTCGCTCGGGCTGCGCAATGTTTCGGTCGTCGGCATCCGAGGCGGGGAGGTTGCTATTCTCCTGCAATCGCCCCAACCGCTCCGTGAGTCGGGTGGAAACATTGCGACCCTCGCTACCATGCCCATCAGCGGTGGCACGCCACGTCCGGTTCTGGAAGGCGTCCTGGCCGCCGATTGGAGCCCTGACGGCAAGAGTTTTGCCGTCGTTCGGGCAGCCGACGGGCAGGAACGAGTCGAATACCCGGTGGGCAACGTGCTTTTCAAGACTTCAGGGTGGATCAGGGGAATTCGCATCTCTCAAGAAGGTGATCGGGTTGCGTTCGCGCACTGGCCACATCAGGGTGGCACGGGGGGCTCGATCATGACGGCCGACAGATCCGGCCGTACGACGACTCTGGCGGATCGTCCAGGCGTGGGCCGCGCCACCGTGGCGACGGCGTTCTGGTCCCCAGACGGTTCCGAGATCTGGTTCACAGGCGGGGACATCTGGGGCTGGAAATCGCTGCGGGCGGTCTCGTTCGACGGTAAAGTTCGGACGATTCTGAACAGCACGACCTCACTCGATCTGATGGATGTTCGCCGGGATGGGCGCGTCCTCTTGCTGAGCGGTACCGTGACGTCCGAAATCTGGGGATGTGCTCTCGGCGACAGTGCTGAACAGTCCTATTCGTGGCTCGACGGCAGTATGACGTGTGATCTCAGCGCGGACGGCACGATGCTTCTTTTCGGCGAATGTTCCGCGGGCGGTAGCGTCGGAACGTCGATGTTGCTGCGCCGCTTGGATGGAAGCCTCCCCATGCGGATGAACGCCCGTCTGGGCCTCAATGAAATGTCTTCGGACGGCGCCTGGGTCCTCGCGTGGGAAGAAAGCACGGCCACCCTGATTCCCACTGGTGTCGGCGAAAGACGGACGCTGCCCAGGGGGCCGATGGACCGACCGCAGTCGGCAGGCTTCTTCCACGACGGGAAGAGGATTCTCTTGGGTGGGTCCGTGGCCGATCGTCCGCCCAGGCTCTACGTCCAGGACCTTGCCGGCGGCCCACCGCGACCCATCTCGCCCGAGGGTATCTGGGTTGAAGGCTCGGGCCAGTGCATCTCGCCGGACGACACGCGGGTCGTTGCACGGTCGAATGGGGGTCCGGTCATCATCCCTGTCGCGGGTGGTGAACCACAGCCCATCCATGGGTTGCTTCCGGGACAGATGCCTGTGGCCTGGACAAGGGACGGCAAGTCGTTGTTCGTCGTGGTTTCCCGCGTCGGCAGTGTTATGCGCGTGATGCGTTTCGAACTCGCAACCGGCAAGAGCGTACTCTGGAAGGAAATCCGACTCTCGGACCCCACCGGGGCGCACTTTACCTACGGGCCGCTGATCGTGCGGGACGGGGAGGTCTATTTCTACTCGGTCTACCGCGGGCTCAACAACCTGTTCCTCGTGGAGGGGCTGCGGTGACCGGCGCCATGCCGGCCCGCAAAAGGTACAAGCCCGCGGCCGTGCGGGCGCGCTGATCCGAACTTGCGCCGGCGCAAGTCGCGGGCCCCCAACCCGCCACCTCCTTCGCGCGCCTGAACCACTTTCAATCCCGCCTACCCAGCAGATAGTGCCCCACGAACCACTCCTCGCCGCCGCCGTACGCGAACATCTCCGCGCAGGCCAGGAAGAACACGCGCCAGCGCACCCACCAGCGGGTCGTCTGGTCCGCGCCGTAGGTGTCGGCCAGGATGGCGCGGACCTCGTCGCGACGGGCGTCCATCTGCGCCAGCCAGGCTTCGCAGGTGCGCGCGTAGTGCAGGCCGCCGACGCGCCATTTTTCGCGCACACACAGGCGCTCGTCGAAGTGTTCCAGCAGGTCGTGCGCCGGCATGGTGCCGCCGGTGAAGAAGTGGCGGGCCATCCAGTCGTCCGGGCCTTCGCTCTCGTAGTGGTAGGCGAGCTCGCGGTGGACGAACATGTGCACGAACAGAAGGCCGTCGGCTTCCAGCCAGCCGTCGATGCGGCGCAGCA
Organism: bacterium; assembly: GCA_020049465.1. Taxonomy (GTDB): domain Bacteria; phylum Krumholzibacteriota; class Krumholzibacteriia; order LZORAL124-64-63; family LZORAL124-64-63; genus CAINDZ01. The sequence continues at coordinate 8,085 of JAIFKS010000132.1, read as the reverse complement.
TCTGTTCGTAGTTCTTCAGGTGCTCGAACATCTCGATCGAGACCACGCGGTCGAAGCGGCCCGCGGGGCGGAAGTCGTTCACGTCGTTCGTGAGCACATCGAGATTGCGCAGGCCCAGGCGCTCGGCCTTGGCGCGGATGAAGCGACCCTGGTCGCGGCTGTTGGAGACGGCCACGATCGAGCCCGCGGGATACTTCCGCGCCGCGTACAGGGCGAACGAGCCCCAGCCGCAGCCGAGGTCCAGCACGCGCTGGCCGTCGCGCAGCTGCGCCCGCTCGCAGGTGAGCGCGAGCATGGCTTCCTCGGACTCGGCCAGCGTCGTGGCCGGGCCTTCCCACAGGCCGCAGCTGTACTTGCGGCGCGGCCCGAGCACGGTCCCGAAGAAGACGGGCGGCAGCTCGTAGTGCTGCTCGTTGGCGAGGTCGGTGTGCAGGGCGATGGGGCTGGCGCGCAGTTCGGCGACGAAGGCGGGCCGGTCGCTGCGCTCACGCTCACGCCGCAGGCGTTCGCGGCAGCGTTGGCGGATCGCCCGGCGGATCACCGCGTCGGGCACCAGGTCGCGGTCCAGGATGGGCTGGTACCACATCAGGACTCCTTGCGCGGCGGCCAGGGGATGAAGGGGCTGGTCGTGCGCTGGTAGCGCCGGTAGTCCTCGCCGCGGGTGGCCAGGGCCTGGGCCTCGGTGGGGGGGATGCCGGTCACGCACAGGATGGAATAGAGGATGATCGCCGGCGCCAGCAGGCCGGTCCAGCCCCAGGGGCCGGTCAGGCCGAGGCAGCCGAAGCCGCACCAGAGGATCCACTCGAAGAAGTAGTTCGGATGCCGGCTATAACGCCACAGCCCGCGCCGGCAGGTGCGGCCCCGGCCGGCGGGGTCGCGCTTGAAGGCGGCGAGCTGGCGGTCGGCCACGGTTTCGCCGACCACGCCGATGACGACCAGGATCGCGGCCACCAGATCGCCCGGGCCGGGAAAGCGCACGTTCGCGGACGCCGCCAGCGCGAACGGCAGCGACAGTGCGACCGCCGCCAGCGCCTGGGCCTGGTAGAAGACGAAGAACGCGCGGTCGGCGTGGGGCGACCACTGCCGCCGCAGCGTCACGTAGCGGCCTTCCTCCGGCCGGCCCAGGACGCGGTCGCGCAGCAGATGCCAGGCCAGGCGCCCGCCCCAGGCCGCGCCCAGAAGTCCCAGCACGAGGCGCCGCGTCGGGTCTCCGTCACCCATCACGGCGCAGAGCACCGCCAGGGCGCCGGTCACGCCGGCCCAGCCGACGTCCACCACGCCGGCGTTGCCGGTGCGCCGCTGCAGGAGCCACAGCGCCAACATCACCAGCGCCGCCAGAGCCCAGCCGAGGCCCAGGAGCCGCAGGACCTCACCCATGACCGGCACCGGCGCAGCGCGCGGCAGCGGGCCAGGGAGCCGCCACCGGCTGCAGCAGCGGCAGAGAGCGGCAGCGGGGCTTGACCAGCAGCGTCTGCACCAGGCCGACGCGCCGTTCGCGGAAGCCGCCCTCGCAGTAGAGGAAGTAGAACTCCCAGGCCCTCAGGAACGCCTCGTCGCGACCGGCGGCCAGCAGCGCGGGGCGGGCTTCGGCCAGGCGCAGGCGCCAGTGACGGAGCGTCTCCGCGTAGTGCGCGGTCAGGTCCTCCTGGTGGGCCGCCTGGAAGTCCGTGTCGCGGGCCACGTGTCCGGCGATGACCGCGGGCGAAGGCAGCACGCCGCCCGGGAAGATGTAGCGCTTGATGTAGTCGACGTGGCGGGCATCGTGCGCGTAGTGGCGGTCGTCCACGACGATCGCCTGCAGGAGCATGGCGCCCTCGGGGTGCAGCAGTTCGCTGCAGCGCCGGAAGAACGCGCCGTAGTACTGCGTCCCCACGGCCTCGATCATCTCGATCGACACCAGCTTGTCGTAGAGACCGTCCAGTTCGCGGTAGTCCCGCTCGACCACGGTGACGCGCGCTTCGAGCCCGTGCCTCGCCACGCGTTCGCGGGCCTGTCGGGCCTGCTCGGCGCTCAGGGTGGTGGTGGTGACGCGGCAGCCGTAGTGCTTCGCGGCGTGCACGGCGAAGCTGCCCCAGCCGGTGCCGATCTCCAGCACGTGGTCCTGCGGACCGAGGTCCAGCTTGCGGCAGACGCGGTCCAGTTTGGCCCGCTGCGCCGCGGCCAGATCGTCGTCGCCGTCTTCGAACACGGCGCACGAGTAGGTCATCGACGGGTCCAGGAAGGCCGCGAAGAAGTCGTTCCCCAGGTCGTAGTGGTCGGCGATGTTGCGCCGTGCGTGCCCGATGGTATTGCGCCGCCGCCAGAGCTCGAAGCGGTGCCACGGCGCCAGCAGGCTGAGCGCGGGGGCGGTCCAGCGTCGCAGGGCATCCTCGTTGCGGGCCAGGATGCGGATCAGCGCCACCGGGTCGTCGCACCGCCACCAGCCGGCCATGAAGGCGCGGCCCACGCCGGCGCTCTGCTCGAACAGCGCGGCGGGGTAGAAGGCGCCGTCGGTGACCCGCAGTTCGGCGGCGAGCGCGCAATCGTCGGTCACACGCCCGAGCGTCCAGGCGCCTTCGTCGTCGCGCACGACCACGCGGCCCTCGCGCAGCGAGGCGAGGGCGCGCAGCAGGAGGCCCCGGCAGGTCCGCTGCCAGCGGGTCAGGGGCGCGGCGGTGGTCGTGGCCGTCGTCGGGGTCATGGCTGCTCCGTGGCGCCGGGGTGCGGATGAAACGGCACACGTTTAAGCCAGAGTCGCAGCGCCTGCCAGTGGATTCCACCCACGACCGCCAGGGTGGGCCACCCGTGGCCCCAGAGCATTCGGCCCAACTGGCGGGCATCCAGGGGATGCCGTTCGAGGGCCAGCGCCGCCGTGAACAGCCGGCCCTGGGCGTCGTGGTTCTCGATGACGGCGCGCAATCGTTCGCCCGGCGTCCACAGATGCCAGCGGTACTCCAGGTCCATGCCCATGAACGGCGAGACGTGGAACGCCTTGGGGCAGGTCGGACGCCAGCCTTCCGCGGGATCCTCGCCCTCGAAAGGCCCCAGGAGATAGGCGTGGCGTTCGCGCCACGGCGTGTTCGTGACGTCGGCCAGGACCCAGCGCAGGGTGCGGCCTTCGGGCGCGAAAATGTAGTAGAAGCTGACGGGATTGAAGCACCAGCCCCAGTACCGGGCCTGGGTCAGCAGCCGGATCGGCCCCGCGGGGCGTTCGCCTCCGAGCCGGGCCACCTCGCGGCGCACGGCCTCGTCCAGAGGCAGAGCGGGGTCGCCGAAATAGTCCGCCCGCCGGAAGCAGCCGGGGGCCGGGCGCCGCGCCGACCACAGCCGGTGGCCGTCGAGCGCGCCGGGCAACTCGGCCAGGTCGACGTACAACATGCGCAGCCGGTAGCGGAACGCATGCGGGCGCGGGCGGAGGCGGCTGTGCGTCACCGGGCCCTCGTAGACGGCGCTGTGTGTCGGGCTCACAGTAGTTCCTCTCCGAAGGCGCGCGCCACGCGCAGACCGCTCTGCACGCCGTCCTCGTGGAATCCGTAGCCCCAGTACGCGCCGCAGTACCACGTGCGCAGCGTGCCGTCCAGATCCGCGACCGCCGGCTGCAGGCTCACGGCGCGCGCGTCGAACTGCGGGTGGTGGTAGAGCAGGCGGCTGTGCACGAGGGCGGGATCGATTGCCTCGCTCCCGTTGAGCGTCACCAACCAGGGCGTCCGCGTCGGGAGCCGCTGCAGCCGGTTCTGCCAGTAGGTCATCGTGATGCGTTCCCGGGAGCCTTGCCGACGGTGGTAGTTCCAGCTGGACCAGGCCAGGCGTCGTCGCGGCATCTGCCCCGGGTCCGAGTGCAGCACGGTCTCGTTCGGCGCGTAGGGGAAGGCCGCGAGCACCTCGCGCTCGCGTGCGGTCGGCTCGGCGAGCAGCGCCAGCGCCTGGTCGGCATGGCAGGCCAGCACCACGTGGTCGAAGCGCTCGGGCCCGGCCGTCGCCGTGCGGACGATGACGCCGTCTTCGGCGCGCTCGACTTGCAGGACCGGGCAGCCGGTGCGGATGGCCCCCGCGAACGGGGCCGTCAGTTTCTCCACATAGCGCCGCGAACCACCGGTGATGGTGCGCCAGCGCGGCCGGCCGGCCAGCGCCAGCAGGCCGTGGTTGCGGAAGAAGCGCACGAGGGCGGCGGCCTGGAATTCACCCATGCCGGCATGGGGACTCGACCAGATGGCCGCCGTCACGGGATAGAGGTGGTGCTCGACGAACGCGCGGGAGTAGTTCTCTCGCTCCAGCCAGGCGGCCAGGGTCAGGCCTTCGTCGGCCGCTTCCAGGAGCCGCGGCGCCTCGCGGTAGAAGCGCCGGATGTCGCGCAGCATCCGCCAGAATTCCGGTCGCGCCAGGTTGCGCGGCTGGGCGAACACGCGCCAAGGTTCGGGAGCGGCGTACTCGAGGTTCTCTTCATCGTCGCGAAAGCTGAACCCCATGTCGCTGGGCTGGGTCTCGACGCCCAGCTGATCGAGCAGGCGGCAGAAGCCGGGGTAGGTACGGCGGTTGTAGACGATGAAGCCGGTGTCTACACCATGGCGACCTGCACCGTCCTGCACCTCGATGGTGTGGCTGTGCCCGCCGACCCGGTCGTCGGCCTCGAAGACGACGATCTCATGGCGCCGGTTCAGGAGCCAGGCCGCGGTCAGCCCGGAAATGCCCGAGCCGACGATGGCGATGCGCATGCCCACGGGATTCCCCCTGCACGGCTCGGGTCAGTTGCCGCCGCCCTGTTCCGTGAACCAGTGTAGCACCACGCGCAGCGTGCGCGGCTTCGATTCGTCCGGCACGCGGATCATCAGGAAGCGCTGGCCGTCGGCCGACGGCTGGTAGCCCGCGCCGTAGAAGCTGTTGTCGAAGGGCCCGGAGAACAGTTGCCGCGGCCGGCCCACGGCCAGCCCGTCGGGACTCGTCGCCTTCAGATCGACCGCGGCGGCCAGGAGCGCCGAGCCTTCGCGGAAGAACAGTTCGTCGCCGCGCGGCGACCAGTACGGCTCGGTGCCCCCTTCGAGGGAGATCTGCAGGCGCGCGCCGCCGTCGGGGAAGCGCATCGCGTAGACCTGGGTCCTGCCGCTCTCGTTCGAGACGTAGGCGAGCCAGCGGCCGTCGGGCGACACCACGCCCATGTTCTCCGTGAACTTCGTCAACAGGATCTGCCGCGCCGGTCCGGACCCGTCCAGAGGCTGGACCCAGATGTCGCTGTCGCTCCCGACGTCGGCGCGCGTGAACACCAGCAGGCGGCCGTCGGGCGACACGCCGGACGGGTTCGTGTCGACGGGCTCCTTCACCAGCAGTTTCGTGTCGGCCGATCCGTCGGCCGGCCGTTCGTAGATGGTGAACTGCGGCTCTTCGCCGTTGTAGTAGATGGTGCGGCCGTCGGCCGACCACACCGGATTGAAGTCGCTGGTCGGCGAGAAGGTGAAGCGCGTCCAGGTGCCGCGTTCGAACTCGTGCATCCAGACATCGCGGTTCTCCTGGTCCGTGATGGCCACCGCCACGCGCCGTCCGTCCGGCGACAGTCGCGGCGTTTCATAACGGCGGTTCGGAAAGCCGGTCGGCGTGACCTGGCCCGCACGGTCGATCCAGGCGATCTCGACCGGCGCCTCCATGACCGACGCCGGCGCATAGACCAGCGTGCCGTCGGCGCCGAACGACAGATTCGAGTACCCGTCGTTCGGGTTCAGGTAGATGTCCTCGAGGACGGCTTCCGGCGCGCCGGTCACGGCAATCTTCTTGAGGTCGAAAGGCACGGCCATCAGCTTGCGGTCGCGCACGTAGACCAGGTGTCCGGTGGGCCTCCAGCGGCCGTGGGCGCCGCCTTCGACCAGCACCCTGTGCTCGCCGCTCCGTTGCGAAAAGGCCATGATGCGCGCCTTCTCGATGGGTGTGTTCCAGCTCGTGTAGATGATCCACTCGCCGCCCGGCAGCGCCTGCGGCCACCAGTGGCCCAGTTCGCCGGTGGCGGGGTCGGGTTCGGAGAGGGCCTGCACGGCGCCACCCGCGGCCGGGACCTTGTCCAGTCCGCCGGCGTAGCTGCGGGTGAAGACGATGTCGTCGCCCAGCCAGGTGCCGCCGCCCCACTCGCTGGGGCAGAGGTCGGTCGGCGAGCCGCCGTCCAGCGCGACCCTCTTCAGCCGCCCGTCCTGGGTGAAGGCAACCGAGCGACCGTCGGGTGAGAAGAAGGGCGTGGAGGCGTCCTCGGTGCCGCCGATGGGACGCAGCTCCGGGTCGTCCAGCCGGCGCAGGTACAGCCGGCGGCCGGTCGCGTCGTTCAACCCCACCACGATGGCATCGCCGGACGGCGAGACGACCAGTATCTGGCGCTGCGCCGAGATCCACATGCCGGGCGGCACGACCAGATCGAAGTGGACCGGGCGCGGGGGCGCCTGCGTGTCGCGCCCGGTTGTCCGGAACCCGAGCACGGCCACGACGACGGCCAGCGCCGCGGCCGCGATCCAGCCCAGGCGCGCGGCGCGGCCGGCGGACCCGCGCGCGGCTGCGGCCGCATGCACGCCCGAGGCGGTGATGTGCGCCGAGGTGCCGTCGCGCTGGATTTCCTCCAGCACGATGCGCGCGTCGGCGATGTGGTGCAGCCGCTGCCGGCGGTCGCGCTGCAGGCAGCGGCGCAGTAACTGGAGCAGGCTGGGGGGCAGGTCGGCCGGCAGGGCCGTCCAGTCCGGGTCGCTGCGCAGCACCGACGCCAGCGTGTCGCTGACGGTCTGGCCGGCGAACAGGCGCTTGCCGGCCAGCAGCTCCCAGACGATGACGCCGAAGGCCCAGATATCGGTGCGCGCATCGACTTCATGGCCGCGCGCCTGCTCGGGGCTCATGTAGGCGGCGGTACCCATGATCATGCCGCTGCGGGTCATCGCCGCGGTCAGCGTGGGCGAGGCGTCGGGGTTGCCTTCGGCGCCGCTCTCGTCGCCCTGGTAGGCGCGCGCCAGACCGAAGTCGAGGATCTTGACCTGTCCTTCGGGACCCAGCTTCACGTTGGCCGGCTTCAGGTCGCGGTGGACGATGCCCTTCTGGTGCGCCTCTTCCAGACCGGCAGCCATCTGCAGCGCCATGGACAGGACGGCGTCGACCGGCATGGGGCCGCGGGCCAGGCGGGCCTCGAGCGTCTCGCCCGGCGCCAGTTCCATGGCCAGCACCAGGCGGCCCTGGTCCTCTTCCAGCCCGTGGATCGCGGCGATGTTCGTGTGGTTCAGCGAAGCCAGCAGCTTGGCTTCGCGGCGGAAGCGGGCCAGCCGCTCGGGGTCGCCCGCCAGGTCGTCGGGCAGCACCTTCAGGGCGACCTCGCGTTCGAGCCGCGTGTCGCGGGCGCGGTAGACTTCGCCCATGCCGCCGCTGCCGATGGGGCCCACGACTTCGTAGTGCGCGATGCGATCGCCGGGATTCATGGCCGCTCCTGAACGGGGGACTGCGCCGGGGGCGGGGGGCCCGACCGGCGAAGCAGCCATGATAGCATTGAGGGGAGTGAACGGCTCCCGATTTCGGGACCCTGGACCCTTCACCGGGCCCGGCTCAGGCCACGCCCGCCGCCTGGTTCACCCGCGCGCGCAGCGGCTCGATGAACCCGCCCGCCACCGCGACGTTGATGCGGTACATCGCCAGGATCTGCATGGCCCGGTCGAAGCAGGCCAGCCCGTGCCGCAGTTCCTCGTCGCTGAGTTCGCTCAGCGGCCGCACGGTTTCGGCGCCGGGCACGTCCGGGTACTTCATCAGGTTCCAGAACGTGATGTTGCGCACGCCCATGGTGACGGCCAGGCCGGCGAACTCCACGATGCGCGGGAGGCTCTTGTCGTACAGGCCGCAGCTGAAGGAGAAAACGGGCGGCTGCCGCGCGGTCAGCAGGGCGCGCAGACGGATCTTCGTCATGTTGGTCAGGATGCGGCTCAGGTCGACCTTGCGACGGATGCGCTTCAACAGCTCCTCGTCGGCCGTGTCGAGGCTTATCTGGATCAGTGTGAAGCGGGACAGCGTGTCGATCTCGGCGTCGTCGTACTTGCGGCCCAGATTGGTGATGACGGACAGCGGCGCGCCCATCGCAAGCAGGTCGTCGCAGAACTGCTTCCATTT